>JADCJN010000241.1 GCA_020247005.1 Silvanigrellales bacterium
AAGCTGGTCTGATAGAGAAAAAAATCACCCTGAATCCGTTCGTCCTACGTGAGAGGGTGAAAAGACGGCTCCAGGAGATCCACTTCATCCAGGGCATCGCAGCCAATCTGCAGGGAAGGGCAGCCTCTTGAGAAAACGTAAAACGGCCCAACCGCTCACAGACATTTATAAATGGGGCCTAACGTACTTCCTTGTCTGGGGTCTTCCAATGAAAAACGTCGCCAGTGCCAGCAGTCCGCACGTGCCAATGACTGCCGCCATGCCTCGAGAAGAGCCCTCCCGGAGTGCGCTGACGGCGCCAGACGCGAGAGAGGCGATAACGAACTGCAGAGTTCCCAAGAGGGCAGATGCACTGCCTGCCCTGTGCCCTTGGTTTGCCAGCGCGCAGGCGGCGGCATTGGGAAATGTCAGGCCGAGTGTGGCGACGAAAAGGAACAAAGGAACGGCAAGGACGAGCGCTGATGCGTTGCAGAACGACACAATCACCAGAGCAGCGCCTGCAGTGGCCAAACCGACGAGCGCCCCGCCCAAAATTCTTTCTGAAGAGTTCGTGCGCAGCAGTCTGCTGTTCCACTGAGAGGCCGAGATGAGTCCCAAGGCGTTGGCTCCAAAAAGCCACGCATAAGCGGTGGCGCCGAATTGGAAATGATTCATGAAAACGAAGGGTGAACCTGTGATGTAAGCAAACATGCCTGCTTGCGCGAGCCCCCCCGCCAGTGCGTAGGCCATAAAAGTGCGGTCGCGGGCAAGAGAAACATAGGTGGCAAGCAGGCTCCGTTTCTCGGGGACTCCGCGCTCATTCTCCGAAAAAAATTCTTTTCGCAGTGTTTCTTGAATGAGCTTTGCGGAACAAACGAAGGTAACCAAGCCAACACCCGCAAGGACAACGAAAAGGGATCGCCACCCGGCACCTGCGGGATTCCAAGCCACAAGAGCGCTGCCGAGCAAGGGGGCGATGATAGGAGCCGCTCCCATAATCAGCATGAGCCTCGAAAAGACGCGGGCCGCTTCTTGTTGTGTGAAGAGGTCTCGCACAATGGCTCGCGAGATCACCACCCCCGCGCAACCGCCGAGAGCTTGAATAAAACGAAATGCGATGAGGGTTTCAATGGTGGGCGCCCAGGCACAGCCGAGCGAAGCCACAACGTAGAGTGCAAGTCCGGCCAGAAGGGGCTTGCGTCGTCCCAGTGTGTCGGAGAGCGGACCGTAAACGAGCTGCCCCAATGACAATCCGAGAAAGTAGGCTGCGAGCGAGAGTTGCACGGCCGACTCAGGAGTGTTCAAGGAAGACGCGATGCTCGGCAACACAGGCAGGTACATGTCAATGGACAAGGGGCCTAAGGCTGCAATGAGGCCCAGCACCAGGACGAGGGTATTCACGGCAAAAACCCCTGGATGCTGAGGAACCACGCGAGCACTTCCCCTTTAGCACCTAAGAATGGCGACTCCCGACCGTCGTCCTCCCGTTTTGTCAGAAAGTCTGAATATTCGCGTGTCTCGTAAAGAGCCCCGACGACAATGACGCCCTCGCGCAAAATGCGCCGTTTTCGCACGACCTCCGACGTCACGTGCACGCCAAGGGCCGCTTCTGCGGCGTAAACCGTTCCCTTTCCGTTTTTGCCGACCCCAAAGGGAGCCTCGTTTTCGGGCGCGACTGTGTCGTTCTGTCGCACACGCCAAGTCGATGCAAAAGGGCCTGCTCGCGCTGAGAATTGAATTTCAGGAGAAAGCGTGTCGCGCAAAACCGACCACTCGCGAAAAGTGCCTCGGGCCTCGACCTCAAGCTGAGGCTCAATGGATTCGATGGCGAGTTCCACATAATCCATGCGGTTCATGGTCATAGAAAGGCCCGTCGCAAACACGAAATCGTTCCATTCGGATTCGATGCGAGTGTGAAACGCGTATTGGCTTAAGTAACGTCCGTCGGGGCCGCGAGCAGGAGCAAGAACCAAGCTTGCGTTGCCGGGGAAAAGGGCAAGCGAAAATCCGCCGCTCACGGTAAAGGCCTCTGCTTGGAAAGGTACCATCCACCGAGTTCGTGCGAACATGGCTGTATAAACCGACTCCGTGTTTCTCAGTGTGGCCTCACCCTGCCTGGTTGCAGCTTTGAATTCTGGCCGCATGGGCGCGCGAATGGTGGCGAGACCGAAGTCGAACCTCGACTCCACAAGTGGGTTGTGAGGAGGTGCAGGCAGCGCTTCGTGAGAAGAACTTGCGGATTGGATGAAAAAAACCAAAAAAAGAAAAAAGCGAAATGATGTGTTCATGGGTCAGGGCGCCATGCCGGGTTGAGTGACGAGCGCGACAACAGCGTTGCGGAGTGTGTCGGCAATGCGGCGGCCATACAAAGTCGAGCAAGACTCCAGCGTCTGGGTGTCGAAGTCGTCAGAGTCGACAACATAACCAAGGTAGTCGTTTGAAACGCCCAGAACCTGCACGACATCGACGTCTTTGCGGGCGGCGAGGATGGCTTTTTGCAGCGCGTCAGAAACCGTTTTCACAGGCTCGCCCGGGTAAAACACAAACAGGGTTTTGCCCAAGCGGGCATAAGCGATTTTTGTGCGGGGCGGTAAGTTGCCCAGAATGCGTGCCGACACGAAGGCGTCGATGGGAGGAACGCCGCAGGCTTTCAAGTTCGGTTTCGGAGTGGGAAGATCGAGAATCCGAGCACCGAATTCCAAGCCCGCACCTGCGCTGGTCCATGTTCCTTTTTCGGGGTTGAAGGCAATTTCCGCGAACCTTTGGGCGTAGTCGTCGAGTCCGTCGCCAGTGGTCGCGTCGGCATTTCCCACCGCTCCGTTCAAAAAGACGCACGGTGCTCCCCGGTTCACGCGGACAAGTTCTCGTTCCACGTGTCCAACAAGATCCGACGAGAGGGTGAGCTGTGTTTGTCCAAAGTACGTGGGGTGCGCCGCGAAGACCTGCAAACAAGGTTCCCCCTGGCGCGAGCCAAGCTTGGCGGACACAGGCTTTTGCGAAAACGAGAAGGAGAGAAGCCTGTCATCGACTTCCATGCCTTTGAAGCGCGACGTGTTGAAACCGGGGAGGTCCGTTGTGCGCCTGGTCACCTCGGTGATGGGGCGTTTTGAGGCCAGCGCAGCAGCGAAAGCTTGCGCAACCTGTGTTTCGAAATACGCCCAATACGCGCTCGAGTACCTGTCGCAGGCGAACACGCTCCAGAAAGGGTTTTCGGTGAGTCCTGCAGGCCCTGCATGGGTGTGAGACGCCACGACTTGAAGATTGCCGTGGTCGAGCCGCAGTGTCGGGTGGTTCTCGGCCAGAAAAGAGATGATTTTTCGGGTGACATCGCTCGGAACGGCAACGACATCAATTGCGATGATGGCAAAGGTGTCGACCACGCCTTTGGGATCGTTCCCTTGCCACAGAAGCACTTTGACGCGTGGCGCCAAGTCGACGTCTTTGTAGGGAAGGCAATAGGTGAAATATCCGTCGGCACCGGCATAATTTGGCGGCAGAAGTCGTCTTGCACCGCCACCAAACCCCGCAAGGCTTGTGGGACGCGGAGGCTCGATGCTTTCAAACGCCATTGCGAAGGACAGGGGCGAGGCCAGTGAGCCTCTGCGCGTGGGGTCCGATGTGGCAAAAAAAAGAGCGTCGCGGGACGAGTCTTCCCTCGTCAGGGAACGGACACTTTCGACCCGACAGGCGACGGCGAAGAGAACAGTCAGAAGGAGAATGAGCAGGCTACCAAAGAAGTCCCGCTGCAAGCGAAGGAAGGGGCAGGCCGGCGCGGATGCCATCGAACGTAAGAACCGCATAGCCGAGGCCTCCACCAAGGAACAAGTCGCCGAAAGAGAACGTGGCCACGCGCGTTCGCGCGTCCACGGTCAACTGTTTGTACTGGACGGACGCCGAATCGGCGAGGCCGCCGACCCTCCGGAGTGCAAGTGGGAGGGTTTCAAGATACTGGGCGTGTGCGGCGAACCCATCGAGCGCACCACGCCAGGGTGTCGAGAGAAGAATGCCGAAGGCGACTCGGGATTCCAGCACATCGGCCCAGCGCTGAGTGTAGAACGGATTGTATTTTGGTTGCGCGTACTCTTCTTGGGAGTCGTCGGACTCGCGAGGGACAAATTTGTAGGAAAGGGAGGCCGTGGTGCGGAGGCGAGTGTCGCCCGATTCCAACAAGTCGAAGGTGTGTCGAAGAAGCACCAGACCTCCTGGACGCACCGATTTCGTGTTTGCGCTGGCTCGGTAGGCGCCTTCTAGCAGGATCTCAACCGCCAAGGCGTTGCGAAGGCCCGTTTGGACGGCGCACGACGCACCCGCCTGTAAGGTCAGGTAGGCCAGCGGGAAGTGAGACAGAAGGGCCGCACAACGGCCTTCGCCGAGGGCGAGGGTGGTGCGCGACACCGTCATGGCACCGTCTCGTCTCCCGTTTGGGAGGGAAGGTGCAGAAAAAACAAGGTCTTCCTCAGGGTAGAGCGTAAAAACTCTGGAATGGGCGGGTGAGGAGCTGGCAGACGCGAGCGCTGCGCATTCTCCGTTCCCGATAAGAACAAGCCCAAACCCTACGGTCGAGGCGACGGCTTGGCGAAGCCCCCGGCGAAGCCCTGAGAGGGAAGCCTTGCCAAGCCCACCCTTTACGGATATACGGGCAGGCCTAAGCCGACTCCTTGCTCCCACGCGTTGGGGGCTCAATTCTTTATTTGGTCCACGAGGAGCATTCTGAATGCGTGAATACGAAGCGATGATAATCGTCAAACCCGATCTCCCCGAAGCCGAGCTCACCAAAATGATCGGCAAGTGGGAGAGTATTATTGGAACCGAAGGCGGTCAAATCATCAAGAAAGACACGTGGGGCGTGCGCAAGCTTGCGTACCCTATCCGTAAGGTGACGCGTGGCTCCTACTTTGTTTACGACGTCGCGACGACCCAAACCAATATCCGCGAGCTCGATCGCGTGTTGAAGCTCGACGAAAACGTGCTCCGCTCTCTGGCGGTGAAGCTCAACGATTCCGTTGACGTCGAGAGCCGTAAAGTAGAACTCCAGAAACTTGCGGAAGCTGCTGCGCAACGCGCCGCTGAAGCCATGCGCGACCGCGCAGACGGCGACTCCATGTCGGCACGCCGCGGTCCTCGTCAGGACTCGGAGTGAATCTCCCTCGCGCCCCAAGGCCCTTCCGGGTGCGTGGAGATCGTCCTGACGGACGCTCCGATGCCACCGCGGGCATTGCCTTCTCTGGGCTCCTCATCGCTGTAAGCTTTGTGGCTCTCATCATTCCGCTTGCGGTTTTTCACGCTGCGCAGGTGGCGGCGGCCCTTCGCCTCCGGACGGCGGTGCTTCTGCTGTGTGGTGTGGTGGGAGTGTGTCTGCTCCTCGGTGTGCTGGCGGGTCTGGATGCCTTCCTGATGGGGGGCCTTGTTGGGCTTTTGTGGACGCCTCTTCTTTCGGTGGCGCTGTACGAGCGTGCGAGAGCACGCTCGAAAGTGCTCTCGCTTGCCCTGTTTTTCCTTCCTGTCTTTCTGCTTCTTGGCTTTACGGTGCGCGCCCCCATCGTACCCAACCTCGCTGTTCTTGCCGAGGAACGCGTTGAGCAAG
>JADCJN010000242.1 GCA_020247005.1 Silvanigrellales bacterium
CGATTCTCATGGAGCCGGTGATGAAAGTGGAAGTGGTCGTGCCTCCGGAGTCGAGCGGCACCATTGTGAGCAACGTCGCGAGCCGTCGAGGGCATGTGAACAACCTCGATTCACGCGGACACCTGCAGGTTGTTCATGCGCAAATTCCCCTTTCGGAGCTGTTCGGATACGAGACCGACATCCGCTCCATGAGCCAAGGACGCGCGAGTTCCACCATGCAATTTTCTCACTACCAGCCGCTCCCCAAAGCTCTCCAAGACAAGATCATGGGCCTTTCCTGACATGGGGGCGAGGCACTTGAAAAGAGATTGACATCGGTTCAAGCTCAGAGGTGTTGGTGAGGGAGTAGTCATTTTCGGTGGCTTGTGGCGTCGCAAGGGTTTTTGAGTCCCGCCGCTCGGTTCCCCGGAAAGCGCGTTTCGACAGACTGGGAGCACGCTTTCGCGAAGAAAGCATGAACCCCGGAGCGCGCGGTGTTGCGAGGGCGCAGAGCCCCTCTTCACTCGACGAGACGAACCACGGCTTGTTTGTATGTGCTGGAGTGCCGCGCGCAGAGGGTGCGCGGTGACCCACCGTGCGCTCATCTGGCCGTGGCGTCTCGTTTTCTGTGCGGAGCGCGGCAGGCTTTGTCGCGTGAAGGAAGGAAACAGGGAAGCCCGCGGCCTCGAAAGGAAGGGGTTTTTCCTTGGACGCTTTTTTTCAGTCGTTTTTGTTGGTGGCGCTCAGCGAAATGGGCGACAAAACGCAGCTCCTTGCGTTCGTGCTCGCTTCCAGGTTCCGCAAGCCGTGGGTTGTGCTCGCGGGTATTTTCGTGGCGACGCTGCTCAACCATGCTTTGGCCACCGCCCTCGGAGGTGTGGTGGCTTCTTACGTTTCGCCTCTGGCGCTCCGTTACATCCTCGCGGCCACTTTCGCGGCGTTCGGGCTGTGGATCCTTGTGCCCGACGCCCTCGACGAAAATGAGGCGGCAGGAGGCGCGAAGGTGTCTTCCCGTGGGGCCTTTTTGACCACCGTTGTTGCCTTCTTTCTTGCGGAAATGGGCGACAAAACCCAACTTGCCACCGTGGCGCTGGGTGCGCGTTACAATTCGCCCGTCTGGGTCACATTGGGAACGACGGCGGGCATGATGCTCACCAACGGACTTGCCGTCGCCTTCGGAGAACGCCTGACACGCCGAGTTTCGTTTGCTCTCCTGCGTAAAATCGCCTGTGGACTTTTCTTGGTGTTCGCAGCGGCCATTGCTTTAGGTTTCTGAAGTCCTCTTTCGTAGGCCAGGTTCGGTCCCTTCGCTTGTTCCTAACTCTGCGTTGAACTACAGAGTGGGGAAACGGAGGTGGATGATGAAATTCAAAGCACGTTCCCTGAGCGCAACCCTCGCGGCCGCTCTCCCTGTCCCTGTGTACGCGGCCATTCCGGCCAATGGCCCGCTGCCCTCGAATTTTCAAGCAAACATCACTTGCGACACGGGCAATGCCTCGGCGCCCGAGCGTGTGGTGGGTGGCAAAGTGCGCCGATACAAGAGCTCAAGTGAAGTTGACTTCCTTTCTTCAGGTTGGGAACAGCGGATTCCGGCCGACTTCGGTTACTTTACGGAAACCATGATGAATGAGCTTGCCGCCTCGGGTGGGCAACTTCACTCGTTGGTTCTTATCGACATTCTCAACGTGAATGGGAAACCCCATTACTATTACTACGGGAATAAGAATTGGGACGTTCCTTCCGAAACCTGGTCGTCGCCGAAAATGATGGGCGTAGGAATGGCCTTGCACCGCCTTCGCCTGGAGTCGGGCGGAAAATTGGGGGGCGATGCCACCTTTCCGGGGGGCTCCATTCGCGACGATATGGACGAGGTCAACGATCAAAGCTCGAACGTCATGGGCGGCTGGTACAAAGCCCTCGCGGGCCCACGTATGACAGCGAACATGGTGCACCATTGGCTGGGGCGCAAAAACGACACCTTTGGAGGGTTCCATGGCGTTTCGAGCTGGGATTCAACCTGGTACGACGTAAACTTCACCAGCCCTTCTGGGCACTCTCAGGGCTTTCGCATTGACGACCGTTCGGCGGGCGGCAATGCCCTTTCCATGCTCACGACCGCGGAATTCATGAAGCGCGTGGGTGTGAACTTCCGTGACGACATCGTGTTGCCGCGCCGTGTCGACTACAACGTGCCCCACAGCCCCAACTCCCTGCGTGAGGCGGACGTGAGTTGGACGCAAGCAGATGTCCAAACGTTGATGTTTGGGAACTATCCCGAAGGGGGACGTGGCGGCATGATGTTCGACGGCCTGCGCGACCTTCCCCGAAATTTTCAAAAGGACGGGCATCTGGGGAGTCCTCGCCACACGCAGCTCGACGCTCTGTCTGCAGGCCGCTGGCACGCCATCGCCAAAGGCGGTTCGGGTTGCAGTGACTCTCGTGGAAAGTGCGAGGAGGCACTGATGGCCTACATCTGCGTCCCCGGAGTCAACGGAAAAAAAGGGTTCGAATTCGCACTGGGTGCGCGCCTTTCCATTCCGGCTTCACAAGGAAGCCCTCTTTCACGTTTGTGGCAAACCTACCAACGTGCCGTGGATGCCGTGCATCCGGGTGTCAGGGAAGGGTCGGCAGCTGCTCCCACCCCAAGTGTGCCCGCAAAGCCTGGCCAAGCCACGGCGAAACAAGACACGTGGCTGAAGGTGAGCACCGGCGATTCTTCCGCACTTGCCTTGGACAGTGAGAAGTGTCGTTTGCCTGCCGGAACCGTGCTTGGATACGCAGGACGTCTGGCGGACGGCTCGCACACACAGCTGGACCTCCGTTTTGCAGACGCCGCTTGCCCTCGTTTTCCGACAAAAGGCGTTTACGTCTTTTCCGAACATTTCTTGTTTCAAGACGGCAATTGAGCGGCACCCCTTTTTTAGAAGAGCCCACGAAGCCACGGCCAAACGGGTGCCAGAAAAAGCCTGCCTTCAGATTCCCACAAGAGCGCGAACGCTTTGCGATGTTGAAGGGTTCTCGAAGCCATCAACGCCGAGGGGCACGCGGGTGTCGGTGGGGTTTTCTCCTTCGAGGACAGGCTCTCTGGAACTTTGAAAGGTTCCAAAGAGCCTGTCCCAGAGGGTGAAAACAGGCGAAAAATTGACCCCCGTAGAGCCAAAGCCAGATTTTCGATTCCCGGCACCCACGGGAACGAGCGCGTGATGGTGGGCGTGGGAACCTGGGGTGGCCACCACCCATTCGAGCCCTCGGTGACCCCAACGGCTCCGGGTGTGCTCCCACAGCTGAAACCAAAGGCCCACGGCTGTAGCCGCGGCGAGTTCTTTCCAAGAAAAGTCGAAGAAGACAAACAAGAGATATTGAGGTGCTGTCCATAAAAACGTTTGGGTCAGACTCGCCCGGAATCCGGCCACCCATGTGAGACGGGTGGGCATGTGGTGCCAGCGGTGGGTGCGCCACAACACCGGGAATGTGTGCATGGCGCGGTGAATAAAATAAACAAGCACGTCGACGAAAACGAGCGCACCGAGAGCGCGCCACAGTGAAAAACGTTCGTTGGAAAGGTTGAAGGGGAGGCTGACGCTGGCCCCGCTCGAAAGCGCGAGGCTCCAAAGAGCGCGAGTGAGCCCGACAAAAGCAAGGCATGCGACAAGTCCAATGGCGTTCCAGGTCGCCTCGCGTTGCCGTGAGCCAACCACAGCTTCGGGCTCAAAAGACAGCGGCTTTCGGCCAAGAACAGCGCCTTCCCAAACCGCAAATGCTCCGCACAGTGCCGCGAGCATGCCCGTTTCGACGGCGTTGTAGGTCAACTCAGCGCCCCTTTTGCTTACGCCTCGCAACGTCGCGCGCACGAGGCGTCTTTTGTTTCGATTCCGCGTCTTCCGATCGTCGCACGCGTCTGCGGGCTAGGGAAGTGGGCTCAGGGCTTGCAGCAGCGGTGGCAGGCTTGGCGGTGGCAGGCTTGGGCTTGGCAGTGTGTGGCCTTGCGCCGTCCTTTGCGGGAGCCTGAGGCCGTGATGGGGCCCTTGCAGCGGCAGGTGTGGCGCGCGGGCTCGGAGCCTTCGCTCTCGGAACAGACGCCGCGGCCGCAGCGGAGGTGGGGGAGTCGACAGTCAGGGGCGTCTCGGGCGGAAGAGAGTCGGCATCCAAAGACTCCCGCCGCGTTCTTTTGTGTGACCCTGCTTCGGCCGATCGCCGCTGACGCTCCTCGGCATACTCGGCGTCATTGAGCGAAAGTTTTCGCTTGAGTTTGCGTTTGAGCTTGTCGGCATCGGAAAGAAACGGGCGTTCCGATGCGGGTCGCGGCCTTTCTCGTTCTTCAATCATGTCGAGCTTTATGCGGTTGAGGTAGGAAAGCTCTGCTCCCACCACAGGGACAACTTGTCCGGGGCCGAGTTTTTCGGGAAGCCGCAGGTCGCCGATAGCAAGCCTGACAAGGCGGATCACGTTAAGACCCACAACTTCCATCATGCGGCGGATGAGCCGGTTTCGTCCTTCGGCGACGATGATTTCAACCCACTGTCCGCGGGAACCGCCCAGGCGCTCTTTGTTTCCCAGCCTCACGGCCACGGGTTTTGCGAAGCCGTCGTCGAGTTGAACGCCCTTGCGAAGGCGGTCGATGTCTTCGGCGTTGACGGAGTCGGCCACCAGAACGGCGTAGGTTTTTTCCACGGAAAAGCGGGGATGTGTGAGGGCATAGGCGAGGTCGCCGTCGTTTGTGAGCAGCAGGAGACCCTCACTTCGGTAGTCGAGGCGACCAACCGCCTGGCAGCCCGGGGCGAGTTTGTTCAGAGCAGGCAGGTCGAACACCGTACGTCGCCCTTGCGTGTCGCTTCGGCTCGTCAGGCAAAGGTCGGGTTTGTGAAGCATGAGAACCGTCTTCTTGCCGCTCGCGGGGCGCAAGACTTTTCCATCGAGCTTAACCTCTGAATCTGCGGGTATTTTTGTGCCGAGTTGGGTGACCACGACACCGTTTACCTGCACACGGCCCTGCTGAATCATGGTGTCCGACTTGCGGCGGGAGGCCGCGCCCTGCTCTTGAAGGTAGACGTTGAGTCGGATGCCATCGCTCTGTTCTGGCGCCCCGTCCTTGAGGCCCTGCTGTCCTCCCTCTGAAGCTGAGGGCTGGGCCCGTGTCGACTTTTGAGAGGCCGCAGACCTGCCCTTCGGTGCTCGGGGTGCTGTTGTCTCGGTGGTTTTCGAGGAAGTGTGGCTCGGGGCGGGAGATTTTTTCGTCGTCATCGGGGAAGAGTCCTTTCAGGGAGCGCGTGCGGGACACGCGCGGGCGCGTCTGCCGTCTCGGCAGGGTTCCCTCCAATCTCGTCGCTCATGCCCTCGGGTGCAAGGACGGAATCCAGCGTTTGAGGGCCTCGGCAAGAATTTCTTTGCTCAGGGGTTTTGAAACGTAATCGTTCATGCCTGCCTCCAGGCACCGCTCCCTGTCGCCGCTCAAGGCGTTGGCGGTCATCGCGATCACCGGGACGTTCCTTCGCTCCGGAGGAAGGGAAGGGTGGGCACGCAGGCGTCGGGTGACTTCGTAGCCGTCTCTTTCCGGCATTTGGCAGTCCATGAGAACGAGGTCGAAGGAGGTTGTTTCCAGGGCGGTCAAAGCCTCTTGGCCGTTGAGGGCGAACGTGGGAGTCAGCCCCAATGAGTTCAGCATGAGTCCGATAACCATGCGGTTGACTTCCACATCCTCCGCAACCAAAACGCGTGCCGTTGCGTCGATTTGGCTGGCAAGGCCCTGAGCAGGCCCTTCCACCAGAGGCTTTGGTTTTTCAGGAAGGGACTCTGCAGCAAGCTGAAAAGGGAGGTCGACATTGAACGTCGACCCTTGTCCGGGTTCGCTTGTTACGTGGACACTGCCCCCCATGCCCTCGGCCAGAGATTTTGAAATCGAGAGGCCCAGGCCCGTGCCTCCAAAGCGCCGCGTCATGCTGCTGTCGGCCTGGGAAAAAGGCCTAAAAAGCTTTTCGAGAGTTTCTTTGCTCATGCCGATGCCGGAGTCAGTGACCGTGAATTGAAGTTCCACTCTTTCTTCAGAGCGGTTCTTTTCGAGGACTTTCAGTGCGACGTCGCCCGTTTGCGTGAACTTCACCGCATTGGAAAGCAAGTTCATGAGGATCTGGCGCAGGCGCATGGGGTCGCCGTGAAGACGAAGACCCTGTGTCGACGCTGCCTCGACACGAAAGGAGAGGCCTTTTTGGGAAGCGGCAAGAAGAATGAGGCTGCTGAGGTCTCTGAGCACATCGGCAAGATCGAAGTCGATAGACTCGAACTCCAGCTTTCCGGCTTCGACTTTCGACATGTCGAGGATGTCGTTAATGATGTGAAGAAGAGACTCTCCCGAGCGTTTGAGATTCAGGGCGAGTTCTTTCTGCATTTCGTCCAATGGGGTTGCGAGGAGGAGGTCGGAAAGGCCGATGATGCCACCCAGAGGGGTGCGCAATTCGTGCGACACCATCGCAACGAATTCCGACTTGAGCTGAGACGACTCGAGAGCTGTCTTTCCTCGAAGCTCCGATTCCGTGAGCCGTTCCTGAGTGCGTCGGACGCCAGTGACGTCGACAATAACCCCACGGTGGTGGGTCACCACCCCAAATTCATTTCGAATGAAACGCGCGACGAAATGGATCCATCGCGTTTCGCCGTTGAGGAGAACCACGCGGTAGTCCATGGCGTAGCCTTCCGCGTCGGCACCCGGCGTGCGGGATGCTTTCAAACGCGCTGCCACGGCGTCGCGGTCGTCAGGGTGAATGCGTTCAAGTATCCTGTCGATTTTCCAAGTAGGCAAAAGGTCTTCAAAGCCATAAAGCTTGTCGTGGCCGGGCGATCGCATCAGCTTTTGGGTTGAAACGTCGAATTCCCAGGCCGCGACGCCCGCCACTTCGTGCGCGAGTTCCAAAAGATTGCGCGCGGCTTCGAGCTCGTGGATGCGAAGCACTTCGTCGTCCACGTCGGTGCACGTTCCAAAGCGACGCACCTCCAGACCGCCGTCAATAAGAATTGGATACGAAACGATTTTGTGCCAACGGAACTCACCGTCGCGGCGGCGCAACCTGGCCAACAGGTCGAGGGAAGTTTTGTTGTTGCGTGCTGCGAGGGAACGGGCAAGGACCTCGGCCCTTTCGTCGGGGTGGAGGTGGGAAGCCCCTTTGCGCATTTCTTCCAGCGTGAGGCCCGTGTATTCGAGCCAGCGTCTGTTCACGAAATAAACGCTTCCGTCAGAACGTGACGCCCAAAGCAGCTGTGGAACACCCTCCGTAATGACTTCGAACTCTTGAGCAAGATTCTCGGCACGTGCTCGCGCTCCCGTGATAACGAGCAGGGAGCCTCCCAAAAGTCCCGTAAAAAGTGTGCCCAAAACAAGGATGCGCCAGTGCGTGTCTCCCGACACGAGGATGAGGCTGGGATCGGACGAAAGGCGGAGGTCGAAAGTGAAGTTGTCGACCGAAAAAGAACCTTGATCGACAAGCAGCGTCGACTTTAAAGTCCCTTCGTCGCTTTCGTCTGGCTCACCCCACCGAAAGACGACTTCGTTGCTGCCTCGCAAACGAAGTTCGCCGATGGGTGTCAGAAGCTCGCCGTTCTGGCGGGCATCGAGAAGGAGATTGTCGAAACGGAGAGCGGCCACGAAGAGCCCCTGTGTTTCCTCTGCGTGCGAGCCGAGCTCGCTTTCCAAAGGACGGGAGGTGGGGGGGCTATAGGGAACAGAGAAAAGCAGGGCCTGCCGTTCACGAATATCGAGAGGCAATGAGGCAAGCCCTGCAATTTGCGGTGTCCCTTTTTCCAGCGTGTTTTCAAAGGCCGACACCACATTTTTCTCGTTGGAAAGACTTGAGCCTGTCAGGGCGATCCAGATTTCCGGATACACTCCCGCAATGGCCAGTGGCTTTTTGTCTAAGCTTCCTGGCTCCCCTTGGTGACGACGGGGAATCCAGGCGATGAGATCGGGGGCAAACGCATTTTTTAATGCCCCCTCGGCGCCGATGCGAAAACTGCGCGCATCAAAGGCGTCGCCAGCAACTTGAGCTAGCGCGGCTAAGGCTTGAAGGCGCTGAAGGCTCGATTCCATGCGACGCTTCAAAGCGACGCGGCTGTTTTCTGCGCGCTCACGAAAGGCTTTGTCGATGTTTTCGTGCTCGCGAGCACTCGCACTGCCAAAAATCCAAAGAGCCAAGAATGTCGATAAAGCAACAGGAAGGCCCACAGAATAAAGACGTTGCTTCCACACGCCCCGGGGTTGTCCGAGAAAAAGCAAAGTGAGAGGTGAAAAAACGAGGACGCCTAAGGAGTCGCCTATCCACCAGGCGAGAACCTTGTCGTAAAAGGCGCTCCATTCCAGCACTCCTGCAACCACGAGGCCAAGTGGACCGACGAGGGCGTTCACCAGGCAAGCAATAGGACCACCGAGGACAAAAAACAGGGCAACATCGCGCTCCGTGCGAAGGTCAATTTCCTTTCCAATGGCACGGGTGACAAGGAAACGGCCAAGGAGGGCTTGCAGCGAGGCTCCTATGGCAATGATGCTCGCTATCACAAGCGTTTGTGAACTGGGCGTCTCGACGATTTTCAGATGAAGCGGCCACGCATTCAGAAGAAATGAGCCCGCAGCCACGAGCGGCCAAGCTTTTGCCCCCACAGCCACGAGAAGTGCGAGCGCGATGCCTGCGGGAGGAAAAAAGGCAGAGGCGTATCCGCTGGGAGCCGCGTACAAGAGCACCAGCCGGCCAAGAAGCACGTAACTTGTGACGGTCACGACGCAAAGAAGCGTCCATCGAACAAACGGGTTCAAACGGGAAGGGTCTTCTCGGCTCATTGCGCTGCTTTCCTTTTTTGGCAAAAAAGAGGCGCATTTCAGGAAAACTCGGTAAGAAGTTGCGCAGAGATTCTCGAGCACAGAAGGTCACCCGGACGGAGCGCGATTTCAAGGGAGCGCAGTTCATTTTCGAACGAGGTCAGGGCGATGGAAGTTTACATTCCGGAAGGGGGGGATCCCGATGCGGCCCATCTTCCCTCCTCACTCACAGCTGAGTCGGTTCAAGAAAAGAACACGCTTGTGCCAACGTGGGTCATTGCTGCCATCCTGGCAACCCTCGCAGCCGGAATTGTTTTTGTTTCAAGCGGTCTCCAGGTTGAGTCGGCAGTGGACTCGGAGTCTGCTTCGACCATTCAAACGTCCCGGCGTCTTTTGGAACGTAACATTCTGCTCATGAACGCTTTGAGCGGGTTTTACGAGGCGAGTTCGCCCGTGACGTATGAAGGATTTTTGACGTTCACGTCGAAGGTTCTGGCCGGTCGAGAAGGGGTGGCAGGCATTGGATGGGCGCCTCTCGTGCCTTCGTCCCGGCGGCAAGAATTCGAATTGTGGGTTTCGACACAAACCCAGGAGCCATACTCGATTTTTAATATGAACATGGAGGGTTTGCGCACCCCCCTGCAGAACGAGTCGACGTTTCTTCCCATTGCCTTCATGGTGCCGCGCGTTTCGAACCTCGGCGCTATTGGCCTCAACATTCCTTCTCGTGATTCGCCGAAGGCCGCCATCCAAAAGGCGCGGGCAGAACGTCGCGCCATTGGCACCTCCCCCATTCGCCTTGCGCAAGAAAAGACAGTCCAGCTCGGTACCGTTCTGTACCACCCCATTTTTTCCAAAGGGGCGTCTCTTTCTCCTGGCACTGCGGAAGGAGAAGAAGGCTTTCTTGGGATTGTGATTGCTGCGCTTCGCATGGACGACACCCTCATTGGCACGCTCGATGCGCTCGCACGGGAAGGTTTGGAAGTCAGTCTGTCGGACGTGACCGAATTGCCCCTGAGCATGCATGGAAGCGTGCTTTCTCGCGCCCGAAAGTCTGAGTTTGGCTGGGTTGTGCAAGAGAGAACGTCGTTTCCTGCAGATCAGAAACGTTTCTTACGGCACGAGACTTTTTCTTTCGCGGGTCGTTCGTGGACCTTGACGACTTTTCGCCCAGAGACTTTCGGGCTCGAAAAAAGACTGATGGAGTCGGGAGTCTCTTTCGCCGTCGTTTTTTTAGCGCTGTTTCTTTCTGGGACGGCGCGCAGGCAACGTTTCTTGCGGGCACGGGAACGCGACAGGCTTGTGGCGTCGCAAGCGTACAATGCGACGCTGAAAGCTGAAATTTTAAAGAGGACACAATTTCAAAAAGAAAATGAAATTCTTGCTGCCAGCGTGGAAGAAAGTCCGGACATCGTTAAAATCGCCGACCATGAAAAACGCATCGTGCAAATGAATAAGGCAGGACGTGCCTTCTTTCGGATTTCCGACGGCAGGCCCTTGCCCTCGTTGCAATTGGGGACGTTCCAGACAGACGAATCGAGAAAAGAATTTGAAGAAATAAGCCTTCCAGCCGCGCGCAATACGGGCTTTTGGCGCGGCGAATGCACCCTTCTCGATGGTTCCGGCCGCCCTCTTCGCATGTCGGCCGTGCTTGTAGCCACGCGCGATGACTTCGGGAACGTCAAACACTATGCCCTCACACTTCGTGACCTGAGCGAACGCGTGGCTCTTCAGCGCAAACTGGAAACGGTTTTGGAAAATGCACAATCGGCCCGGGGGCAGGCGGAACGGACGGTGAGAGCAAAAGACGAATTTCTCCGTGTGCTTTCTCATGAACTCCGTTCCCCACTCACCCCCATTTTAGGTTGGGTGGGCCTTTTGAAAGAGGGCATCAAGCAACCCGACGAACTCAACAGGGCACTTGAGATCATCGAGCGGAATGCGAACACTCAGCTTCGGCTCATCAACGACCTTTTGGAAATGTCGAGGATCGTGGGAGGGAGGCTCGACCTCGAGGGGGTGCCCGTTGACCTCCGCACCATTCTTTCGGAGGCCATGAACAACGTCCAGCTTACGGCAAAATCGAAGAACATCGCGTTGGCTCTCGACGATCGTGCCACCACTCATCCCACCATTATGGGCGACGCGGCGAGGTTGACACAGGCGTTTTGGAACCTTCTTTCCAACGCGGTAAAATTCACGCCTGCGGGCGGACATGTTGCCGTTCGCCTTTCCGTGACAGGCTCCCTTGTCCGTGTGGAAGTGGAAGACGATGGTGTCGGGATTCCACCTGCGTTGCTGCCTGACGTTTTCAAGCGTTTTCGGCAGTTGGACACTTCGTTTAAAGACGCTCTGGGAGGGGCTGGCATCGGACTCGCCCTTGTGAAGGCCATTGTTGAGCTTCATGGGGGAAGCGTCGACGTTCGGAGCGCCGGGCCGAGTCAAGGCTCCACGTTTTCCTGCCTCTTTCCATTGAGTCCCCTCTCGGACGACTTCATCCGGCATGACGACCTTCTTCAGAACCAGGCCAGCTCACACATTTTGGAGGGTGTCCGCATCTTGGTGGTGGAAGATGCGCCCGACACGCTTTCAGTGCTGCTCGCTGCATTCACGGGTCAGGGCACGGTGGTGGAATCGGCCTCACATTTCGACCGGGCCTTCGAGCTTCTGAATGGCTTAGACTTCGACCTTATTGTGAGCGATCTGGGCCTTCCCCTGAGCGATGGACTTGAATTCATGCGTGTGCTCCGCTCAAGCGCAGAGCGCCGCAATTCAAACACGCCTGCGCTTGCCCTCACCGCGGATCCGGGCACAGAGGCCTCACTCCTTTGCAGAAACGCAGGGTACCAAGCGCATCTCGTGAAGCCCTGCGACATCCGAGCGCTTATTCACACCGCTGCTGACTTGGTACAAAAGAGTGCGTTAAACTTGGAAGAGAGCTGAAACGGGATCTTCCAGATAGCCCTTCAGAGTTTTCAGAAACTCCGAACCCACAGCGCCGTCGATGACGCGGTGGTCGCAGGTCATGGTGATGCGCATGCGTTCTTCCACCACAATTTCGCCCTTTGGGTTCACCACGGGGGTGGGAATGGTGGCACCGATGGCAAGAATGCCTGCCTGCGGAGGGTTGATGATAGAGGTGAATTCTTCAATGCCGTTCATGCCGAGGTTGGAAATGCTGAACGTTCCCCCCTGGTATTCGTCGGGCGCAAGTTTGCCGTCGCGAGCGCGTTTGATGAGGTCTTTGGTCGCCGCCGCAATGGCAGGCAAAGTCAGGGTGTCGGCATTGCGAACCACCGGAGTGATGAGCCCGGCGGGGACAGCGACAGCCACTGCCATGTTGACAAAGTGGTACTTTGCAATGTGGTCGCCTTGCCACGAAGCATTGACTTCGGGGTGCTTGCGGAGTGCGCGGGCCGCGATGAACACCAAGATGTCGTTCACGCTGAATTTCTTGTCGTCGGAAACCTTTGCCAACGTCTGTTTGCGCCACGCCAGAAGCGGACCCATGTTCACGCTGAGAGTGAGGTAAAATGCTGGGTTGGTTTGCGTGCTTTCCGTGAGGCGCTGAGCAATAATTTTCCGCATGTTCGTGACAGGCACGCGTTCCACGCCGCCTTCGGGCAGCGCGTGTGCAGCAAAGCCCCCAAAGGTGGCTTCTGCTCCACGGGGGGTCCCTTGACCGGGCTCAATGGCTTCCACATCGCGCAGCACAATGCGGCCGTTTGGACCCGTGCCAGGAACGTGGGCAAGGTCGATGCCTTTGTCGGCGGCAATGCGTCGCGCCAGTGGGCTCACTTTGAGTCGCTCGTTTGAAGCGACAGGGGCAGTCAAAGCGGCAGGCTTCGCAGCCGGGGTAGCCGCTTTCGCAGGGGCTGCAGGCTTCGCAGCCGGGGTAGCCGCTTTCGCAGGGGCTGCAGGCTTCGCAGGCGTCCCTGGTTTGGGGGCTGCGGCTTTGGCCGAGCTCCCCTTCTTTTCCATGTGCTTGTTCAAGGCCTCCTGCCAGTTCTCGCCGTCCTTCCCAATGACGGCAATGGGGGCGCCGAGGTCGCAGGTCCCGGAATCAGCAACAAGAATTTTCAACAGCAAGCCGCTTGCGGGGCTCTCGAACTCCATGGTGGCTTTGTCGGTTTCGATTTCCACCACAGGGGAGCCGGCGGTGACCTTCTCGCCTTCCTTCTTGAGCCACTTGCCCACAACACCTTCTTTCATGGTGTCGCTCAGCTTCGGCATCTCCATCACGGAAGCCATAGTCTCTCATCTCCAAGTTAGATCCCACGTGGGGCATCGCCCAGGGGCGACGTTGTCGAATGCCGGTGCGCCCGTCAGCTTCTGTAGAGGACGCGATTCACGGCGGCCAGGGCGCGTTCCTTATTGGGAAGGGTCTCGTGCTCCAGGCGCTCGTTGTAGTGCATGGGGACGAAGTGGTTGGTGACGCGCTCGGGAGGGGCATCGAGTTCGTCGAAGCACTCTTTCACCACGCGGTCGACAATGTGGGTTCCTATGGTCGACACGCCCCACCCTTCTTCAATGATCACCAGCCGGTGGGTTTTTCGAACGGACGCGAAAATGAGGTCTTCGTCCAGGGGCTGCAAGGTGCGCGGGTCCAGAATTTCGACCGAAATGCCGTCTTCCGCCAAGGCCTCGGCCACTTCATGGGCGAGCAGTGTCATTTTGTTCCAGGCGATGATGGTGACGTCTGTGCCTTCGCGCTTAATCGCACCCACGCCAATGGGAACAATGTGTTCACCGTCGGGGACCTCGCCTTCACGGCCGTACATCATTTCGCTTTCAAGAAAGCACACGGGGTTGTTGCTGCGGATAGCAGCCTTCATGAGACCCTTGGCATCGGCCGGGTCGATGGTGCTGACCACATACATGCCGGGGACATTCACGAGCATGTGGTCGACGCATTGCGAGTGCTGAGCACCCAGCATATGCGCCGCGCCGTGCGGACCGCGGATCACCATGGGAACGCTGTACATTCCGGCGCTCATGAAAAACATTTTAGCGGCATGGTTGATGATTTGGTCGAACGCCTGAATGGCGAAGTTCCAGGTCATCATTTCAATGACGGGCCGCAAACCCGCCATGGCGGCGCCCACGCCGAGGCCGCAAAAGCCCGCTTCCGAAATGGGCGAGTCGACCACACGCATGGGGCCGAACTTCGCCAACATGCCCTTAGTCACTTTGTAGGCGCCGTTGTACTCGGCGACTTCTTCGCCCATGACGAACACGCTGGGGTCGCGTTCCATCTCTTCGCTCATGGCCTGGTTGAGGGCCTCTCGCAACGTCAATACTGCCATTTCTAGCTCACTCCGTAGGATCGTATTCGAGAAAATGCGTGAACGAGGACCTCAACGCCGGGCCATGACTTCTTCCAGCGAAAGGGCAGCCGTTTCGGCTTGCGTGCGGTACATGTCCGCGTTGAATACAAGCCCTTCAGGCTCGGGTGCCAGCACGTCGTCCCACAGCTCGGAGAGCTCAGGCTCGGGTGATTCGTCGGCAAAGGTCACAGCGTCTTCCACAACGTTGGCCACGTCCTCTTCCCACGCCTCGAAGTCCGCTTCCGTCGCGAGTTTGCGCTTCAACAGTTCGTCTTTCAGAAGGATGAGACAGTCTTTCGCGCGCTCCGACTCCACCTCCTCTTTCGAGCGGTATGCCTGAGGGTCGGACATGGAGTGGCCGCGCAGGCGGTAGGTTTGGATTTCAATGAGAATGGGCTTGCTGGTTTTGCGCACGTTCTCAACGATTTCTGTCATTTGAGTGTAGGTGTTCACAACATTACGGCCATCCACCACAGCCTGGGCCATGTTGTAGCCTTTGGCGCGGTCGGCGAGGACATCGAGAGCGCAGGTGCGCTTGATGGCCGTGCCCATGCCATAAAGATTGTTTTCGATGATGAAGATGACAGGCAAGTTCCAGATGGCTGCCATATTCATGGCTTCATGGAACTGACCCTGATTGATGGCAGCGTCGCCAATAAAGCAGAGGCAAACGAGATCTTCTTTGCTGTACTTTATTTTCCAGCCCACCCCCGTGGCGAGAGGAGCTTGGCCACCCACAATGCCATGGCCACCCAGGAAGCGGCCTTCCTTGCTGAACATGTGCATGGATCCGCCCTTGCCGCGCACGCAGCCCGTGGCCTTGCCGAACAGCTCCGCCATCATGGCGCGTGCCGACATGCCAAGAACCATGGGCTGGACGTGGTCGCGGTAGCCGCCAATAACGTAGTCTTTGCCCTTGCGGATGGCGTTCAGGCAGCCCGTCGAGACGGCCTCCTGGCCGATGTAAAGGTGACAGAAACCGCTGAATTTTTGCTGCACGTAAAGCTGGCCCGCTCGTTCTTCGATGCGCCTGCCAAGGAGCATCTCCTTGTAGAAGGAAACGAGTTGGTCATTGCTGGGAGCTGGCATGAAGGGAACCCTTTCCACTATTCGATGCGGGTCGTGCGACACGGATCGTGCGAGAGGGCCTCACGCTATGTTTTTTTTCTGCGGCCCGCAATGGAGCTTCCAGGCCGTCGTCGGATGAGAAAAGATGTTAGAAGAACATGAGCTTCATGCAAAAGACGCTGCCGCCCGACTTTATGAATTCTTCAGTGTCCACGGGCACTGGCACGAAGCCTGCGGAGCGGAGCTGGGTCTCGGTGCGGGTGGAGCCCGGATGAATGAGGACGTGCTTCTCGTCGGGGCAGTGGGCGTTGCACGCAAAGCGGGGAGAGTCGGCTTCTTCCAGGCTCGTTTCAATGACCCGAGGAAAAATGGCATTGAGCAGAGCCCACCCTGCAGAGCTGAAGGCATCGGGGCAGGCGAGTGCGGTGGAGTCGTCGAGAATGGCCAGACACGTGTCGAGGTGATAAAAGCGTGGATTCGTGAGTTCGAACACGGCCACGTCGGCCTCGGCAGCTTCCGCCACGCGTTCATACATTGTTGCGGCCGTGCGCGACCCGAAACCGCCCAGAAGAAAACGCCGTCCGGGCAGCCACAAACAATCGCCCATGCCCTCGAAAAGAGTTTTGGGCGTGCGCTCTCCGAGTGGTTGCGTTTCGTAGCCTTCTCGCGCCAGGGCTGATGCCACGAGAGGCACCTCGCGGTGGCGGATGGTGTCGGCCATGTTGCTCAGCAGTGCGCGAGGAACGCCCGTGCGCGTCAAGGTGGGCAGGCACTGATTGGCGCAAAACACCATGTCGGGCAGTCCCTCTCCGCCTTCGAGCACCGTGGGTGCGAAGCCGAGGCTCTCGTAGGCCCGTTTGAGGGCTTCCCACTGGGTGAGGGCCCGCGCTCGGTCGAGGGTGTGAAGAGAGCCATCGGCCTTGCGCATGTGCGGGTTGATGGGCGTGTCCACGTTGAAGTGGGTGGGCCGAACCATGAGCACTCTGCGGGCCTTTGGCATGGGCGTCAGAGTGCGTGGGTTTGTGGTGAGCTGGGCGGCGGTGTGAATGAGGCGCTGCGACGGCATGGCGGACTGGCCTTTGAGGGTTGGCTAGAAAGGGTGGTAAAGACACCTTCTACGCGCAAATGTGATCGGGCCACTAGAGTAGAGAAAATAAAATGACAATGGAAGGCTTCGTGAAATTTTAGTTTCATCCTTTTGCCTTTTCACGCGTCCACAAATTTTTAGGTGGGGCGGGGGGCTGGCTCCCGCGCCCGTGCTAAGACCTCAGCGTCCGCTGTCTGCGATCGTTCATCGGAGGAGACACCCTATGAAATCGGCGACCAAACCCGTTCCCCACTTCGCGCTTCCCCCTCGGCACGTCGCGGTGGCGACCGATTTGAGCAAGGGAAGCCGCGACGCTGAAATTGCGGCCATCCAAATCGCAAAGCGCTTTGGAGCAAAGCTGACGTTTGTTTCTATCGATCCCACCTTTATCTACCATGCGGAACTTCTTGCGAGCAGTGGGGGTTTGGCGTCTCCAAGCTTCGACCCGGAACGCCAGGCGCGTTACCTCGCACGCCGTGCCGACGAGCTCCGCGCGCACGTCTTGCCTCTGGCGGAAGGGTTTCCGTTCGAAGTTTTGTGCGAGTCGGGAGACCCTTCTCTTTCGCTCCTGGCCTGGCTGCAGTCGAGCGACGTTCCGGTTGCCGACCTTTTGGTGCTTGGGCGCAAAAAACGCGGGCCGCTGGAAAGCTTTTTCCTGGGGTCAACGGCCACGAACGTTCTGGAAGAGGCGCGCATTCCTGTCGTTCTGGTTCCAGAAAACTCCCTTTCGCCCGGTGTTTTTTCGGCACGCGATGTGGTTCTTGCCACCGATCTTGTGACCACCGACCTGCGTCCTTCGGAAGCCGCGGCGGCGTTCGCACGGGCATGGGAAGGCGGCGTCACCTTGGTTCATGCCTTCGAGGCTCAAGATTACCGTCCTTTGCCGCCTGAATTTTTGGCCAGCGAAGACCTTTACCACGAGCTCACAAGTCTCATTTTAAATGCGACTAAGGTGAAAAAAGAACATTTGGTGCGAGACGCCCATGCGTTGAAGGCGCGCACAGGCGTGCCCACGGAGGCCAAGCTCCTTGAGGGCGAAGCCAAAGAAACTCTGCTTGCCTATGTGAAGAAAGCGAACGCAAGTTTGCTGGTGTTGGGGCGTTTCACGCGCACGGGCGGGCTGGGCGCGTGGTTTCTGGGGAGCACGGCTCGCACGCTTGCCATGCACGCGTCGTGCCCTGTCCTCATTGTTCCCCACGACTGACGGCGAGCAAAACCTTCGTGGAGAAGGGAAGGTGGCAGGAAGGAAAGGCCCTTAAAAAGGGTAGGAAAGCTCTTGTCTTGCTAGCGCTCATGGCGCTGCGTGCGTAGTGCAGAGGCTCCTGGACAGTCTTTCCTGCCACCCACAAACCGCATCGGAGCTCTTGCGAAGAACTTGAGGGTTGTTGTCCGACTTTCAAATGACTCGCATTCGTCTTTGTTTGGGGGCCTTCTGAGTAGCCTCCCAGTCAAACTGTGGGTATGCCCAAAACAGAGAAGTTCGTCTCGCGGGTTGGACGTTCCGATGCGACCAGCCCTTGTGCGGGGAGTGTTCAGATGGCTTTGAAAATCCTTGTTGTTGACGACGATCCCGACATCCGCCAATTCATCCGCGAGGCTCTGGAATCCGAAGGCCATGAGACGCTGGAGGCCGCCACTGCCGCGGGCGCCCTGATGGCCATGGAGCGTGGCCCCCTCCCCGACGTCGTTCTTCTTGATCTTGGCATTCCGGGGGGTGGCGGCATTGGAGTTTTGAAAGCCGTCAAGCGGCACCCTGAGTGGCAAAGTGCGCGCATTCTTTTCATGTCGGGAAGTCTCGATGTGGCCGCCACGGCCGCGGCCCACGGAGCACACGGCGTGCTTGAAAAACCATTCAGCTTCGAAACTCTTTTCTCGCGGGTGTTGGAAGCCCACAACAAACGACCGCCGAGGTCTTCCGAGTTTCTTTCCCCGCACGAAGCGCGTCTCTTCTTCACGCAGGCTCCATTCGGAATCGCGGTTTTGCAGGGGCCAGAGCACACCTACCGATTCGTGAATCCGTGTTTCATGACCATGTGCTTTGGCGGCCGTCCCCCTTCCGACTTGCTCGACAAAACCATGCGGCAGGCCATGCCCGAGCTGCAAGGCCAAGGCTTTTACGAAATTCTCGACACTGTGTACCGCACTGGGAAATCGTTTCAGGGCGCGAAACTCCGCGTTTCCATTGTGCAGCCTGGTGGTGTTGAAAAAGAAATGTTCGTCAACTTCACTTACCAGGCCAAACTCAACGAGGAGGGCCGCATCGATGGCATTTTCGTCTTCGTTTACGAGGTCACTGACCAAGTGAATGAGCAGCGCGAAATTGAACTCCTTGCCGACCACCTTCGCACGGCTCTTCTTTCTCGCGACACTTTTCTTGGTATTGCGTCGCATGAGCTCAACACGCCTCTCACCTCTTTGAAGCTTCAGATTCAAATGAGTCAACGTCTTTTGGAAAGGCAAGGTGCGGAGGCCTTCCCAGAAGAAAGAATTGTTCGGCTGCTTGCACATGTGGGCATGCAGGTCGATCGTTTGAGCGGCCTTGTGAACGACATGCTCGACGTTTCGCGTATTGGGTTCAAGAAAATGTCTGTTCACAAGGTCCGCACCAATATTTCTCGTCTTGTTGCCGACGTGTTCGCACGCGCCGAACTGCAATTGGAGTTGGCCGGATGCAAGCTCAATTTAAACCTCGCCCCTGAAGTTTTTGCACAAGCCGATCCTGCTCGCATCGAGCAGGTGCTGACGAATTTCATGACGAACGCGCTCAAGTATGCACCGGGACGTCCGCTTCACGTCTCGGTGCTGTGCGCGGGGAAGCGCGTTAGGGTCAGTGTGCGCGACGAAGGCATGGGTGTCCCTGTGGACGCTCAAGAACGTATTTTCGACCGATTCGAACGGGCTGTGGGGCCAAATGCCGTCAGCGGGCTCGGACTCGGGCTCTACATTTCGAAAGAAATTATTCAAGAGCACGGTGGCGAAATTGGGGTCGAAAGCGAACCTGGGAAAGGCGCCACGTTCACTTTCGAACTCCCCTCGCTCGAGTTGGAAGAGACGGTTAGTCTCGCACCGCCGTGACTTTGCCGCTCCCGTCGAGCATAAAGACACGCCGGTTGAAGCGTTTCCAGTCGTACGTCAGCGCCAGACCCTGGCGGGCGGGCGTCAACGAGGCAGGCGGGTAACCGAGGGCCAGAAAAAGTGCGCTGCGGCTCATGCCCACCTGCGCCCGGCAGGCGGTGACATTTTCTTTTTCCTCGGTGGTGAGTTTGGGAAGAGAAACGGCGGTGTCGGAGAACGTTTCATTGAACCACGCATCCACAGGCATGAGATTGTGTTTCTCAACGTAGTCGATATGAATTTCTCGGCCACTCCGTGGGTCGAAGAGAACAACCTCGTCGCTGTCGATTTCAAGGACTTTGAGTCGACTGCCGGCAGGAAATTTATCGGGCACGCCAATGTAATTCGTCGAATAGGCCTTATAGATTCCGCCCCGATATTCCGTGTGAAGGCAAACGCGTGTGTACACGAAACGGCCTTCACGACTGGCTGCGCGAGCGCCCGTGGAGCCGCCGTCTTGGGGCCGCGATCGGCAGGCTCCGAGCATTTGACTCGCCACAAGGCAAGCAGATAGGACAGTGAGTCTCGTTTTACTCTGTGCTAACTTCATTCTTCCTTTTCCTTTCTTTTTCTCTCGACACTCGGACACCCTACATGCCCTCATTGCCTCTCGTGAAGCTCACCGTCCCCCTGGCTCGTCTGCGGGGAGGCGCCACGATTTTCAGCAACCAAGTGGTTCCTGTGGAGGAGTCCCTTCTCGACGCGGGGCGGTGCGCTTTCGTGCAGGTCGAGGGTCTGCCTGGCCGCGTGGGTGTGTACTCGAAGACCCAGCTCATGGCTGTGCGCCTGCTTCCCGAGGGCATCGATCCGGCGGACCTCGCGGGTTCACTCCGCGCGCACCTTGAAAGCCTTCGGAAGCGCAAACTTCGCCTGAAAGCTTTTGTGCGGTCGGAGGCGTTTCGTTGGGTGCATGGAGACGCCGATGGCCTGCCTGGTATCGTCATCGACGACTACGGCGAGGTTGTTGTGCTGCAAAGCAGCGCCCACGCGGGCGACACCTTGCTTCCTGCTGTTGTGGACGCCTTGCTGCCCTTGGTGGCTGGGCGGCCTGTGTTTGAGCGTTCTTCTGGTCAAACGCGTTCGGCTGCAGGTTTGCCCGAGCGCACCAGCACTATTCAGGGC
>JADCJN010000243.1 GCA_020247005.1 Silvanigrellales bacterium
CATGTCGACGCAGCCTGCACCACGGCACCTGCATCAAGAAAGCTCGCCACTTCCAACACCGCATCCGCTTCCTCGCGCACGGGCGCGTCGGCATCTTCCGGAGTGCTGATGACGGCCACAACGTAACCACGTTCACGCGCAGCACGCATCACACGACGCGCAATTTCGCCGCGGTTCGAGATGACAAGCCTCGGGGGGCTCTGAGGAGATTTATTCACAGACGCTCCTTGGGCAGCCCACGCTGCCACGAAACCGTCGTCTTCTCGGATGCCGACTTGCCAAGAAAGGATTCAAGCCCCTCTTTGGCCTCGTCAGCAGCGCGCGCCACGGCAATTTGACGGGCTGCGTTTTCGAACACCTCCGGCCCTGGGAGCGGCGACACTTTGCGAATCAATTCTTTGGTGCGGCGTGCGGCATTGGGGGCTGCCTGCAGAAACGTCGTGACGACCGCATCGAGCGCGTCTTCAAACGATTCTCCAGTGGCCACAACACGCGACACCAACCCGCTCGCCAAACACTCGCCTGCCTTTTTTCGGGCCCCCGAGAGCATGAAGCTTTGAGCGTGCGCAAGGCCCACTTTTCGCACAATATAAGGGCTAATAACACCGGGCACGAGCCCGATGCGAACCTCTGGAGTGCCAAAAATGGCGTCTTCGTCGGCCAGGCAGTAGTCGGCACACGCGACCAAACCGAAGCCTCCCCCCAGCGCCGCGCCGCGCACGGCGGCGATCACAGGCACCGGCAAAAGCGCGAGCTTAAAAAACACCCTGCCCAAGGCCCGGGCATCTTGAAAACTTCCCGACTCCCCTCCTTCGGCCTGCCGCTTCATGTAGCCAAGGTCGGCACCTGCGCAAAACATATGACCATCGCCTTGAAGAATGACGAGCCGACAGTCTTCGCGCTCGCCAATGGCGGCCAGCCGAGTGAAGGCTTCCGAAAGGTCCACGATGGTGGCTTCGTCAAAGGCGTTGCGACGTTCTGGACGCATGAGAACAAGGCGCTTGACACCATGCGAAAGCGATTCCACGCGCAGTGTCGAGCTCTCGAAAAAAACAGATTCGACGGGAAAGTGCTTCATGCCTTTTGCGACCCTCCCTTGTCCGCCTTGCCTGCCTTGCCCGCTTTGTCTGCACTGGGGGCGATGGGTGTGTCCGCACGGGAACGCCACAGGTAGCGCTCGAGCCCCCGCCCGCGCAGAAGCTCGCCGTCGCAGGCCCTGGAGGCCTCATCAATGGATTCCAACACGGATATGGGAACATCGACTTCGCAACGCAACAAAGCCTGCGAGAATGTTTTACCCTGGGCATCGATAAAAAGGCTCATGGTGCCCCCCCCTCCCAGAGACTCTTCAAGCAGAAAGTTCAGCGACCAGAGATTGGGCACAAGGTACCGTGTGACAGTTCCTTCGCACACGTGGGCGAACCAAGACTTCACTGTTTTCGCCGCAATGTTTTCACGCAGCCAAACGTAACAAGCCGCGCTTCGTCCAATGAGCCCAATGTTCGAAGTGTCCCCTTTGTCGCCGCTGCGCGCGTGCGCGATGGCCATCAGGGGAACCCGCACGGTGGCAACGCCCGCCGAAAGGCCAAGAGCGGGAAAAGGGTCGGCCAGCGGCGAAAAAACGCTGGAATCGCCTTGCGTCACCGGCCAGTCGAGCGACTCCACCACAACGCGCGTGGTGGGCTCCGAATGAGTGGCCGAACCAGCACCAGCCCCTGGCCCGAATGTGTTGCCTTGGGTCACCAGCAGAACGCGCGAAGGCGCATGCGCCTGCGGCATCAGTGCGGGCCAATAGCTCACAACTTCGGAAATGGCCGGAGCCCCGCCCGTCACCGCCACGCCCGCAGGGCCCGACAAAATAAGGGAAGGCAAAAGCTTTCGAAACACGCTCAGTGTTTCTTTCGAGTCGTCGTGCATGGAAAGCTTCAGCAAAATCTCTTTTGGATCACCTTGCGGAGAAAGGGCGCCGTGCGTGGAATCGTCGCCGACGAATTCCGTACGCGTACGCGTTCGCGTTGGTACAGGAAGACCCATACGCCCCAATTCCGACTCGAGGCGCACCCAAAACACGTCGGAAAACGCCTGTGCCTTTGCACGGGCATCTGGGCCCGAGAGAATGAGTGTCCCGGTGCTTTTGAATCCGTCGTTGTATGCGATGCTCACCTTCAAAAGGTCGGTGGGGGCTTTGCCTTTCACCCCGCTCACACGCACCCGCCCCGGCTGCGTGTCTGTTTCCACCGCCTCATGGACAAGCTCAATAGTGGAAAAGTCGGCAATGACGTCGGGCGTAATGTAACTTTGTGGATGTCCCATTTCGTACAAAAGCTGCTCGCGCACCGTTTGAGGGCTCACAAGCCCTCCCGTACCGGGATGTTTCGTGACAACAAAACTTCCATCGGCGTAGCACTCGACAATGGGAAAACCGACATCCACGAAGCTCTTCACTTTGGGCCAGTCGGTGAAGTTGCCTCCTGTGGCCTGAGCCCCGCATTCAATAATGTGTCCCGCCACAATGCCGTGCGCGAGTTTATCGTAATCGGTTTCCGCCCATCCGAATTCATGCATCATGGCAGCAATGGTGATGCCGGTGTCCGTGACACGCCCGCACAGCACGATGTCAGGGGCCTCCTTCAGCGCGAGTGCCACAGGGCGCGCACCAAAATAGACGTTTGCCGCCATGGACCTCGACGCCACGGGCCCAAAATCCTCACCCGTTTCCATGTTGCGAAACTCGACGCCTTCCGTGGTGCGAAGCTCAGTGAGGCGCGCTTGCACGTCGTCGCCTTCCACAATGGCGACGCGGAGTGCGAGGCCTTGTTTGCGTGCCACCTCGCACAAAGCGGCCGCCGCACCGCGAGGATTTACGCCCCCGGCATTCGTAATGACACGAATGCCTTTTTTCAGAATCGTGCCCAACAAGGGTTCGATTTGAGTGACGAAGTCGCGTGCATAGCCGGCTGTCGGGTCTTTGGCTCGCTGCTTTTGAAGAATGCTCATGGTGATTTCAGCGAGGAAATCGATGGAAACATAATCGAGCGAAAGCGCCCCATCGCCTGCCTCCACCTGGCGCCGGAGCGCGTAGGGGTCGTCTCCCCAGTAGCCGCCAGCATTGGCGATACGGATCATGGTTTTTGTCACGGTGTTTCCTTCATGGGACAAAAAATGTGGAAGGGAGAAAGGAGGGAGCACACTTTTTTCACCGGCTCACATTCGGAAAACGCCGGTTTTCGTGTCTTCCAGTGGGCTTGCGAGGGTTGTGGCAAGACTCGCAGCAAGAACCCCGCGCGTATCGGCCAGGGAAAGGCAACCATCGTCCCACAGCCGCGCCGACGCATGGTACGGATGCCCCTCGGATTCATATTTCGCGCGAATGGGGTCCGCAATGGCCGCTTCGCCGGCGGTGTCGAGGCTTTTGCCTTCCCGCGCAAGTTGGTCGCGTTTCACAGTGACCATGACCTGTGCGGCCTGCTCGCCACCCATGACGGAAATGCGCGACGAAGGCCATGACCAAAGGAAACGCGGACCAAATGCCCGACCGCACATGCCGTAGTTGCCAGCGCCATAACTTCCGCCCAAAAGGAACGTGATTTTCGGAATGCGCGCGGTGGAAACTGCATGCACGAGTTTGGCTCCGTCTTTTGCGATGCCCCCTCGCTCGTATTTCGCTCCCACCATGAAACCCGTGATGTTCTGAAGGAAAACAAGAGGCACCTTTTCCTGAGTGCAAAGCTCCACGAAGTGCGCGGCCTTGAGCGCGCTTTCGCTAAAAAGCACGCCATTGTTGGCAATAATGCCGCAAGGCATGCCATCGACATGCGCGAAACCACACACGAGAGTCGTTGCGTAACGTTGTTTGAACTCAAAAAAGCGGCTGCCATCAACCACCCGCGCAATGATTTCTCGGATGTCCACCTGGCGCCGAAGATCCCTGGGCCACAGTCCTAGAATCTCTTCAGGGTCGTAGGCGGGGTCCTCGGGTGTGCGCGTATTCACACGCGCGGCAGGGCGGGCTCCCAAGTGGGAAACAATTTCTCGGAGAAGAGAAATGGCGTGGGCATCGTTCTCGGCAAAGTGGTCGGCGACACCCGACATTTCGGTGTGGACACGGGCGCCTCCCAGGTCTTCCGCAGTCACGTCTTCTCCGGTGGCTGCCTTCACAAGAGGGGGACCACCGAGGAAGATGGTGCCAGTGCCATTCACGATAATGGTTTGGTCGCTCATGGCGGGCACGTAGGCGCCTCCTGCCGTGCAGCTCCCCATGACCGCCGAAATTTGAGGAATGCCTGCCGCCGAAAGATTCGCTTGGTTGAAAAAAATGCGGCCGAAGTGGTCGCGGTCGGGGAACACCTCGGACTGCAAAGGGAGAAACGCCCCTCCTGAGTCGACAAGATACAGGCAAGGAAGTTTGTTTTCCGCTGCAATTTCTTGGGCACGCAGATGCTTCTTCACGGTCAGAGGGTAGTAGGTGCCCCCTTTCACCGTCGCGTCGTTGGCCACAATCATGCAAGGTCGGCCCGCCACGACCCCCACGCCCGCCACCACTCCTGCGGCGGGGACGTGGTCGCCATAAACCTCATGGGCGGCAAGTGCCCCTATTTCCAAGAAGGGCGACCCGGGGTCGACCAAGGCATCCACGCGTTCCCGCACGAACATTTTTCCTTGGTCGGCATGCCGAGCACGGGCACGTTCCCCGCCGCCCTGCCTCACGAGCGCCAGGCGTTCGTGGAGGTCGCGGCAGAGCCCCTCATTGTGGGCCTTGTTTTGCTTGAAATCGTCGGTGGCCACCCTTGCCTGACTGCGGATGACTGTCACTCGGTAAACTCCTTTGAGCCCACGGGATGAAGAAAGAGCAATGAGAAGGACGGGCTTTAAGCCTCCGATTTTTCACTAGGAGGTGACTCATAGCCCGAAATCCATCGTCATACAAACATCTACGGGGGATTTCCGGGCTTTCCAGGACTTCTTGACAGCGCCTGGAAAAAGAAAGAGACGCACAAAAGGTCGCCGCAAAGCGCACCCGTTCTCTTCCCTGTTCGCCTTCCGTTGGAAAGCAGGATCACCGCATGGCCACAAACACGCGTCCCCGCAGGGTCACTCCGCTCGACTCCCGTCCTCGGGAGCGCGACGTTCGTCGTTTCGAGAGAACACTTCTGCCAGCGCATGCCCGGGTCCCCGCTGAACTCTCGTTCCACAGGAACGGAGAACGGACTGTGGAAGTCCTCATCACCGACCTTTCGCCTGCAGGCCTTGGCGTCATAGCCACCAGCCGTCGCCCTGAAGACCTCCCGCCCTTGCGCCGTAAAGTGGAGCTCACCTTGCCGGAAGGCCATGTGCTTGAAGGCATCGTGGTCGACCGCTTCGGCCTGGAAGGCCAAGGGTGTGACATAGGCCGGGTGGGCATTGAGCTGCGCGCCGCCGGCACGACCTTTGAGGAGCTCAAAGGTCGCTCAAGCAAACAGATTCTCGACCTGCGCGACGGCCTCCATGAAGTCCTCCCGTGTTTCGTTGATGCAAGCCTCCCGCTCCTTTCCGGCGTCACCCGCCTCGAAGGCGCCCTGACGAGTGTGAGCCTCGAGTGCGTGTCGGTGAATTTCCCGTACATCCATCCCGGACTTTTTCTCGGCCTCGAGGTGGAGTGCGTTGCCATTTTGCCGGAAGGGGAATTTCGTCTGGTGGCCGAAATCTCGGATCTTGTGCCCGCTCGCGCAGGCCTCGCTGGTGTCGACGTGTTGCTCACCTTCGACACCTCGCCCAAGCGTTTCCTTTCGGCATTCGCGCAAACGTTCGTTCGCCAGCGCATGATCCAGGCCAAACGCAAACTGCAAGACGAACTCGCGCAAGCAGGGTTTCTGCCGGAATAGTGCTCGGTGTGGTTGCGCAGGTATTCTATTGATCATCTCTTGGCGGTGTGCTAGCGCGCCAAGGCCCGTCTGTTACGGTCCTTTTCAGGGGATTTTTTCCATGCGTCTCGCCTCTTTCATCTCACTAGTTTGTTTGTCGGCCGCCTCCTTCACCACATTTGGAGCCGCGCGCGCACACGCGGAAGAGTTTGCCATCGTAAACCCCTTCTCTCTAGCTGCCTCTGTCGTCGTCGGAGTCTGGAGCGGAGCGGGCTGGGTGTTTATGACAGCAGGAGAAGCCATTCAGCGCGGTATTCAGCAGGTTTCTGTCTCGCAGCCAACGCACACCAAATATTACCAAATTCGGTGCCAAGCGTATCCTTGGTACTTCGCAGACTTCGGAATCGATCGTGTGGGATGCGAGCGCACTGCATGGGGCTTTTACAATAACCCCGCATTGGCGCGCAACTGGGGCCTTCCTGGGGCTGCTGATTGCGCGTGTTACGAGCTGTAAAAAAGCGTTTCCGTAGCCCGGAGCGACGTTTTTTGCGGCTGCGGGAAGGCATTTAAATGAGCACGACATCGGCACCGCTCTTGCAAAACTGCAGATTTCAAATCACTGGCCCGCAACAAGAGCCTTCATTTCTCGCACGGCCCGCTCGAAGCCCACCAAAACCGCGCGAGCGACAATGGAGTGTCCGATGTTCAGGTCGTGCATGCCAGGAATGGCTGCAATGGGCTGCGTGTTCCGGTAGTGCAACCCGTGGCCCGCATGCACCACGAGCCCAAGCGCCTGCGCATAAGACGCACTGCGCACAATGCGTGCGAGTTCTTCTTGCTGCAGGGACCCCGCGGTTTCCGCGTAGCGGCCGGTGTGGAGTTCCACCATGGTTGCACCTGAAGCCTTGCACGCATCCAAAACGGCGGCATCGGGCTCGACGAAAAGGCTGACAGGAATGCCTGCGTCCACAAGGCGTTTCGTGGCCAGCGCGATGTCTTGCGCGCGCGCCCGGACGTCGAGCCCTCCCTCAGTGGTGCGCTCTTCCCGTTTCTCGGGAACAAGGGTGACCATGTCGGGCTTGGTTTTGAGGGCAATGGCGATCATTTCTTCAGTGCAGCCCATTTCCAAATTGAAAGGCACTTGCACCATCTCGCGCAGCACGCGCACGTCACGATCGGTGATGTGGCGCCTGTCTTCGCGCAAGTGCACGGTGATTTGATCCGCCCCCGCCAATGTGGCAAGCACCGCCGCTTCCACGGGGCAAGGGTAGAACGTCCCGCGCGCGTTGCGCAGAGTGGCCACGTGATCGATATTGACGCCAAGGGTTGCCATGGGGGAGGCCTCCAAAAGGATTTCAAACCTTCCTGCTATCATGGGCATTCGCCGACCTTCAAGGCACCCGAATTCCTTTGCGCAACGAGGAGGCCCCGCTCCGATGCCATCCCTCACTCAACTCGAATACGCTGTGGCCGTCGACACGCACCGCCATTTCGGAAAGGCGGCAAAAGCATGCCACGTAAGCCAACCCACCCTGTCCACTCAACTCGCCAAACTCGAAGACGAACTCGATTGCAAACTCTTTGATCGCGAGAAGCAACCCGTGATCCCTACGCCCGAAGGCGAAAGGTTGCTTGTGCAAGCGCGCGTCGTGGTGGCTGAACTTCGCCGCTTCGAGAAGCTCGCGCGCAAAGGCCAAGACGACTTCGCCGGCTCCTTCCGTCTGGGCGTTATTCCCACCGTGTCACCTTACCTTGTTCCCTTGTTCCTGGGAGCCTTCCGTGAGCGGTATCCAAACATCGAACTTTCCATTGAGGAAATGCAGACCGAAACGCTCCTTGCCTCTTTGGAACGCGAAAGCATTGACGCTGGACTTCTTGCGACTCCCCTTGAGGCGAGTGTCTTCGATGTGCGCGTGCTCTACGACGAACCCTTTTACCTCTACGTGCCGAAGTCGCATCCGCTCGCGCAAAGACCCTACGTCAACGAACGCGACATTCCAGCTGAAGAACTTTGGCTCCTGTCCGATGGCCATTGCTTGCGGGGGCAGGTGCTGCAGCTTTGCCGTGTGCGGCCAAGCGGGAAAGAAAAGG
>JADCJN010000244.1 GCA_020247005.1 Silvanigrellales bacterium
AGCGCGCTCGTCGTGCCGATGGGCTTTTGAAAAAAGTCGCTCGATTCTCGCAGGAAGTCGCGAACAGTTTCCCAGGGAAGCGTTTGCAGGCCATCGGATTCGTTGGTCACGCGGGCGCGTGCCTCTGCAGAGAGCTTCGAAAGAAGCGCGTTTCTGACCCCAGGCGACAAGATGAGAACGTCTTCCGCTGGGGCGCGAGGCAAGACGGCCGCCGTCACAAGTCCGGTTGTTTGGGTGACGGGGAGATCTTTCATGCTGTGCACGGCCAGGTTCGACTCACCCGCCAAAAGGCTTTCTTGGACCTCTTTCACAAAGAGGCCTTTGCCGCTTTGGAGGTGAGCCTGCTCTGCCGAAATCTGCACGCCTGAGAGGGCGCCCTTTTGCATTTTGTCGCCCGTCGTGACGAGCGGGACGAGTGCCGTATCGTAACCCTGCTCCTTCAACAGCGACGCCGTCGTGTTCGCCTGCCAAAGAGCCAAAGGGCTCTTGCGCGTTGCGATGCGAACGGTCGTCTTTGCGGTCATCAAGCGTGTCCTCCAAAAAAGCGAACGATTTCTTCAGCGTTGGGTTTCTTTGCGCAGCAGGATAATGCGGGCGTCTGAGCTTCTTTTGCGCGAGACTTGCCTTTGGCCAGCGTTGTCTTCTTCCCCTGGCAGACTTTTCAGGTCGTCTAGGCGAAAAAGGACTTCGAGCGCGTCGCCGACGTTGTCGAGAGGAGGCAGAGTGGCAAGATCGCGCGCCAGGGCTGCCCCATTTGCAACAAGGCGCTTTGCCAAGGCTTCGGCGATGACTTCAGCAGCCTCCAGCGAAATTCCGACGTTCGCGCGTGAACGTCGTGTGAGTTCGAAGACGACCGCATTGCGGACCCAAGCATGGAATCGGCCCACGGACTTGAGGCTTTCGCGTTGTCTGCGCTCGTGGGAGAACGATTCCAGTTCCCTTTCCACAATGACTTCAGCGCGGCGTGCCGATTCTCGGCGTGCCACGCGGTTGTGTTCCATTATTTTATCGAGGTCGTCGACGTCAAAAACAAAGGCGTTCTCGCAGTTCGCCAAGTCAGGGCTCACATTGCGCGGGACGCTGATGTCGACCACCACTGTGGGACGTCCGCCACGCTTGTGGAGACTCTTTTCCGCGTCCTTGCGCTCCACCAGAAAGCCCGTGGCGGAAGTTGCGACCACCACGACGTCGAATTCTCCGAGTGCCAACAACGACGGAGTCAAGTCGCGCACGGTGAGGCAAGAGCCCGCGCTCGCAGGAGAGGCCGCGATTTCCTCCACCAGCGCGACGGCGCGCTCGCGCGTGCGGTTCGCAACAGAAACATGGGTGGCGCCGCAAGCCATGAAATGTTGGGTGACGATGCGGGCCATTTCTCCCGCCCCCACCACAAGAATCTTGTGTTCGGCTAAGTTCTCGTACACCCGTCGCGTGATTTCCACGGCGGCATGACCAATAGAAACACCGTTTTTTCCGAGGTCAGTTTCGTTCCGAACACGTTTTGCGACGTGGAACGCGCGTGCAAAGAAGGGCGTGAGTCCGGGGCCGCCGAGGCCAAGCTTGCGTGCGCGGGCGTAGGCGTCTTTCACCTGGCCCAAAATGTGTGGCTCTCCAATCACAAGGCTGTCGAGGCTCGCGCTTACGCGAAACAGGAGCCGCAGAGCCTCGAGGTCGTGCGCGAAGCGAAGGCAACCGTGGAGGCGAGAGGGGGAAAGTCGCGATTCCCATTGCTTGGTCCACTCGCCGCGCGCCTTCAAGAAGTCCTCGGCCACACGCGAAAAGAGGCGACAGAGCGCGTCGTCGGTGAAAGAGCCCAGCGCACACACATCGAACCGGTTGCAGGTCGAAATGATGACAACTTCCGTATCGAGCAAACGCTTGAGGCGCGCCGCGGCGTCATCGTCGGCCAGGGCGCGCGCCCACACCTCGCGCACCTCCACAGGGCAAAGGCGATAGTGGGCCCCGAAGTAGGTGAGAGCACCAGGGCTCACGTCGTCTCCTTTTCAAAGACATCGGTTTCGAGCCCAGCGTCGCATTCCATGGCGAGTGGGGTGTGGAAGAACTCATGGCGCGAGTCAAAAGGAAGCCCGCGCCCGAGCCACACCATGAGCTTCAGAGTCAGTGCCTCGCTGGTCATGTCGCCGCCCGACACCACTCCGACGTCTCGAAAGGCGCGGCCATTTTCATAGGCATCGAGCGAGACACGTCCGGCAAGGCATTGCGTGGCCATGACAACCGGTTTCTTTGACGCGAAGGCTTTTTCACACAGGCGCAGCCATCCCCCCTCCAGGGGCAAATTACCGCTGCCAAAGCCTTTCAAAACAAGACCCTTGGAAGAGGAAACAAGGGCATCAGCAACCTCTGAAGGGAGGCCTGCACCCGGACAGGCGTCGAGAGTGACAACGCTCGTATCGACGCGGATGTCGAGACCGGGTTTGGAACGGGCCAGGCGTGGGAGTGGCTTGCGCGCGAGTCGCTTGCGGATGCGGAAGTGGACCCCGAAGGCACCCAAGGGTTGGGCGTTCGGAGAACGGAAGGCGCGCAGGTGTTCATTGGAATATTTCGTGGTGCGCGTGCCACGGTGAACGAGCCCATCAAAACACACGAGGACCTCAGGGATGCCGCTTGCCGCGAGTTCAACAGCGTCAATCAGGTTCGCGCGCGCGTCGGTGCGGAGTTCCGAGAGGGGACGCTGCGAACCCGTCAGAACAATGGTTTTTGTAAGGCCGGGCAGGAAATAGGCAAGAGCGCAGGCCGTGAAGGCCAAGGTGTCGGTGCCGTGCACGACCACAAACGCATCGAAGTTTTCGTATTCGTCGTGAATGGTTTTGGCGAGAAGGGCCCACTGCGCATGACCCACGTCGGAGGAATCGAGATTGCACAGAACGCGAACCTCGATGTTTGCAAGAATGGCAACCTCGGGCACCCGGCGCGCAATGGCGTCGAGGTACTCCGTGCTGCCTTTGTGTGTTTGGGCCGAGGCCGCGTCGAGCGCCATGCCAAACGTGCCGCCAGTGTGAAGGAGCAAAAGGCGTGGATGGGTCATGTTGTTACCTGAAAAGCGTGCCGAAAAGCGAGCCTGCGATGAGCAAAGTGCCCCAAACGGAAAGAAGCGCGCCGCGGCGGCCACGCCAACCCCAAAACCCCCGGCCAAAGATAGAGAGCGCAGAGAGGATCCAGACTGCGAAAGCCCACAGGATTTTCACTGTGCCCACGCTTTCCACGGTGGCGCCAGTAAACAGGAGGCCAAGGCCCGACACGAGGCTCGTGGTGATAAGAAAAAGCCCCACCAACGATGTGCGCTCAACAAGTTTGTCGAGGAATTCGAGTGCGGGAAGTGCAGGGCGCCCTTGGAGTTTGCGCGCTTTCAGCCAGGCATAGCCCACCAAGTAAAGAGACGATGCCAGGAAGGCCGCGACAAAAAGGCCACTGGCCACGGTTGCTGTTCCAATATGCAGCCAGGCGAGGGCCGTGAGTGACGCGAGTGGGCGGGCGGGCTCCAGTGTGTTCACGGGTGTCGCGTAGGAAGCGCCCATGGACAGCAGCCAAATAAAACCACTGGAAAGAAACGAAAGCGCGGGCACCGAGCGAGGGGCGCGGTCGATGGCAAGAGTGGCCGCCGCAATAACGAGCGCGATGCCCAGGTAGACGAGCGTGGGGACCGTTGTGTGGGGGCTGACAGTGGCAAGCGCCGTGGAGGCCACCGCACATGCGGTGCCCAGGAGAAACGCGATGCGGGTGCCAAAGGTTAAGAAGCGATACGAGCCGTCGTCGGATGTGGAGGGCGACGCGAGGCCTGACCGAGAGACGGGCTCGTGGGCGGGAGCGTCGTTGGGGTCGCGGCGCACAAGAAGAAGCGCATTCCCGAAAAACGCGAGGCCAAATGCGACGCCCAACGCAAGACGAAGCGATCGCTCTGCGAAGAGGATGTTCTCGATGACTTGGTTTTCGAGTCCTTGCAAGAACGCGGCTCCTCTGCGGCTCCCTGAACGAGACGACGGGTTGAGACGCTAGACCCTAGCACGCCGTCGCGCTCAGGAGAAAGCCCATGCGTTTGTGCTCCACCCACCGTTGTTTGCACCGGGCCTGAGACCGCACTACCTTTCTGGGAAAGGAGGCCCTGCCCATGGATGCACGGTCGAATGTTCAGTCGAAGACTCAGTGGGGTCCGATGGTCGAGAGGAAAGTCGAAGAGCTTTTGTCGTCGGCGTCGCGTGCATTGGCGCGCATTCTGAGCCAAACGTCCTCGTCGGGCGTGTGGCTTCAAGCCCCAGAAGGCGAGACGACGCGCACTCTTTTGTTCGACCTCCTACCCGAAATTCTTCTTTTGCTTGGACGCGTGCGAGGGAGGGCCTCCGAGGGTGATGTGAGGCCTTTTTCCGCGCCACTCAAGGCACGTGCACAGCTTGCGGCCATGGAAAAAGACACCGCCAAGCTGGAAGACAGGGTGAACGCAGCCTTGCATGTCGCGCAACAAAGTGGACACGGCAGTGCACTCGAGGAAGCACTGCTTCTTGTTCTTGAACTCAATGCCAGGGTGCGTGGCCTGCTTCTTCAATGGGCGCAAGGGCCCGAAGAACCCGAGCGCCCTCTCGACGACGGCCAAACCCACGAGGCTGGCGACGGTTTCGTGCGGAAAGGGGCCTTGGGGGCCGGAAGTCGGCCCACGGCGGCTGAAACGTTCCGCAAGCGGGAAGACAAAAAGCGCCGCGTCGAAGAGAAAAAGGCGCTGCGCCAAACGTTCGAAGGGTTCGCGCGCGGAGGCGCAGCACAGGGTGTAGAAGAACCAGCCCCCCTTGTGGACGACATCTTGGAACTGGCCAAACGCTACAAAGAAGGGTCTTTGCCTTGGGCTGCGAAAGTCCTTGGCATTCCCGTCACCGCCGATCTCGAGCGCGCTCGAAAGCAATTTCGTTTGCGGGCGCGCGACTTTCATCCCGATGCGTCGAATCATCCCCGCACCGTGGAGGCCTTCCATCTTCTTCAGCGTGCCTGGGAGGCCTTCGAGGCTCTCACCACTCGCGCTTCTTCGAACCCGCGCGAAAGGAAATAGGACACGTGTCACTCGAGCCCACGCATGTTCATTCGGTTTCCTGTGGATGTCGCAATGAAAAAGGTTTTCCGTTGTTTGTGGAAGCTCCCACGGCAGAGACACAAAGAGCTCTGGACTACTGCGAGAAAAATCTTCGCGGCGCCCTGGAAGACTTGAGTACCCTAGTGAAAATCCCCAGCGTGAGCTTGGAAGGGTTCGACCCGAACGCCCTGCAGCTTTCGGCCGAAGCCGTGGCCCACCTTCTGTCGGCTTCTGGGCTTGAAAAAGTGGAGGTGATGCAGTTTGGCAGCGTTCATCCGTATGTTTATGCGGAGTGGATGCACAAGCCCGGGGCGCCCACTCTTCTTCTTTATGCGCATCATGATGTTCAACCTCCTGGGGAAGAGGCGAAGTGGCGCTCGCACCCTTTTTGTCCGACAGAATCAGGCGGACGCCTTTATGGACGCGGTGCTGCCGACGACAAGGCCGGCATTCTTGCTCACGCTGCTGCCATTGCCGCTTTCTTAAAAACCTCGGGCGAACTGCCTGTGAACGTGAAGGTGATTATTGAAGGGGAAGAGGAGACAGGCAGCACCCACCTTGCGGAGTTCACCCGGCGCTACCGCGATCGTCTGAGCGCCGACGCCATGATTCTCACCGACTGCGCCAACATCGAAACAGGCATTCCCAGTATCACCACAGCATTGCGTGGACTTGTGGCCATCGACATCGAAGTTGAGGCGCTTTCTCACAGCGTCCATTCGGGTCTTTGGGGGGGCATCCTGCCCGACCCCAACCTGGCACTTGCACGCATTTTGGCTGGTCTCGTGGATGACCGTGGCCATATTCTCGTTCCGGGAGTCCTCGACGATGTGGTTCCCCTCTCGCCGGAAGAAGAACGCGGCTACGCCCAGCTGAAAATGGAAAGCACCGCTCGGAAAGCGACTGGCCTCCTTGACGAAATTCCCTTCCTCGCGCCCGAGCGCGACTTTGCCAAGAACTTATGGCGGCGGCCTCACCTTTCCGTGAATGCCGTACAGAGTGGAAGCCGAAAGCTCGTGAGCAATGTGATTCAGAATGGGGCGTGGGCGCGTGTTTCGTTGCGCATTGTTCCCAACATGGACCCGCTCAAAGTGGCCAGTCAGGTGGAGTCCTACGTGAAGTCGCTTTGCCCCCAAGGCTTTCGCCTCAGCACGCGGTTGGAATCTGCAGGGCAGTGGTGGAGTGCCGGCGACACCTCAAGCGCTGTTTACGAAATTGCTTCTCGGGCGTTGGAGAAAGGCTACGGCCACACCACGCAGTTTATAGGCTGTGGCGCGAGCATTCCCTTCGTGCAGCCCCTCTCTCAGGAGCTCGGTGGCATTCCCGCTGTTCTTGTGGGTGTTGAAGACCCCTACACAAACGCGCATTCCGAAAACGAGAGTCTCGAGCTCTCGGACTTTCGCAAAACCCTCATGGGCCAAATTCACATGCTCGCGGACATGGCCAAATACAAGCGCGCCTGATGGTGTCAATCGCTGAGAGCGACGCTTTGGACCATGGCGTAGCCGTACCGGCCGTCTCGCCACACGTTGACTTTACGCACTTTGCCCGTTCGCCCCGTCACGCGTTTCAACGTGCGTTCGCGGGGGAATTTTTGCTCGTTTTTGTCGGTGAGACGCACGATGTAAAGCGTGGCGGGAGCAGCGTCTCCGCCCTGTTCGCCTTTCAGAAGAATGCTCACGCCAGGTTCGCCGCTCCACGAAAAGAAACGCCCTTCGCTAGGCGTGTAA
>JADCJN010000245.1 GCA_020247005.1 Silvanigrellales bacterium
CCAACAACAGGGCGGCCAACAACAGGGCGGCCAACAACAGGGCGGCCAACAACAGGGCGGCCAACAACAGGGCGGCCAACAACAGGGCGGCCAACAACAACAGCAACAGCAGCAGCAACAGGCAGGAGGCGTGTGCATTGACGCCCAGACGGTTGAGCTCTCGCAGTGGGGCACACCTGTTGTCGTTCTCCCCGTGTCGGTGCTGAACTAATTCCGGCCTGTCCCAAAGGCGGTGTTTTTCGCCTCCGCCCGTTGCCCCGCCCTTTTTTTTAGAGGGTGCGGCGAAGAGACTCGCTTTCGCTTGGGGCTGCGAGCGTTACGCCGAGTTGGCCACTGGACACTTCGAAGTCGAAAAGTGTTGCGCCTGGCACCCCTTCGGTCCGAGTTTCGTGGTTGAGCCCCGAGAGATGCTCATGGGAGTCTCCGTAACGCAGATCGAGTGAACCCACGCGGAGCTTGCCGTAGAGAGTGTAGGGGGGCAGTGAGCGCACGTCGAAGCTGGCATTGCCGGCCTCGATGCGCGTGGAAACTTCTCGCGCCTCAAGACGATGAAAGGAGAAGGCGCACGAGGAGGCGCGTGTTTCTGCTCGAAATGTTTCCACCCGCAGCGTCGTTGCCGCTGCTTCCACCTGGCAGCGGGAGGCGTCGATGGCAAGCGTGAGCGAGGCAAAAGTCGCAGGGAGTGTGACAATGACGAGGGGAGGGGCATTGCCCACTGCGCTTGGGAGGGAAGGGCGTGTGAACCTCAATTTTTCAGGCGAGAGTGTGGAAGTCACTCCGTTGAAATCGCGGGCTTCGACTCTGAGGCGAGCATTTTCCGTGAGCGTTGCGTCGAACTCGATCTTCAGGCGGACGCCCTCAGCCTCCACACGCAATGTGGGGTTCACCGGCACGGAGTCTTCGCGCATGGTTTCAAGGCCGTCGAATTCAGTGCCTTTTGGAGTCGTCCTTGGACTGGGGATGCTTTCAAAGTCGAAGTGTCGAAGGCCCGCCGCAATTCCCGCAAGAGTCAGCACTGCGGGGAGTGAGAGTGCGAGTGCTAGAAAAAGGGTGCTTTTTTTCATGGGGAAGTCGTTCCTTTCGTGTCGTTTTCGAGGGCTTCCCTTGCCTGTTGGCGAGCAAAGGCTTCTGCGAGCGCAGACGGGGAGATTTCGAGCAAGCTCAGGGTGCGAGCAAGAGCGGGAAACTCCACGTCCCAAAAAGCCTTTCGTCGACGCAGCAGAATGCTTTCTCGTGCGTTCGGAGCCACATAGCATCCGAGGCCTCTTTTCTTGAAAAGCACACCGCTCGTTTCGAGTTCCTGGAAGCTGCGCACGACGGTGTTCGGATTGACCTCCAAGGCGATGGCGATGTCTCGTACCGCGGGTATGCGCTCTTCGGCGGTCCATTCACCGTCGAGAATCCTGTTTTCCACCGACTCCACAATTTGGAGGAAGATGGGCACGCCATCGCGAAAATTCATTCACGCACCTCAAGCTCTCGTGCACGAAGAGCAGACGCAACATAAAGAAACAGAGGAAGCACTCCACACCAGGCGATGCGCGAGACGAGAACCATGGTCTCGTATCCCTTCGACAGGCCTGCTTCCTGGGGAACCAAAAGAGCACCCACGACCTGAGAAAGGGACGCTCTTTCTGCAATGCCTGATGCCACAAGTACCAGACTCGCAATGCCGAGCACGAAGGCATAGAAAACAGCTGCTAGCGAGGTTTTGACGAAAGGGCTTCCCCGAAAAAAAATGCCTCCGGCAAAGAAAACACTGTGGGCCAAAAGGAACAGCCCACCCAATGAGAGCATTGATTCGAGCGGCGGCAAGAGAAGTCCAGGGAAGCCGCTTCCGAGAATAACTGCGCCTAGGCTTACGAAGATGTTCGATAAAAGGGTCAGAGCGAAACACTGGCCGAAGAAGGGCAAAACGAGGCCAAGCAAGAGTCGCGTTGCGAAACGTTCCTCATGTGTCACCGGGAGCAAGCAATGGAAGGGGGCTGTGAGAGGATCTTTTTCGCGCGCGTGCGCCGAGGCCGCAGCGCCGATGGCCAGACACAAACCGACGAGAAAAGGCAACGTGGGCCAATTCTCGAAAGGACGTCCGGAAAGAATCCCAAGGCTTCCCCAAAACACGACAAGAAGAGGGGGAACAAGGAGGGGCAAGAGGGCTTCTTGACGCTTCGAAGCGAGTTCGAAGCGAAGGTAGGCAAGGAAACGCAAAGCCTCAAAGGTTCTCATAGTCACCTCTCGTCTTCATTTCGCCATCGTGTTTTGCCTTCTGTGAGAATTCAGGCGCACCTTTGAGCCCAATGAGGCCGGCGTACCAGTTCTCGAGATGCGTTGCACCCGGTTTGGACCGAAGATCCTCAACGCTTTCCTGGGCCAACAGGCGGCCCTTTTCCAAGACGAGAACAGTGTCGAGGATGTTTTCGAATTCCCGGACGTGGTGGGTGGAAACGACGAGGCTTCGGTGGGGAGCTGCTTGAGCGACCAAGAGCCTGCGCAAAGCGATTTGCGCGGCGATGTCGAGGCCATTTGTGGGTTCGTCGAGAAACACGAGGCTTGCGTCCGTGGCCAGTGCAAACGCAACGTGTGCCTTGCGGCGCTGACCGAAGGAAAGGCTCGCTACACTTTTGCGAGCCGGCACTTCAAGTGTGTTCAAGAGTTCGAGGAAACGGGGGAAGTCGAAGCGTGGGTAGAGCCGACCCGCAAGGCGTCCGAAGGTGTCTACGGGAAGCTCTGGAAGCACGCTGCTTTCTGCCACGAAAACAACGTCGCACAAGGTAGGAGGAAGGCGCTTGCTCACAGAAAGTCCGGACGGCGTATGCACAACGTCACCGCGTGTGGGCGTCAAAAGGCCACACAGAAGTTTCACGAGCGACGTTTTCCCCGCACCATTTCGACCCAGAAGGCCATAAAGCTTGCCCGACTCGAGGGTGAGGGAAAAGTCTTGGAACAAGGGGGGATCGTCCGCGGTCCAGGCGAAATTCAGGGCATCCGCGCGAACAAGTGTTGGCATTTTAAGTCCTTACAAAGGAGTGAGGCGTGCGGGAAGAGATGGCCATTCATGTAGTGAACTAGATTACTAACACACAATAGAAGGCCTGGGTACCTTTCCCGCCGGCATGGCGTCAAGCGAAAAGCTCACGGTTTGGGGTCGGAGCGTGCAAAAATCTTGGAGTCCGGAATGCAGACTCAAAAGTCTGCGAAAAGATGTGAAGAGGACAAGGAGGATTGCGACGCATGCCTTTTCTCGTCGACAGAGCCCTGTGCCAAAGGGATCACCGCACCACCCTCATGGCTTTATGGGGTGCCTTGGGCAGCGTTCTGTGCGCGCCTCAAGCGTTGGGCGTTCAGTGGGAGTCTCAAGCCGACAGACTTCAAAACATCAGCGCAACTCTCATTGATGCGCTGCCCGTGCCGCGTCCGGTGCAACCGGGTGAGGTCGGATTGGGTCTTTTCACCGATGTTTCCTTCTTGCCCAAAGTCAATACGACCGTTGGTTCGAAAACAGAAAAAGTGCCGCAGGCGAAGTTTCACCTCATTCCGCAAATCGAGGCGGTGGGTGGATATCTGGCGAGCAAAAGTGTGGGGCTGGGAGCGCGCGCGTACGGCGGATTCCTTCCTCCCATGCCGAAATTTCTTTCGGGAATCGACGCAAAGCTCACCCAATTCGACTTCGGAGCCATCCTCGATGGTTCTTACTTGGTATCTCGCAGCTTTCTGGCTTTTACGCAGTTCGGTTGGCACAAGAC
>JADCJN010000246.1 GCA_020247005.1 Silvanigrellales bacterium
ACGCGCTTCATGGAACGATCGCATCGGGCCGTCGAAGGAGTTCAGTTTTCCATCGTCGGTGGCGGCATGGACACCATCAACAGCCAGTTCAAGGTTGCGGAGCAAGACGCTCGACAGAGGGGCTCCAAGCCCGACTACATTGTCTTCGACTTCGGCGCGGTCGACTTCATTGTGAAGCCAGAAAACTTTCCTTTTGAACGCGAGTACCAGAGGAATTTCGAAACTCTGCTCAAGCGAAATTCGGGCGCAAGGATCTTGGTTCTCACCATCCCCGACATCGTTTCCCTTTTAAGTGCGAGTTCCCAGCCTGTGGGTGTGAGCGTCCCCCTCCTCGGGCCGCTCACCTGCGACAAAATCCGCAAGACACTGAACCTCGGCACCGAACTGGGGCTCAACCCCGAGGCATCACGCGAAAAAATTGCAGCATTGCAGGCACGCCGTGAGCGCATGAATCAGTCTATTGAAAGGGCCGTCAGGAACGCCCTTGCAACGACTGCATTTTCGGGCCGAGTTGTTGTCTCTCCCCCTTACGCAATCGACACCTCTGCCGACGGTGGAAATCAGCTCACTTTCGACTGCATGCACCCGAGCGTCAACGGCCTCGAGTCCATTGCAGAACAGACATGGAATGCCGCTGAAGAGGGGGGACTTTTTCTCCGCTGAAGCTGCGCTTCCCGCGGTGCGGGGAGCAATCTGCCCCGGGCTAGAACGCAAACTTGTAGCCCACCGTGTATGTCAAAACGTCCTGCACACCGAAGTAACCCGGGTTGTCGAACATGGCGAGCCAAGCGAGTTCGTGCATGTTCACCTCGACGTAGGCCCCGTGTTTTCCAAATCGCATTTCGGTTCCCAAGTGCGCCTCCCAATGAAGGGCGGTGGAGGGGTAGTATTTCTCAGGGTACTCTTCTGGCAATCGCGCGAAGACGCGCGAAGACAGATTGTACAAAAGTCCACCTCCGAAGTAGGCGGGCACCCAGCCCCACGTGGTGGCAGACAAAGCGGCATCGGCTTTAAAGCCCACAATGTGCTGAGGCGTGCCCGCGAAGGCCGCCGGCACGAAACCATAGAGAACTTCGGCTCGTGCATGGCGCTCAAAAGCCTCTAGTCCAAGTCCCACGGTCGCCAGCCCCGCGTAACCTCCCGTTTGCGCCTTGGCGTAAGGAACCACAGACGACGCTCCGGCAACGGCGGGAATCAGGCAAAGAAAAACGACGAGGTCGCGCACGAAGCTCATGGGCCCACTCCCTTCTTTCTTTTCGACACTCAATGCCACTTGTCGCCGCTGACAGTGGGTTCTGGAGTGGATTCGCAACCGCCGGTGGTGCAGTGTTCAAAGGTTGCGGCGCCGTCTTTTACGGTCAAAATGGAGTAATTCACATCACGAACGCGCTGCACGGTGACATAGTCGATGCCATCCACGCGCTGGCGCCCACGGGCGTGCAAATGGCCGTGCAACGACACCGTGGCGTTGTGAGACTTCAAGATGCCGTGGAACTCGTTTTTCTCGGCCGTCGAATATATTTGCGACTCCGATTCCGTGGGTGGAATGTGCGAAACGACAATGGTCTTTTGCGCGTCTGTGGGCTTTGCGAGTTCGCGCTGCAAGGCGTCGAACCGGTGCGAGGTGCGTTCGTATTCGAGCTTCGCATTCGCCCAAACGACGAAGCGAACCCCTTTCACCGAGAAACCAAAATCCGTAGCGCCGAACATGTCATTGTAAATGTCTTTTCCAAACCCAACGGCATCATGATTCCCTTGCACTGTGACCAAAGGAGCACGCACGTTTTTCATGACCTTCCAAGCTTGGTCGTATTCCCAAATCATGCCGACGTTGGTGAAGTCGCCAATGAGGAGCACGAAGTCGAGGTCGGCGTGGCCGTTCATCAAAGCAACGACCTTTTCGAAATCCTCGTAGTCGTTGTGTGAGTCGGTGACGATGCCCACCTTCAACGCCGCTTGCAAAGACGCCTTCGCCAAGTCGAGGCGTCGGGTGTCTTCTGCCGCTGCAATGCGGCGCAAGCTCTTTCGGTTGAGCTGCGATTGGTGCGCGGGGACGCGGGCGTCGTGGGCCGTGAACTTTGGCGTGCATGAGGCGATGGCAGCGAGGCCAAATGCCGCAACGGCAAGAAGGGCGTGGCCAAAACGCGCACGGCTGCGGTTCATGTGACACCTCCAATGGGAGTTTGACAAAGACGGCACGCGAGAGGAACTGGCATTTGGGCGACAAACTGCAAACCCAATGCCATAAATAAATCCAGTCATTCCAGCATGTCGTCGGGAAAGCGGGGTGTCGAACGTCTTTACAGGTGAGGCCTGGCTCCCTACGATGCCGCGGCGAAGCATTGCCACCCTGAGTCCCTAAGAATCGAATCCGAGAGGAAATTGAAAAATGAACCGCAAGAACGACCACACTTCGGGTCGCGAAGACGCGTACGGACGCCCCCACGAGAAACGCCTTGTTCTCGACTGGACGAAGGCCCACGACGTCACTCCCGTGGAAAAAGAACTCTCCAACGCTCTGCCGAGCCTCGTGGCGGCCAAAAGAGCCCTGACGAAGGGCGAAGGAAAAGGCGCCGACTTCATGGGTTGGGTCCACTACGTGGGTGAAAAAGCCCCCAGCCAGCTGGCGGAAATCAAAAAGTGCGTGGAAACCTTTTCGGCGCACTCCAACGCCATTGTGGTCATCGGAATTGGCGGAAGCCTTCTGGGAACGAAAGCGGTTTACGAAGCCCTCACGCATGCCTTCGCCAGTTTGAATCCGGGGGAATTCCACCGTCGCCCCCTTCTTTTCTGGGCCGGACATCACGTTGCCACCGACGAACTCTCCGAGCTGCTCGATGCCCTCGACAATTTCACACCCAGCCTTGTCGTGGTCTCGAAATCGGGCACAACCACAGAACCCGCCCTCGCCTTCCGCGTCCTCAAAAAATACCTCGACGACCGCTTCGGCGAGAAAGAAGCCCGTCTTCGTGTGGCCGCCATCACCGATCCCGAAAGCGGGACGCTTCTGAAGCTCGCTCGGGAACAGGGCTTCCCCACATTCAGCATTCCGCGCAACGTGGGTGGGCGCTACTCCCTTTTCACGCCTGTGGGCTTGCTGCCACTTGCCATCGCCGGAGTCGACGTCGAGCGTTTCGTTGCGGGTGGACGCCAAGCCGCCTCTGACGCCATGAGCGAACAGAACGACTCACTGGAAACCAACGTCGCACTTTGTTACGCAGGCTTGCGAAACATCCTTTACGCGCAAGGGTACAAAACCGAAGCCTTGTGCCATTGGAGTCCGAAGCTCCGTGGCGTGTCGGAGTGGTGGAAGCAGCTCTTTGGCGAAAGCGACGGCAAAGACAACACAGGCCTCTTTCCGGCCTCAGCCCAGTTCACCACCGACCTCCATTCCCTGGGGCAGTACTTTCAAGAAGGGGAAAGGAACCTTTTCGCCACCCACATCCGCGTGGTGGAGGAAGCCTCCGTGGCCCGTGGATCGTTGAAACGCGTCGTGAGCATTCCAGAGGCTTCCCTCGACGACGGTTTCGGATTTCTGGCGGGCGAGCCTTTGACGCGCGTCCAGCACGAAGCGCAGCAAGGCACGTTCCTCGCGCATGCCGACGGCCAGGTTCCCACGCTTTCGTGGGAACTGCCCACGCTCGATGCCTACTGGCTCGGGTATTGGATGTACACGAACATGTTCGCCTGCGGTGTTGGCGGACTTGCCCGTGGTGTGAACCCCTTCGATCAACCTGGTGTGGAGGCCTACAAGAGCAACATGTTCGCGCTCCTGGGCAAACCAGGGCATGATGGAAAGGCGCAAGACATCCGCGCGCGCCTCGACAGAGGTGCACGGTTGCGCTCCCTCGGCCTGTCCACGCGGACCTAAAAAAAGCCGGACACGAAGGACACGACGGACACGGCAGACACGACGGTCACGATGCTCTCTGAGGAAGGGAAGACGCCGACATGAGTCGACCGGAACAGAAAGTCACAGGACGCACAGCTTCCATTGAAGGCGTGACCCTGCAACTGTCGCCCGAATACACGACGCCTCCGCGCGCTTGGGTGACTTCCGAAGGCGACGACCTCGCCTTGCGCCAGTTGCGTGCGGCTTGGCTGCGCCTCGCAGACGACGACGACCCCATGAATCCGCGGTTGGTGGGCAAACCTGGGGTGGGGAAAACAACCCTCGCCTTGACCATCGCATTCGAACTCGGGCGCCCTGTTTATTTGATGCAGGGCACTGCGGACACCCGCCCCGAAGACCTCATTGTCACGCCCGTTATCAACGACGCGAAGCAAATCAGTTACGTGGCGAGTCCGCTTGTCAGCGCCTGCCTACGTGGAGGCGTGTGCGTGCTCGACGAAGGCAATCGGATGTCGGAAAAAAGCTGGGCGTCCCTGGCGCCCCTCCTCGACACCCGACGTTACGTCGATTCCATTGTTGCCGGCGTCCGCATCCATGCGCACCCCGAATTTCGATTCGTGGCCACCATGAACGACGATGCCAGCGTGTACGACCTTCCCGAGTACATTCAAAGCCGGCTTTCGCCGCAAATTCAACTCGACTTCCCAGAGCCGGCGGCGGAAGCTGCCATTCTGCGCCAGGCGTGCCCGTATTTGGAAGACGACGTTCTTATGAGCCTGGTGGGATTCCTCACCATCGCGCACGCGAGCGAAGAAACACATTCCGTGCGCGATGCCATTCAAATTGCGAAATACGCGGCGCGCAGGCGAGTTCAAGAGCCCTCCTTGGGCGTTACCCAGGCGCTGCAGGAAGCTGTCGCGAGCGTGCTGGGAACCGAAGCCCTCGCCTACCTCCCCGAAGAACCCACCCATGGGCCTGGCGGCAAAGGCAACGGACGTTTGAATCTTCTCCGACGGGTTCTGCGTCCCGTCGAGGAATGACGGGCCTTCAAAATTTGGGGTGGAGCTGGCAAGGGCGCGCGGCGCCTGCCGAGTGCCCACCCTGCGTGGGCGTAGAGTACGCAAGCTTTCGTCTTGTGCCAAACACGCCCTGCACCTTTCGTGCCGTTGAGTTTGTTTACTTGCCCTTGCGGGGCATGGGAGCTTCTCTGTTGGCACACAACGCAGGGCACGTTCTTGCGCACATGGGGGTGTCCGGAAACAAGATCGTTTCGAAAGCGCTGGTCGACTGGCCCACGGCCTTCGAGCCCCACGTCGAGCAAATGGTGTCGCTGACTCCCGCAGGGTTTGTGCTCGCCCCTGAAACCTCAGTTTCCTTGGGTTCCCTCGCAGGTGGAACGGGCGTCGAAGACCTCTCGCGTGTTTGGCTTGTGGAGGCCTTGAACCCCCGGCGCCTTCTGCTGGCAACCCTCCGCAAGGCCGCTCTGGCGGCGGGTGCCACCTGGAAAGTGACCTGCTCAGGAGGCTTCGACGCCAACGTGGCAGCGCTCGTGAGCGAGGAGCTTTGTCTTGCCGATGGCCCTTTTCCCACGGAACACCTTCTGCCGTTCGGTCTTTTGCCCTTCATGGAGGGCCGCGCGGCCACGTTTCGAAAAAGCGTTCTTGCGCCCTCACTCCTTGAAAAAGCGAAACTCCATGCGGGTTCGATGGCGCTTGACATTTTGGAAGCCGAAAACCAAGGCGTTCCTACCGTCGCTATCATCGATGAATGGGGACTTCTGACTTTGCCGGAAGCCCTCGCCACGGCGCACCAACACGAGGCTGTCCTACAAACCCAAAGCGGGCGTGTGACCCCTATTACCTCACTCAAGGCGCACAGGGAACGCCAGGGCGCGCGTCTCGTACCAGCGCGCCCCGCTCCCGAGCACCACGCGCAGTATGCCGGCTGCAATGGGTTTCAGGCCCGATTTCTTGTTCAGGAATTTGAGCGTGCGCTTGGCACCCCCCACGTGGTGACGAAAACCCCAATGGCCTGCTTCGCAGAAAGTCTTGTCACCAGCTTTGATGCCGCGGCCGCGCGCTTCGGGGAATGGACCCGCGTTTCGGTGAGCGGGCACGAGCGGACCTCGGTGTTTCGGTATCTTCGACGCCTCGCAAAGGAACAGGACCGCGCATTCCCCACTCCCTTCGACATGCTGGTGGCAGCGCAAAGTGTGGTGAGCTCTAATCTTTCCTACGAATGGCTCAAGGAATGCCGCACATTTCCAGGTCAAGAATCAAGTCTTGCGAATGCATTGCCTGAAATTCAATTGCCACTTACGGCCTTTACTCCGAAAGTTTCCGTTCTTTCCGTCGAGCGTTTCGACACGATTCAGCGTCACCGGCCACGCGCGAAACCGCGCGGACTCGAAAAGGGAAAGCGCATTTCCCTCGGACCAGAAACGGCCGTCGACGAATCCAAGCACGCCGACAACGCTTGGGTGCACGGCAATCATCCTTATTCTTGTTCCTTTCCTGAAGAAGACGTCTTCATGGAGGAGTTCAGCTTCGGTCTGCGCAAGCAGGCGGCCGAGAAGGTGCGGGGACTCGAGACGCGCACGCACGAGCTCACCACGAGCCTCGAAGAGGGCCTCGATCTTCGCCAAACCATAAGGCAATGGCACTTAGGCAAGATTTTCGTCCGTGAGGAAGTGAATCTAGCGAAAGCCGATATCGGAGCCATTGTGTTTCGATTTGAATGCGGTCTTTCAAACGAGGACGTGGAAGAACGTTACGCGTGGCGAGCTTTCTGGCAAGCGGAGGCTCACGACAACTCCCACCTCCTTTTCTATGCAACTCCCTTTCAAGAAACACTCATAGGTCCGGGCGTGGCGAAGTCGGAGTTTGGAGGCTTCGCCGTCTTGCCACTCACCAGCGTCGCCTTCGACCCCTGGCACGATCCTTACATCCGTTCCCTTTGCAGAACACCCGCGGAGGCGCTTTTGCTCGCATCTGCTCTTGCGACAAGGGAACGCAGCCTGCTGTACATTTCTCCAGAGCCACCCCCCAAGGAATTGGCAAGGCTCGTGAAACGCAGCGGCAAATCCATACTTTACCAACGCCTCGACGACTGCCCGCCCGACAAAATCCGCCGCCTCCGCACTTTCCATATTCTGGCGGAAGCAGGCGTGCGCGCCTACGCTGACAAGTACATTCGCAAAGACACTTGACGAGTCGCTCTTTGAGGCAGCGTTTTTTGCGTTCGTCTTTCCCTGGCTTGGCGGATGCCCTATCATTGCGAACGTCTCGTGATGGTAGCCACCTTTCGCCAAGGAGCGACGGCTTGCGCGTTTTTACGGTCCCATGGTTCGCCACAGCGTTGGTTTTCTTGTCACCTTTGGTGGCGCGGGGCCAAACCCCTCCGCGAGGTCCGCAAGGGGTTGTCGCGAGCGCACCCTCTTCGGGGAAACAAAGCCTTTCGCTCCCCCAGGGTGTCAAGCTTGTGGCCGAGGGTTCAAGCTTTGAAGGAACAGGCAAAGCGTACAAGTATCTCTTCGAGAACGGCTTGAAGCTCATTGTCTTGCCAGACGATCGCAATCCTGTCGCGTCTCTTCGCATCACCCTCGACGCGGGGAGCAACCGCGAATCGCCCGGTCGCACCGGCCTCGCCCACTTCTTCGAACACATGATGTTCCGCAAAACGCGTGGCAGGGAAGAAGGGCATTACGATCGCACGCTGGCGGGCGTCGGTGGCAATGGAAACGCTTCCACCTCCACCGACTACGTGACCTATGAAGCCACCTTTCCCGGGCCCGCGCTCGACACCATGCTCGATTTGGAGTCCCAACGGTTTCGGGAACTCGATGTGCAGGATCCTTTTTTCACCACGGAAAAAGGTGCCGTCTTGTCGGAGCGCAAGCTCCGTTACGAAAACGATCCTGCTGCACGAGGAGCCGAGATCCTGCGGCGGTCCATGGAAAAAGGTTCGCCGTACGAGTGGTTGACCATTGGCACAAAGCAAGACATCGAAGGCATGAGTCTTGACGCCGCTCGCCAATTTTATGCTGATTACTATACGCCCGACAACACCATCATGAGCATTGGAGGACCTTTTCGTCCAGAGCTTGTTGCACGCAAAGTGCATGAGCGTTTTGGGAGCTGGCAAGGAAAGGCGAAGGCGTCTCCTACAAAATTTCCCGCAAATTATGCCACTCGGAACATAGGGGAAGAGTTCTTCTGCGCCGAGGCCGTTTTCGAGAAACGGCGCTCCCTCGTGTTCCCTTCCACCGACGCCAGTTTCGAGTCATCCATGATGACATTCGCTTTCACACAACTGCTCAACGACCACCCCGACGGCACCCTGCAGCACAGGTTGTCTCGCGAAAAGCTCGCAACAGGCTTTTCCATGTACAAAACCAACTGGCAAAAAATCCACCAGCCGTTCGTCGTCTCTTTTCGCCTCACACCAAGCCAGAATGCTCAAACCGCCGAAAGATTTTTCTGGAAGGCCTTCGACGAGGCCTTAAAGCGTCCCGTGGACGCGGGCTTCAAGGCCCTCTTGCTCAAACAAATTGCCGTCGAAGAGGCCGATCAAGCCATGAAGATGACCTCCATGCTCGAGGCTTACGAGTGGAACGAGCACTTCTACGGAGACTTCCTTATTTCCAGCAAGAGCCGTGGCATCATTGAGTCCGTCGATTCGGAAAAGCTCCGCACCTTCGCTCGCGCCGCATTCGACAGGAAAAAAATGTTTCGTCATGGCGTTGTTTCCGACGGCGAGGCGACGCTTTGCAAGCGTTGGAGTGGACCATGAAGACTCCTTTTGTGCCCAAGCGTCTTCTCTCTTTGCTTTCGAGCACTCTGGTGTGTTTGTCCGCGGGCTCTCAGGCAGCGCAGGGCGCTGATGGCCTCGAGGTCCCTTTGACTTCAAAACGCCCGGCTCTTCACTCGAGCCCCGTGGCGCTGCCGTGGCGCGACATCCGCTGGCCCTCGCTCGACTATGGGCGCACGCCCCTTCCAGGAGGGGGCGCGCTCTACACCCTTCAAGGGGGAGGCGGCCGAAAATTTCGAATCGAGGCCGTGTTCGAAATCGGCGCCTACACGCTTCCCCAAGCGCAGCGCCCACTGCTTACGGCGGCCATGGATCTCATTCTTCTCGGAGGCGCCGGCAAACGGAGCTTCGAAGAGATCCGCAATCATGCGCACCGCAACGGCATTCAAATTGACACGCGTTTAACCACCATCGGTTACCTCCGCATTTCCGTGAGCGGTTTAGCAGAAGACTTCAAGGTGGGTTTGGATCTTCTTGAAGACATGCTGTTGCGGCCTCGTTTCGACCGCGACGCGCTGGAGCTGTGGAAACAAGAACAGGTGGACGCTTTCAATGCTCTGCTCGATGGCAGCAGCTCCGCAAAGCAAGCCCGGTTTTTAGACCAGGAGTCTGCCCGGCTCGTGTTTGGCCCAGACCACTACTACACGCAAGCCCTCAAACGCGTTTCCGTTCGCACCATCCAGGCCATTGAAAACGCGCAAGTGATTGACGTCGCGCGCAAACTCGTAAACCGCGCGGGTTTGACGCTGGTTCTGTCGGGCACGTTCTCGGACGCCGACACAAAAGCCCTTCTTGCTCTCGGGGGGCGCCTGCCGCGCAAAGAGCCTGTTGCATTCACATGGATGCCTCCTCGTCCGGTCCTTCCCTCTTCCGACAGGAGTTTGGGCAAAAGCGCCCCCTTGCGCATGACGATTATCCGCAAAGCCGACATGACCCAATGCAATGCGACCTTGCGCTGGTACTTTCCCAATGCGGGACGCATGAACGAAATGGAACGAACGCGGTTTGCCTTGCTGACGGAAATCTACAGCAGCTCAGGCGGTGTGGTGGGCAACGACCGATTTTCGAAGGCGCTCCGTGCGGATTCCGGCCTGTCCTATAGCCCGCGTGCCCAATTCGACCCGGAGGCGCTTGAGCCGAACACGAACGTGGCCCTGTGGCGTATGAACTTCCAGAGCGCGAACGAAAAAATTGGGGACGCTGTGGTGCTCGCCCGCAAAACCTGGGACGACTTCAGCACCAAGGGTATCACAGCCGCAGAACTCGAGCGCGCCCGCGTGTCGCGGATGAACATGATGATGGCGAGGGAACCCACCATTTTCGACAAAACCGATGCGTTCCTCGACGACCTTCTTGCGCGTTCCGTTCCCCATCCGCTTGGACTCGAAAATTCCCTGCTCCGGCTCGAAAGGGAAACCAACGTCGCAGCCCTGAACGAGGCGCTTTTTCGCCTCATCGGCGGCAACGCCATTGGGTCGCTTGTCATCATGGGGAATCCGACGAAAGAACAGGTTGAAAAAATGAAAAGCGCGGCGGGTGCCGAGCTTGTTCGAGACGTCTCGTTCGAAGAACTCGTACGCAATTTGCAACAAGGGAAAGGGTAACACACCCATGAAAACAATTGAGTCGGAAACCCAAGGGCCCCAGGCTTTCATTGATGGCGTCCGTGCTGCGCTGGAAGGCCGCGAAATTTCGAAAATAGCGAGTTTTCGAGTGAGCGCGACGGAAATCGCCGTCATCTTCTCGAAGCTGGGCACCACAGAACTCGTCTACGACGTCAAACCCAAAGGCTCCGGGTTCGTGGCAAGCCTGAAAAGCGAGAAGGTCGCCTTCACGCACCGCGCCTTTCGTGCCGACATCGAAGGCAAGCTGCGCAAGGTTATGGAAAAATGCGGGGCTAAAGTCGCGTCGTAAGGCTTTCTTTGGCGCGCTCGATGTCGTCAGGCGTGTCGACGTCGACGCGCTGAGCCAAAGGAAACGGCACGCGGCGCACACGCAGCCCCAAGTCCTCGTTGAGCAGCCGCCTTGCACCCGCATCGCCCTGAAGCAACAGCAGACGCTCCTGCGCGTCGGGTGAAAAAACCGCGGGAACTCCTGCCACCCCGTCGTAGTCTGAAGCCACGACGTCGTCGGCGTTTGGATGGCTTGCGGCCTGAAGGAGAGCCCGCAGGTGAGCGCCGCTGACGCAGGGCTGATCGGCAAGAACCACAAGGAGGGGAACGCCTGGGGTTCGCTGCGCAAGTCCAACGCGCAGCGACTCAGAGAGGCCAAGTTCCCAGGCTGCGTTCACCACCGTCGTGAAGGCACTCGAAGGGAGGCCATGCGCATGGCACCAGTCGAGGGAACACCGCTGCACATCCTCCGCTTTCGCACCCAGCACCAAAATGCGCTTTCCAACCTCGACAGCGCAGACAGCATCGAGCGCGTGCCAAAGCACAGGCACACCCTGAAGCTCGGCGAGGAGCTTCGGCGACCCGAAACGCCGCGCGCCTCCCGCCGCCAAGACAACAACATCGGGCAACGGGGGTTTGTTTTCATGAATACGATCTTCCGTGGCGCGGAGCCGCTCGGAAAGGGCCCGCGGATGAGGGCGATCAAACAACACGGCATGCACTTCCGCCGCAATAGCCAAAGCAATGGACTCAGGTGAGTCTCCGCCCAGGTCAAGACCCGCAGGGGCTCTCACAATTTTAGGCGAGAAAGCCCTTGCGGCCGGAACCGCTTCGAAAAGCTTTTCGCGTCGCTTTGCAGGCCCCAGACAACCCACATACCGAAGGCGTCCCTTGGCGTGCAATGCGTCGATGGCCACGGCAAGAATCCGCGCATCGGACTCGAAGTGATGGCTCATGAGCACAAGCGCATCGAAGGTGGAGCACGTTGGGGCATCCAAAGACTCCAGGGCTTGCTTCGTCACAACGCCAGGACTTTGGAACGTGGCAAGCACCCCTTCCCTCCTGTCGAAGACATGGACTTCAAGCCCAAGAAGACCCAAAAGGGAACAGAGCGGTTTGGCATCTTCGCCCGCTCCGTGCACGGCCACTCGGAAGGCCGCCGGCACCACATCGTCGAACACTTTTTCAATACCCTCAGCCGTTGTCCAGCGCACGCGCGAGGGTGTGCCTGGGGGCGCCACGAGAAACGCTGGAGTGGATGTTGAAAGCATGTCGTCAACGCGTTCCAGCCAAATGGAAAGGTGTCCTTCGCAGCCCAAGCCGAGGCCAAACACGATGTCGTCGGAAGAGGTCAGATCGTAGACTGCGAGTTGGGGGACACCCGACTCCAAAACAGCTTGAGCCCGGATCAAAAGATCGGGTTCGAGGCAACCGCCTGACAAGAGCCCCACGCACGTGTCTAACTTGTCAGATGTGGGCGCTTCGCCACAGGGTGACGAAGCGCCCGAAAGAAACAGAGCCCTCGCCCCGGGGCGTCGGTAGGTCGAACCGTGCGTTTCCACAAGAGTCGCCAGCACCGTCGCGCGCCGTGCGGCCGCTTCTGCCTTCCACCGAGCACGGATTTCTTGCACGTCTTTCATGCTGTCACCTTAAACCAGCCTCAGTCAGCTGAAGTGGAAGGCTTCGAAGGCGCTTGCCCGTAGCCATGAACACGGCCCCCGCCAGCGCAGGGGCCACTGGCGGCACCGCGGGTTCGCCAATGCCCGTGGGCTCTTCAGCACTGGGCACAAGGTGAACTTCGATGCGCGGACACTCCATCATGCGGAGGCACTCGTAGTCATGGAAATTGCCTTGCACCACCTGGCCCTTTTCAATTGTAATGCGCTGCTTCAGGGCGGCTGAAAGCGCGAACACCACAGAACCTTCGACTTGCGCCACCACAATGTCGGGATTCACAACGAACCCGCAATCGACGGCTGAAACAACACGCCTCACCACAATGGCGTTGTCGACCACAGAGGCTTCAACGACGTGTGCCACATAGCTTTTGAAGCTTTCCGCCACAGCAATTCCACGGGACACGCCTTCGGGAAGGGGCTTGTCCCAGTCTGCTTTTTGTGCAGCCAGGTCCAACACCGCGCGCAGGCGGGGCTGATTTGCTAGGAGGTCTTGCCGGAAAGCGAGCGGATTCTTTTTTGCGGCATGCGCGCACTCATCGAGAAACGACTCGCTGACAAAGACGTTGAAAGAATGACCCACGGAACGCCAGAACCCAATGGGCACGCCTGGGTCTTGTCGGGTGAATTCAACCCGGAGATTCGGAATCCCATAGGGAAGCGTGGAAGCCCCTTCCACCGCGGTGTCGTCGACAAGAACCTTTAAAAGGCGGGAAGCCGCGCTCCCGCTCGCGTTCTTTAAGAAGCGGGGGGTCCACGTGGGCAGCATGTTGGCAACGAAGTCAGGAGCCATGGTCGACACAATCGATTGGGATGCCAACCTTGCCTTCCAGGCAACAAGCTCGCCTTCGGCGTCGAGCCCGGCGCGTAATTTCGTCACCGCGCACGGCCGGTAGTAGTCGTTGCGCATGTCGTCTTCCCGGCTCCACAGAACCTGCACGGGCAGACCCAGGCTTTTCGAAATACGCACGGCTTCCTCAACGTAATCTTGCGCAATGCGTCGCCCGAATCCGCCCCCAAGATACGTTTGATGGACTGTGATTTTGTCATGGGCAAGGCCCGTCACCCGCGCGGCCACTTCGCGGGCAAGTTGAGGCCCCTGGGTGGGCGCCCACACTTCACAGGAGTCCGTCGTCACATGCGCGGTGCAGTTTTGTGGCTCCATGGTCGCATGCGCGAGGTAGGGTGTTTCATAGACTGCCTCCAGCGTGATTGCGGCTTTCGCCAAAGCCTCGTCGGCGTCTCCGTCTGCCCGCGCCTTCTTTCCTTCGCCTTCCAGAGCGGCTCTGAGCGACGCGAAAATCGAGTCCGTCGAAACGTTGGCCAAAGGTCCTGGCTCCCACTCCACTTTCAAAAAACTGCCGGCCTTTTTCGCTTGGTACCAATGCGTCGCAACGATGGCTACGCCATGGGGAAGAGTCACCACGCCCTGCACACCGGGAAGACCGCGAACGCTCGCCTCGTCGACCACCTTCGGGCTCCCGAGCAACGTGGGCGAGCGCACAATGTAGGCATGCAAAAGCCCTCGGAAGTCGACGTCAATGCCGAAGGTCGCAGTTCCTTTTATTTTTGGGAGGGCATCGAGACGCGGGAGCGGGCGGCCCAGAAGAGTAAACTCCGACACCGACTTGAGCTTCACGCTGGGCGCGGCTTCTTTCGCAGCCGCATCCGCAAAAAAACCGTAAGGCGCTTCCCGTTTCGAAGCCGTATGCAGGAGGGTTCCCTTGCGCGCAACGACTTCGGCTACGGGCACTTGCCATGCCTTCGCGGCTGCGGCTTTGAGCATCTCCCGAGCCGTTGCCGCCGCCGTACGAAGCGTATTCCAAGACGTGGGGATGCTGGTGCTTCCGCCTGTGAGCTGCACACCCAGCGCGGGGTTTCGATAGTCTCCGCCCACCCCTCCCGCAAAAACGACCTCGAGCGAAGTGGGTTCGACTTCAAGTTCCTCGGCCACCATCATGGCATGCGAGGTCAGCGTCCCCTGGCCCATTTCCACCCGGTCGAGGGCAAACACGATAGCGCCGCTCGAAAAGACGCGGAGCCAAGCGTTCGGCTCGAAAGGTGCAGAGGCACCTCTCTGTTCCTTTGGAAAAGGCTTGCCACTTGTTTGCGACACCTCACCTGCCTCGAAGCCGGTTGCGAAGGCCTCTTGGCCTGAGTTCCCTTGGGGGAGGTGAAACGCAACGACAAGCCCTGTGCCTGTGGAAGACGCCTGACGAAGGAAATCGCGCCGCGAAACCACGGGCTCCGAATCAGATTTTTCTTGGCCGGCAGAGCCAGGCTTTGTTTTGTTCGCTGTCATCGTGTTTCTTTCGTCGGCTGGGCGGCGCCGGTGGCCTTGGCCGCGCGGTGAATGGCCTTACGGACGCGAGGATAAGTGCCGCATCGGCAAATGTTTCCCGACATCGCCGCATCGATTTGGGCGTCACTCGGAAGGGGCGTTGCGGCAAGAAGGGAAGCCGCCTGCATCATCTGCCCTGGCTGGCAATAGCCGCACTGTGGCACATTCTCTGCCTGCCAGGCCGCTTGCACAGGGTGAAGCTCATTGCCCTGCGAGAGCCCTTCGATGGTGGTGATCTTCTGACCAGCCACGGCTCCAAGTGGCAGCACGCACGAACGCACCGCTGTGCCATTGAGATGCACTGTACAGGCACCGCACAACGACATGCCGCATCCAAATTTCGTGCCCGGAAGCGACAGGTGTTCACGGAGGATCCACAAGAGAGGCGTTTCAGGGTCCGCGTCCACCAACACAGATGCGCCATTGAGCTCGAATCGAGTTTCGGCCGTTTTCACAGGCGCGGATGTCGTCATGAGCAGGACTCCCTTTCTCAAATTTTAAGCGACGCCTTCCAAAGGCGCCGAAGCCGAACACCGTAACACCGCATCACGAAGAGGTGCACAAGCGCCTGCGAAACACGATAGAAAACCCAGGGCATCGAGGGCTCGAAATCGAGAACCGTGGACAAAATTTCGCGGCCTCCATTCACTACCCGGAACTCAAGTCTGCCTCTGTTCCCTTCTCGAAGCACTGCAAGCATTCCGCCTCGAATATAGAACAGACGGCGCGACGCGTCGCTGCGTGCAGCGGCGAGCTCAAGCAAAAGGAGTGGTGAGCGCGCAAGAAAGGGCAGGTTCAGCCGGAAGGCCACAACGCCATCTTGAACATCAACCTTCAATAAAGGCCTGAAGAAAACAGGCAGCCACCGCGCATAATCGTCGGCCACGTGGCTGGCGTCCCAGCCTTTTGGGCAATGGTGACGCTGAATGGAAACCACCGCGTTTGAGCGGGGTGGTTTCGCTGCTGGCCCCTGTTGGAACGGAACAAGGCGTCCGCTCCGCGCAGCGTGCGCCAATGCCAACGCTTCTCGCCACGTCTTGGCAGCAGCAAGCGGGGGCATGGGAACGCGCCGCGATTCGCAAGCAAGAAGATCATATCGCAAGCTGTCGACAAGAGGCGACACGAGTTCACGGCTGAAGCCAGTGACAACAGACACCCACAATGCGGAAAACTTCGGAGGCACGAACGGAACACGTAAAAACACCCGACTGCGTTTGAGAAGGCGGGCTGTTTCCTTCAAAAGGTCGATGTAGCGCACGGAGTCGGGCCCCGCTCCATCGAACACATGAAGAGGAGCGAGGGCAGCGAGCGAATCACCTTGCCTCGCAAGCTTCACCAGGGGTTCGACACTCCAAGGAAGAGTGTTTTCGAGAGTGAGGGTTTCAAGCACGCCAATGGCGTCGTCTAGAAAAATGGGCGACGAAGACCTCAGCGTCCAGCTGGGGCAAACGAGGAGGGGAAGCCTTGCAACAAGGCGAAACATGATTTCCGTGGAAGAACCGTCTTTCCCCAATATGATGCCCGCACGAAGCACCCGAACAGGAACGCCATGCCCCGCAAGGGCTTCTTCCACTTCCCGTCGGCTTTCAAGGTGCGCGGAGGCCTTCCCTCCGTGAGGGGGAAGGAGGCCTCCCAAGTAAACAATGCGTTGCACTCCCGCCTTCTTCGCCGCGCGTCCAAAGTTATCGGCAAGCAGGAGGTCGATGTCGGCGAATGAGCCCTGCACCAGGCGTGTGCTCGGCATCATGCTGTGGACAAGGTAAACGGCGACATCGGCTCCCGCCAGGGCCTCTTCGGCCTGAACGAGCGAGAAAAGGTCGCATCGAATGGAGTGCGCACCCGGGGTCCACAGAGCTTGGCTCGCGGCCGGAGCTCTCTCCGACCGCGTGAGCCCTCGCACACCTTCGACAATTGCGTGCGGGCAGGAGCCAGCCCCCTCTCCCCTCTTCCCGAGGGCGGTCACAAAGGCACGCCCTACAAACCCGCTCGCCCCCGCAATGACGATGCGAAGTCCACTTCCGCGTGGATTCTCAGACTCGTCTCGCGCCCTTGGCAGCGTCACTGTGTCACTTCCTGCGAAGCGCGCCCGCTGGCACTCCCCTTTTTTGCGCCTGACTCGTTGGGATCCCAGGGAACATCGGCAAGAAGGAACGCCGCTCTCACATTCCATGTGCGTTCGGGAGTCGCCTTTTCCAGGTGCTCGTAGAGGAGCCCCAATGCGACACCCAAAGCCACAAAATCGCCTCCCAAGATGAGCCCACGCCGTTTGCATTCCTGAAAAATCGAATGAAACGTTTCCACGAAATGCGAAACCCGAAAAGTGACCGCCGTTTGATCGCCGTTCCCAAAATGAGCGCGAAAGAGCTCCCCGCATCCTTCCAAACCGAGCGCCTCCAGACCTCGTGCGAACGCAACCGCATCTTCCCGGTAGAACCCCCGGTAGACGTCCGCGAGACCTTGGGAAAACTGAGCAGAGAAAACGTAACGCAGCTTGGAAGGACGCCACTCCCAATGGGGAGACTCGGAGGTGCGTTCGACGTGCAGAAAAGCCTCCCGAGAAAGGTCGAGCAGGCATTCTTGCCTGCCGAGGATCTGTCGGAAATAAAGCTGCAGAGCAGCGTCTCCGGAGTCTCTCGACGTAAAAACACGAGGCAGCGACGCAAGTCCACGTTGGAACGCTTCGTTGTCGCGGGACTGCGCGATTCCTCTTTTCACCGCGCCGGCGAGCTCACCAAAGGGGACAACGCGGAAAAACGAGGGCGAAACGAGCGACAGTAAGCGTTTCCACTCGTGAGCGCCAAGGCTTCCGAGAAGAAAAGAAAGTGCATCCACGGTGACCTCCTGGGTGTGTCAGAAAGGGTGTGCCTTTCCGACCCAACAAGCAAGCGATCATGGGCCCAAAATTGCGGTCAGTCGCCCGCAATCACGGTGTGGTCGAAGGCTTTCAGAATGCTCTGCCACGCATAGATTTTACCAAGCTCGGAAAGCGGAACGCACAGCTCCTCTCCATCCTTCTGTAAAATGCCTTGGTCGCGCAGTTCCTTCATGGCTTGCTCGCGCAGGGGCATTGTTTCCATGGCGTAGTTGGAAAGATTTCCGGCAGCGGTGTCTTCGGCTCGGCGCAGCGACAGGAGCCTTCGGATCACAGCCAAGGCGCTGTGGCTGAAAATAAAAAAATCGTTCTCTTTAAGTTTCCTGGCCAGGTAGGCGTCGAATTCCTCGAAAGCGAACTCGCTTATCACCATGTTTCCACCTTCAAGCTCGGCCTTATTGTCAATGAAGTGGTGCTCCCTCATGAGCCGCAAGTAAATGCGCAGTCCAATGAATTTGTTTCCCAGAAGATCTTCCATCTCTCGCGAAAGCTCTTGCGTCGAGACGGGTCCCTCTGCCTTCCGGCGGCCATGCAGCAGCAAGAGAGTTTTATTGAAGCGGAGGATTTCCGTGTAAATGGCGCTTGCCACGGTGTTCACGCGCATGGTTTTCTTGCGGAAGTCATGGATGCTCTGAAGGACGGTGAGCTTTTGGTCCATTTCACGAAACCGATGAAACACCGTCTTGAAAATAATCCAGACCCAGTCGGGAAGGTCTTTAATCTGTTTTTCCCCGTTCTCGCCTTCCACGGCCACAACCGAGAGATCTGTCAGGGCCTCGACGGAGGCCGACCGGGGTTCTCCGTCCACAAAGCTCATTTCGCCAAACACCTCGCCCGGCCCCAAAACGGCCAAGGTGATGGGCTGCCCCAAATAGGTGCGGAAAACTCGAGCTTGCCCCTGCCGAATGATGAACATGCTTCTTGAAAGCTCGTTTTCCCGAACAAGCAGCGTTCCTGCCTTGTAGGTCCTTGTCGCACGCGTTTCTTTGCCTGATGCTGACTCATTGGCCGTCGTCATGGCGCATCTCTCCGGTGGGTGGGTCGCCAGACGAGTCTACCTGGATGTTGCCCCGTCCTGACGCTTGGCCACGTCAATCCCTCCGCACCGCCACATTGGCGTGCAAAGTGGCCATAACGCGCCGGGTGTCTCGCCGCCTCGCTGCCAAAAAGGTTGATGATCCTGAATAAAGAAATTGATCCAGGTTAAACTTTTCCGTGGGGATCATGCTCCCGCGGGCTTTTTCCGCGCACGAACCGTCGCAGACCATTTCAGACTGCGTCAAACTGCACTAGGGTCGCAGCCTGTCGGTGCGGCAACAAACGTACACTTCCTCTGAAGCCCGCGAACACCTTCGACATGTTCGCCGGTCGACCTCACTTTCTATGGAGTCCTTTCAACATGAGTGCTGCGGCGGGAACGCTCAAGTATCTAACGAGTTCGGTTGGTCGAAAGTACATCATGGCGGTTACGGGCCTGTTGTGGAGCGGTTTCGTGCTTTCACACATGCTGGGCAATTTGCTCATTTTTGTGAGTGCAGAGAGTTATAACCGCTACGCTCACGCTTTGATCTCGAATCCCCTCATTTATGTGGCGGAAGCCGCGCTCGTGGTGACGCTCGCCCTGCATGCTTACAACGGCATCAGTTTGTGGCTTCGAAACCAGCGCACGAAACCCTCGCAGTATGCCGTGGCGCCAACGCGCGTGAAAGGCGCAAGCCTTGCGTCGAAGAGCATGGCCTACTCCGGCTCCATCGTCCTGGTGTTCATCATTCTCCACCTTGTGACGTTCAAATACGGCGCAAACTACACCGCAGTTTACGGCGGCGTCGAAATGCGCGACCTCCACCGGCTCGTCCTCGAAGTCTTCCGTGTTCCTGCTTACGTCGCTTGGTACTTTGTCTGCATGGTTCTGGTGGGAGTGCACCTTTTTCATGGCTTCTCATCGAGCTTCCAAACCCTTGGCTTGAACCACCCGCGCTACAACGGACTTCTGAAAGCCGCCGGCACTTTTTATGGTGTCGTCGTCGCGGCGGGTTTCATTGTGCAACCCCTTTACGTCTTCTTCTTCGCGAGGTGATTGCCCCATGAACCTGGACTCAAAAATTCCCTCCGGTCCCATTGAAGACAAATGGACCCGGCATCAATTTGAATCGAAACTCGTCAACCCCGCCAACCGTCGAAAATTCGAAGTTATTGTGGTGGGCACCGGCCTCGCAGGCGCATCGGCATCTGCGGCTTTGGCCGAACTCGGTTACCGGGTGAAAACCCTCTGCACGCACGACTCGCCACGCCGAGCGCACTCCATTGCGGCTCAAGGAGGCATCAACGCCTCCAAAAACTACCAGAACGATGGCGACTCCGTTTACCGACTCTTCTACGACACGATTAAAGGCGGCGACTTCCGCGCCCGCGAGGCGAACGTGCACCGCCTCGCCGAAAACAGCGTGAAAATCATCGACCACTGTGCCGCTCTCGGCGTTCCTTTTGCACGCGAGTACGGCGGGACGCTGGCGAACCGCTCATTTGGTGGCGCTCAGGTGTCGCGCACGTTCTACGCACGGGGCCAAACGGGTCAGCAGCTCCTGCTGGGCGCCTACTCGTCGATGATGCGCCAGGTGGACGCGGGCCGCGTCAACCTGCTTCCACGCCGTGAAATGCTCGAGCTCGTGGTTATCGACGGAAAAGCGCGCGGAGTCATTGCCCGCAACATCGAAACGGGCGAATTCGAGACTCACGTCGCCGATGCCGTTGTGCTTTGCACGGGCGGGTATGGCAACGTTTTTTACCTGTCCACGAACGCCAAAAACTGCAACGTCACCGCAGCGTGGCGCTGTTATGTGAAGGGCGCGGGTTTCGGCAACCCGTGCTTCACGCAAATTCACCCTACCTGCATTCCCCAGTCGGGCGACCACCAGTCGAAGCTGACGCTCATGTCGGAGTCGCTGCGCAACGATGGTCGGGTTTGGGTTCCCAAAGCGCGTGGCGACAAGCGTCCTCCGCACCAAATTCCTTTGGAAGAGCGCGACTACTACTTGGAACGCATCTACCCGTCGTTTGGAAACCTAGCCCCTCGCGACATCGCCTCCCGCGCCGCGAAGCTTCAATGTGACGACGGACGTGGCGTTGGGGAAACGGGTTTGGCCGTTTACCTCGACTTCGCGGACGCGATAAAACGCGACAGCGCTTCCACCATCGCGCAGCGTTACGGCAACCTTTTCCAAATGTACGACAAAATCACCGGTGAAGATCCTTACAAGACGCCCATGCGCATTTATCCTGCGGTGCACTACACCATGGGTGGCCTCTGGGTGGACTACAACCTCATGAGCACTATTCCAGGCCTCCACGTTCTTGGCGAAGCCAACTTCTCGGATCATGGCGCCAACCGTCTCGGCGCTTCGGCTCTGATGCAAGGCCTCTCGGACGGCTACTTTATTATTCCCACCACCATAGGCAATTACTTTGGGTCGACCTCGCTACCCAAAGTGGACTCAAGCCACGACGCCTTCAAGCAGGCCCTCGACGACGCCAAGAGCCGTACCCAGAAAATGCTCGCTGTGAAGGGCTCCCAAACCGTCGACGACATTCATCGCCGCATTGGAAAGATCATGTGGGACAACTGCGGCATGGCACGCAATGAGGACAGCCTCACGCGTGCGCTCGCGGAAATCCCGAAAGTGCGCGAGAGCTTCTGGAGCGATGTCCGTGTGCCGGGTGAAGGCGTCGCGCTCAATCAGGAACTCGAAAAGGCAGGGCGCGTGGCCGACTTCATCGACCTCGCCGAACTCATGTGCCGCGACGCCCTCGAGCGCAAGGAAAGCTGCGGCGGTCATTTCCGCACCGAATACCAAACTGAAGACAACGAAGCCCTCCGCGACGACGCGAACTTCTGCCATGCTGCCGTTTGGGAATTCGCGGGCACAGGGAAAGCCGTCAGAAATACGGAGCCCCTTGCCTTTGAAAACGTGAAACTCGCAACCCGCTCGTACAAGTGAGGCAACCGATGACCGCCAGCAACGCAACGGCCACCGGCCACAAAAAGAACTCTCGCTTCAAACTGCATCTGAAAATATGGCGCCAAAAAGGGAAGAACGAGGCGGGCGGGCTCGTTGACTACGACGTCAACGACGTCAACCCCGACATGTCGTTCCTCGAGATGATCGACGTTTTGAACCAAGACCTCATTAAAAAAGGCGAAGAGCCCGTTGCTTTCGACCACGACTGCAGAGAGGGCATCTGCGGCTCTTGCGCCATGGTGATAAACGGGAACGCCCACGGCCCCGACACCGGAACGACAACGTGCCAACTCCACATGCGCCGATTTAACGACGGCGAAACCGTGGTGGTTGAACCCTTCCGCGCCAAGGCTTTCCCCGTGCTCAAAGACCTCGTGGTCGACAGGTCGGCCTTCGACCGCATCACTGCCGCAGGTGGATACGTGTCGGTGAACACGGGAAGCGCCCCCGACGCAAACGCCATTCCGATTTCCAAAACCATTGCCGACGTCGCCATGGACGCCGCGGCATGCATAGGCTGTGGCGCGTGTGTGGCCGCGTGCCGCAATGGTTCCGCCATGCTCTTCGTGTCGGCCAAAGTGTCGCAGCTCTCCCTACTGCCGCAAGGCAAGGCCGAAAGGGAAGAGAGGGTGTCGCGCATGGTTTGGCAAATGGACGAAGAAGACTTCGGCAGCTGCACGAATATGGGAAGCTGCGCGGGTGCGTGTCCAAAGGAGATTTCGCTCGAACACATTGCGCGCCTGAACCGAGAGTATCTTCGGGCCACGGTGCTGAAAAAAGACCGCCAGGCCTCCGACAGCGGCAATGGCTGAAGGCTCGCGTGCGAAGTGAAGCAATGTGTCTATAGTGAAAGCTTTGTGGACGCGTTTTTCAGCTGCCTGCCGGTGGGCTCGCCACTGAGTGATCCGAGCGACCTCGCTCAGTTTGGATCGACAACGAAGCAACGAAAGGATGTCGTTGCCCCTTCACCTTTCCCCTGCCCCAGTCAACCGAAGCATCCCCTAGACCTTCGAAAAGAACCCCATCCGGACTGCATGGCAGGTTCCATTGACGAGGGCACGCACATTCAGCGCAATTGCTCACGAATCCACGCAGAGTGGCTGCGCACATCAGTGTAGAACGACAAAATACCTGCGCAGAGAGTGGCGGGCCCAGTTTTCAACCTGAGTCCAAGCGAAGATACACCTACAAGAACAATATTTCCGTTTTCAAGCGAATAAAGACTGCCCCCACTGTCGCCTGGACAAGTGCCGCGCACCGACCACGCTTCGTGTCCACGAAGAAGGCCTTGCCGGCTGAGAACCTCCACGCGTGTGACGTCAAATTCGGTGAGAGGATTCGAAGCATCCTCGGGCTGTTCAGTTGGCTTATTTTGAGTCAGAAACTTCGTGATTCCGTAACCCGCAGAAAGATACTTCCCCTTTTTCTCGAGTACGAAATCGCTGGAAGCAACTTGAACCGGAATGAAGTCCGACGGTGCATCTTCCTCAAGATGCACGATCGCGAGATCGTTTGGTCGGTTCGAATTCAACCCTGTCATCGTGCCCAATGCTCTTAGCGTATTTTCTACGTCGTTCGGCAAATATTCAGGATGGACAACCACATTGTGAATGCCCACAGAGCGGCCCTCACGAGTGGTCACAGAGGACTCAAATATGACTCGATCATTTGTCTTTTCCGCGGGTGGCGGAGTTTGCCGACTCACACAATGGGCAGCCGTAAGAACAGTTCGCCGCGCGACCAGAGTCCCGGAGCAGCTCGCGCGGCCTTTCGCGCGCGAAGACGGGGACGACAACGCCACCGTGGACTTGAGCGCAGGGGAGTCTGCAACAGACGCAGACATGCGGCCGTTAAGAGACTGGGTCAGCGCTTGCTCCTTGTCCTTGGAAGCTTTTGAATTGTTACCGCAACCAGTCGCCACAATCGCTCCAAGAACACCAGCAAAAAATCTCATATGGACCTCTTCATTAGACGTTCTGCTCACTTCAGTTTGAATGAGCTTGCCTCTCTTCAGCACGAGGTGTGCCACTCCAGGCCCTTAGTCTTGCCCTTCTTTTTGGTGAAAACGGTGTTCACTCTCTAGACACTGCTGTTGCGGTATCGAATCCATGGCTTGCACCACGACGATGCCATCCTGCACCAAGTGCGTTTGCACTAACGAAACACCCAGAACCCTGACGAGTCCTTTGATTCCCGCCCACACCAACTCTCCTCTCTTCTTTCTTGTTGACCTGTTCAGCAGTTCTCCCTACCTATTTGGACGGCCTTGAAACTTTTCTTTCAATGGGAGTCACCATGAAACTCGCCCCTCTTCGCCAGTCCGCTCTCGCCGCTGTTTCCTTTGTTTCGGTGCTCCAAGCTCCCCTGGTGTCCACATCGGTGACGGCGGTCGCCACCCTGGCCACTGTGTCCTCACTGTGCACCCCGACGGCTCTTGCAGATAACCGTTCAGAATTCCGCGCACTGGATGCCAAGCTCGCCTCGGCCCCTCGCCAAGAGCGATCGGAAATGCTCAGCGACTCCGATGTTCGTTACTGGGGCGACCTCACACGCACGGGACGCCGCGAAGTTCTCGACGCCCTCGATGACCTTTACAACGACCTCGTGGCAACACCCGCAAACGCTTCCCATGGCTTGCTGCCGGTGGAACGCGCCTTGCGCTTTGCCGCCGTGAACGACGCCCTCTACGACGGCGCCGACGTCGAAGACCTCGTTGAACTTTTGTCTCCAGAGCTCTCGCGGCATTTGGGCACAAACCGGGGTGCGGGCAGCGACGAAGAGACTGTTGCCGAGGCCCTTCTCGCGGCTGTGCGCCAAGACGACATCATCTTTACTTCCCTTGAGTCCTTCGAGAAGGCGTATTGGCGCGCCGTGGTTCAGAACTGGTCGGGGAAGTAACCGCCCCTCTCTTGCGTCGACTTCCCCTTGCAGGCATGGTTTTTGGAGCGTGAAACGCGCCAAAGTCACCGCAAGGAGAGTCCCATGAAAAAGAGAGCCACGGACTCCCCGCACCCTGCGGAACCCGATCTTTTTTTGAATGAAGAATCGCTCATTCGCCTTGCCATGCGCGAACTCAACGGCCGCCTTCCGCCGGGCTTCCAGCCCGCTTCCAGAGCGCTGGGTTTTTTGCGCAATGGCGCGGGACGCGAGGAGGGCCTTGCCGTGGCGTCTCACAAGCCCCGCACAATGCTCGCGCATGAGCTTGACCTTCGCGGGTGGACCATCCGCGACCTCGCCGAAAGAATGGGGGTTGCTCCCAGCGAGGTCCTTGCCCTCACAAAGGGCCAAGCCAGGGTCACACCCGAGCTTGCGCAAAAGCTTGCGAAGGCTTTCGCAACCTCTGCCGAGTTCTGGTTGTAATGCCCCCGTGCACATTGCCCCTTCCGCTGGATGGCCGCGAAGCGCACTACGAGGCGCTTTTTCGCGACGTCTTCCTGCCGCACTACCAGGGTTCGGAAGAAGGTTGGCTCGAGGGGGTGGGCGGCAAGAGAATCCATTACCGGGTGTTTCCTTGCGCAGAAGAAAAGGCCTCCGTTGTGCTTTTGCCTGGACGCACGGAGTCACACATCAAATATGCGGAAACCTTGTTTGACCTGAACCAAGCGGGCTACACGGTTTTTACGCTCGACCACCGCGGCCAGGGCTATTCGGAGCGGCTTTCCTCCGACCCCGAACTCGGCCACGTCGAAACCTTTGACGACTACGTAACCGATCTGCGCACTTTCATGCGCGAAGTCGTTGCCCAGCGTGCAGGCCCGAATCTCTATTTCCTTGCCCACTCCATGGGCGCAGCCATCGCCTCGGGCTACCTTCTAAAAGACAAACCAGCACTCCGAGGCATCGTTTTTTCGTCGCCCATGCTGCGCATCCATTTTGGCTGCATCCCGCGGCGCATCGTGTACGCGTTGACGCGTCTGCGGGGTGCCTTTGGCCACGCCCAGCGGTCTATCGTTCCCGAGCGGCTCGACGTCGACTCATACGGTGCCGACCTCACGCGCAGCGAAGCCCGCCTGGCTCATTACCGCAGACTTTTACGGGAAAACCCGGGACTCCGCCTGGGCCCTCCCAGCAACCATTGGATGCGGCGTGCGATAGAAGCCACCGACCCTCTTCTGATGCCCCGCGCGCTTCACGCCTTTCCGGCGCCGGTTCTCCTTCTGGAGGCCGGCTGCGACACCGTCCTCAGAATTGATGCGAACCGTGCGTTCGAGGGGCTCGGGTCGTGGATGCTCAAAGCCACCTTTCCCGACGCCATGCACGACCTCTTTATTGAACGCGACACAGTGCGGAAAAAAGCGCTTACGGTCTTGTTTCTTTTCTTGCAGGAGAACGCCCGTGAAGAACCCCCCACCCCTTGAGTTTTCGACCGCGCTGCTTGCTGTTCCCTTTGCCCACCGTGGACTTTTTCAGAACACAGGACACGGCGACCACGCGCCCGAAAACTCCCTCTCGGCGTTCCTGGCGGCGCGTGACGCCGGCTTTGGCATCGAACTCGACGTCGCCATCACGGCCTGCGGCACCGTGGTCGCCTTTCACGACGACGACTTTGTTCGGTTGTGCGGCGTCAACGCCACGCTCAAGGACACCCGTTACGATGAGATGCGCGACTTCCGTCTTTTGGGCTCGCTCCAAGGCATTCCGCGCCTTGCCGACGTGCTGTGTGCCGTGAATGGCACCGTCCCCCTCGTCATTGAACTGAAAGCTTTCGACGCTCGCGCCGGATTCCACAACGACGGGCGCCTGGAAACAGCCTGCCTCGAACTTTGCGCCACCTACCCAGGGCCCCATGCATTCAAGTCCTTTCATCCGGGGTCGGTGAAGCGACTCAAAGAAGGGGGCGCCCGAGGCCCCGTCGGCTTCCTGTCGTGCGACTACGCAAAAGATGGCGACTTTCCCTTCCTGACGCCCGATGAAGCGAGGGCCCACTCGGCTCTCACCTCTTTGGAAGCCCGCGCAGCGGACTTCATTTCGTATGGACTCGCCGACCTCACCCCCGCGCACCGGGCAACCCTCAAGGCCACCCGCGTTCAAAGTGGCCCTGCCCAGGGGCAGGAGCGCCCGCTTTTGGTTTGGACCGTTCGCACGGAAGCCGACTTTGCCAAGGCCCAAAGCCTCGCCGACAATATTGTTTTCGAATGGCGGGGCGTGCGGCCAGCCCCGTTTAAGGCGCCTTGACACCCGCAAGCTCAGCGGCTAGGAAGAAACCTCGCCTGAACTGGCGACGGCCCTCGTGGGAGGATACCGAAGTGGCCAACCGGGGCAGACTGTAAATCTGCTGTCTTTGACTTCATAGGTTCGAATCCTATTCCTCCCACCACCCCTTCTTGAAAACCCGCCTTCACGGCGGGTTTTTTCGTTTGGGGGTCACGGAAAAATCGAATTTGAGGACAATTGCGGACAGCAAGGCGGCCTGTTGAACAAGTCGGGTGCCTCGGATCATGCGTCCGAAGTGCGGCCCCACTCCTCCAAGGCAACGGCGTTGAGGGCGCCCTTGTCCCGCTTTGCATAGACCTTTACGGTCGCCGAATTCTCGTTGCCCAGGAGCATCCCGGCCACGGCAAGGCCCTTCGTCTGGTTGTAAAACAGCCGGGTTCCGCCGTGCCTGAAGGCGTGGGTGCCCTTGTACTCGACGCCCGCTTTTCGAAACGCCTGCATGTAGGCGCATTGGATGGAGCGGTACGGGCTCCCCGCCGTTGACCCGCCCAGTTTCGATGGCGCGCCTGGAGATCCGGTGATCTCTTGCTTACCAGCCGCAAGAGTATAGAGCTTGCGCAGCAAAGCACTTTCGACCGCATTGGGCTCGTGACCTGGGCCCGCTGGCATCTCAGGCCTCTCTCGTGAGGCCGACCAATGGTGTCCGACGTTCAAGTGGCTGCCGTCTGGCTTGATGACTTTTCCCTTGCAGGGCGCTGAAAACCCACCTAAGCCGGAATTGCCGTCGATCGGCCCCGTAACACAGTACGCATCTCTCATAAAATTTCCCAACCGGGAACACGAGGGAACAGGACCGAGCAGTCACGGATCGACGGTGACAATTGCCTGGACACCAGAGCATGCTAGCAAACTCAGACCATGTACCAAATGCCTGTGGCACATGAATTGCTCTCGTCCTCATGCCGTTGTGTACCAGATAGAACTGTTCACACCATTTTGAATGGGATCACAATGAAAATTCAATTTGCTTCCTTAGCTTTCTTTGCAACAATAATTGTTGCCTGTGGCCGCACTTCTGAACAGAAAGAGGCACAGGTTTCAAATCTTAGCGAAGACACATCTAACGTAACACCAGACGCGGCTCTCAAAAGCCTATCGGGGCACTGGAGCAAGGCCCCAAAAAACTCCGACGATTCTTGTTTTCCCATTGCGGGGCTCTGGGAAGCCCAGGATTCGGTGGATTTGAAGGCCAATGGTACCTGGAGCAGCGCTTGGCGTCTCTTTGCTAAAAACACGCGGTGCCAAGGTCTGCCGCTTGTCGAAATTCAAACAAGCTACAGTTTGACTGCCGAGTCTTTTGGCGTTCCCCCTTCGTCCTTTCCTGCTCAAACTCAACTTGTTTTGGGTAAGGCCATTGGAGTGGTACCGGTTGAGTGGACACAGAATCCGGGGTAGCGAAGCCCCAGAGAGGTTTTTCAGTCATGTCCACAAGAAAGCGTTATTCGGATGAGTTTAAGGTTGAGGCGGTGAAGCTG
>JADCJN010000247.1 GCA_020247005.1 Silvanigrellales bacterium
GCGCCTGGAACGAATTTCGGTTTGACTTCCGCATCCCAAACGACATGGACACGCCGGGCTCGGTGGAGGCAAAACCCTCGTACGCCATTTTCTTTCGGCTCCCTCCCGAGGGACGGCCAACGGAAGCTGCTTTCGACGACCTCAGCGTCGTCGAATGGGCACCTCAGGGAACATTGCCGACTCTTGAACACACTCATTCCTTGCACCCCGTCCATGGAAACCCTGTGACGTTGGTCAGAACATGCCTGCGCGGAGCGTGCCCATGACCGCTGCACGGGAAGACTGGACACTCCTCTCCGACCGCCTTCTGCACGATGGCTACCGCAAGGTCCGGGAGCGGCGCTTCCTGTTGCCCTCGGGAAAACAACAGACTTTCGAAATTACGGAAACCCCCGACGTCGTGTGCGCCCTTGCGCTCGACGTCGAGGGGCAGGTGATTCTGACCCGTCAGTTTCGCCCGGGGCCCGGAAGGGTGCTCCTTGTTCCACCCGGGGGAATCATCGACCCCGGTGAAGAACCCGATGTGGCGATGTTGCGAGAACTCCTGGAAGAAACCGGATACACGGGCACCTTGGTCCCCCTTCACACGGGCGTGCAGTCGGCCTACACCACGGGCCGACGGCACCATTACCTCGCCATCGAATGCCGAAAAATGGCTCTCGGCCCGTCTGACCCCGACGAAGTCGCAGGTGTGGAATTGCGCCCCACTTCTGAAATCCCCGCACTTCTTGCGGCGTCGGCTCTTGCCGATGTGGAAACCATCCTTGCTGGACTTGCCGCACATTCCTCACGTCATTCGTTCCTTGCGGGACAAGGGAAACTGGCATAGTCCCCCTGTTTGGCTGGAAACACATTCCGTGCAAGAGGAAACACATATTCATGAAAACACCGAAGGCTCTTTTTTGGGGCGCGGCGCTCGTTTCTCCCCTTTTCTCCTCGTTCAGTGCTGTCTCGATGGCCTCGTCGTCTCGCCTCTTGGGCACTGCGGCCGCCGACTGCCTCTGGGCCCATGAAGAAACAGGCATCGATTGGGCGCACCAAACCATCGGGCGCCCGGGTGAGGGTGTCCTTATTGCGCAACTCGATACGGGGTACCTTCCGAGCCCCTATTTCGAAATTGGCATGGACGTTCCTTACGGGCTCGACTTGGCGCGTCCGCGTCTGGGTTCCGTGCTCCCTGTGTTGAATTGGGTCGAAACCGGCAAGGAGCCCCTCGATTTTCCCGTGAGCGCCAACCAGGTGTCTCTTTGGGGGCACGGTGTTTCTATTGCCGGCGTTCTTCTCAATCAGACCTCTCGGGGGGCTCTTTTCGACGGTGTCGTTCCCTATGCGCGTGTCATTCCCTACCGGATTTCACCCTATATTCTTTCGGGTTCACCCACAGGGGCGCCCGCGTTTTCTCCGACAGAAAACGTCGCACGAGCGCTCCGCAACGCGATTACGCAAGGCGTTGACGTCGTAAACCTCAGTTTTGCGGCCGTGGTCGACACAAACGGACCGCAGCTCACCTCGCCATCAGGAGGCGGGCTCGGCGTAACTTGGAATGTCGCAGGAGCCTCAGGCGAGCTCACGAGCGCTTTCGAGGCGGCCGAAAAAGCAGGCATCATTGTTGTTGTTGCCGCCGGCCAAAATGTTCCGTTCAATCTTCTTTCTGCGAGCGCCGCCAACTCCCATGTGTTTGCCATCGCCGGCAGTGAACGCGGTGAAAAGGCCTGGGCAAGTTCCGTATCGGGCAACAACATCGTCGCTTCGGCTCCCGCCAAAGACATCTGTTACGCCCGACCCGCGGCAACAAACTGGCCAGGGCCCTTGGATTCCGCGGCTCTCGACGCCATTTCCAAGAGCTTTGTTTGGGAGAAGAGCGAAGGCACTTCTTATTCGGCTGCGTTTGTCAGCGGCATAGCGGCTCTTTGGATTCAAGCCAACCCTGGTCTTCCCAAAGCCGAACGCGCGAAAGCCTTCCGCACCGCACTCAAAACCCACGGAACAGTCACCCCCGCTGGATGGCCTGCGTCGGGTTACGGCAAAGGAATCGTCAACATTCGAAGCTTGCTCGAAGGGCAGGGGCGTTGACTAGAACCCGACCCCAACGCCGACGGTGCCCCGCGTCCCCGAAAAAAGATTCTGCGTGAGGCTGACGGCGGCACGCAGTCGCCCGTCGCCGAAGTGATACCCCACAGAGACTTCTGGCAGTGGGATGACGATGGGGTTTCCGCCGAGCTTGTCGAACGGCCACGCGATGCCAAACCCAGCCCCAAGACGTAGGGAACGCCAAAGAAACAAGTCGGCGCCGCCCGAAAGGCCTCGAAAGGTGTCTTTTGGGCCAGCCGCCATGGCGAGGTTCCACCCGACGAAAGAACGCCCCCGAGAATGGAAGGCGAGTCCTCCGAAACCATAAACGCCGTGGGCGGGAACCACGGCACCACCGCCTTGGGCAAGAATCTCATGGCGGCCTGAGGCGGGAGGGCCCGACCACACGGCAATGCTGCTTTCCGCGAGTGCACTCGTCCCGAAAAGCGTGGCGACAGCGAAGGAGGCACAAAAGGGAAGGCGCATGACTGTGGACCTCGGAGAGTGACGAACATCTGGTTCGTGATGCCGTTGCCAGAGCATGCGTCGGGCCAAAATGTAAGGAACTGCAATTCCGTCCTTTTCTTTTTAAGTGGACAGGTGAGCCAGCTTTTTATGCCGTCAAAATTTGCACCGAGGTCCTCTTCTTGCTGGTGCACACTGGTGGAAAAGCCCGCAGCACCCTGAAACTCTTTGAAGAAGCGATGTCCTCATGCAGCATGAAGTCCTGTTTTCGCTCGCCGCAAAAGCAGCGGCCCGAAACCCCTTTTCGGAAGAAAGAGACTCGCTCGACCATGCCATCATCGGACGCCCCGTCGGCTCCCTTTCACGCGGGGCTGTTCTGCAGGCGCTGGTGGTGACTCTCAGCAACGCCTTTGCGGCAATCGTGGACAAAGGCACGACACTGTCGCCAGGCACCCCTGCTCCTCAAAGGCATGCCTTTCTGTTTTTCCTCTTTCACCAGTCGCTCGCCGATATCGACTCCGTCCTCTTGATGGAAAAGGACAGCGAAGTTTCCACAAGGCGTGCGACGCTGCAACGTGCCAAGACTCCTCAGGCTCTCTACGAGCGCCTGAGACTTCATGGATCTCCCCCTGCCGAGGCGGCCCATTTCGTTTCGACCTTTTTTCAAATGCGAAAAGCTTTTCTCAATATCGAGTCCTTTTTGCCGGGAAAAGGCTCCTCCATGCGCGTTTTGCGCGAAGGAGTCTGGAATGCGCTCTTCACCGCGCGTCTCGACTTGCTCGAAACCAAGCTCTCTTCCCGTTTGCGCGACTTCCCCATCTTGATGCTTGGAGAAACAGGGACAGGAAAAAGCAGTGCCGCGCGAGCCCTCGGAGAATCCCACTACGTCCCATTCAGCCCCGAACTTGGTGCGTTTCGAACACCACACTTCGATGCCTTTGTCCCCGTGAACATCAACGCGCTCACGGAAAGCCTTTTTGAAGCCGAACTTTTTGGATACCGAAAGGGCGCCTTCACCGGCGCTGTTGAATCGCATGAAGGACTTCTTTCCCGGCTCGGCCCTCACTCCTCGCTTTTTCTCGACGAAATCGGCGACCTTCCCGAAAGGCTTCAGGTGAAGCTCCTGGAGGTGTTGCAGGAGCGCCGTTTCCGTCAGCTTGGCAGCACAGAAGCAAAGACCTTCGAAGGCCGCATCCTTGCCGCCACCCACCGCAATCCGGCCACACTTTTGTCGACCGGAAAAATGCGAGAAGACTTTTTCTACCGTATCTGCGCCCTGAAGCTTGAATTCCCGTCGCTTCGCATCCGTTTGGAGGAGGACCCAGACGCGATGAGGATGCTCGTGTCACAAACGTTGCGGCGGACCCTGGGCGACGAGGTGGACCCGTCGCTCGCCGAAGAAGTCGTGGCCAACATCGAAAAGGAATGCCCCCGGAATTACGCTTGGCCTGGCAACGTGCGCGAACTCGAGCAGGTGGTGCGCCGGTGGCTGCTCACGCGAACTGTGGGCACTGCGTTTGAATCCGAACATGCACCCGCGCTCGGCCCCCTTCTGAGCACGCCCATTCAAATGCTGGGTTCGAAAATCCCCTCCAAATCTTCCTCCGAACATGCTCCGCATCATGATTTTTCTGCATTTGTTCAAGCAGCCTGCGCTGCCGGAATGCCTTTGAAGGCTCTCAGTGCGGCCGTTGCGCGGAAATATTTGGAACAAGAAGGGACACTTGAAAAAGCAGCACGCAAAGCCGGAATCGACTGGCGCACATTGAAGCGACTTGTCGAGAGTTGAGGCGCGTTGACAGAAGAGTCGGATGGGTGTTTTCTCGGGCACTGGAGCACGCCAAACGTGCCCCTTCAGGCCCCTGGGGAAGTCCGGTGAGAACCCGGCGCTGTGCCGCAACGGTGTGTGGAAGTTTCTTCCACGAGCCCGATCACCAGCCTGATGCCACTCTCGAGCAAGAGGTCTTCGGCCATGGCAGAATCGCGTTTTGCGCCCTCCGGCGTTTTGCACACCCGTTTCTTTTTGTTCGGCTTCAGCGCTCTGGCAAGCCTGTTTTGCGTTCTGGCATGCGGGGCGCCCTCCAAAGGGTCTCAGTCAACCCCAGGCGCAGAACAAGAGGCTCCTCGCGCGGCGGCCGCCCCTCCGAAAGTGAAATGGGAAAAGACGGAAGCGGGTCCTCTGGCACCGGTTGTGCCAATCGCCCAACCCACTCCCGGGGAAGAACTGCTTCCCATGACAACACGGCTTCCGATGGCAGCACGCCTCTTTGCTGGCTCCGTTGTTTCCTTTCTCGTGGGTGAACGAGGCGGCTACGGCCTGCCTGAATTTGCACTTGGACAACCGGAGGGCTGCGGCGCGCGCTGCGGAAACACCTCGGGAGTCGTGAGCCTTGGTCGGGGCGGTGCCCTTGTGTTGAAATTCGAGGAAGCGGTGGCCGACGGTCCGGGCATCGACCTCATCGTCTTCGAGAATGCCTTCCGCCGCGCAGGCGGCGATGTGTTCTTCGAACCCGGCGAAGTTTCCTTGAGTGTCGACGGCATCCAGTGGCACACGTTCCCGTGCAACGTAAATGCGCCCGCACCCAACGGCTGCGCGGGCTTTGCGCCGGTGTTGCTCTCGCCTGAAGGCGACACACTGGCCGATGACGTCGAGCGCGCTGGCGGCGATGCCTTCGACTTCGCGACTCTCGCCCAAGTCCAACCGAACGCACCAATGGGGCCTTTCCTCTATGTGCGTATCGTTGACCGGAGCAACGACATTGTCTCGCCCGACCGCTTTCACACAGCCTGCGGCGACACCGCCTGCGGATTCGACCTCGATGGCGTGGTTGGACGTTACCGGGTGTCGTCCGCACCATGAAGGCGCACCTTTGGTGCGGTTGCCCGGCATCGTTTCTTTTTGTTTTCTTCGGTGTCGCAAGCC
>JADCJN010000248.1 GCA_020247005.1 Silvanigrellales bacterium
GAAATTCGATACACAACAGACGATGGCGACGTGCCCTGGAAAGAGCTTTCCACCCTGCCCCAAGTTCACACCCACGAGAAAGTCGATTGTGGACGCCTCGCACTTTGTGGGAGCGGGAGCCTACGGGTTGCGAAAAAGCCCAGAAACGTGATGGCGCGTCTCCGGTACCATCGCGACGGCGCAACTGCGCTTGAAGACGCGGCCGACACATATATTGTGGACGCCAGGGAACCCCACATCTCACGAAGTTACCTTGTGTATGGTGTCTTTGACGCGTCCAACACGCTCGTGCAATGGAGAGGCCGTCACAATTTCCCCGGCCTCGACAACATGGACGCCGAACGCCTCGGACTTCGACGTTGGATGAAAATCACCGACGTGCGTTCGGGAACCCCAACAAAAGGCTCGCTCGACGCACCCGAAAAGGAGTCGGGGATTCTTGAGCCCACACCCTCTCCCGAGTCTGAGGGCCAAGAGCTGCCTTCACGAAACAACCCCTACCTTTATGCCGCCGACATCGCTTGCACCGGCTTCGTCGACCTTCGGTGGCCTGCCATCGAAACCATGAGGCGCGCGCGGAATGCACCCGCGACTCTCGATGTTGCCAGGCGGGCCGACGCGACGTTGTGCGCACGTGCCACGACTCGCGACGCCACAGGTGTGTTCACGGCTCCGGTTTTTGCCAGGAAGAACGCCCAAACGCGAGCCGCGTTCGACACCCTCGTGAGCCCCCTGTCTTCGAACGCCCCCTTGCGTTACCTCCTGGCACCGTGCAGACGAGAAATTTCGAATGCACACCTCGACATGCAAAAACAACGCCTCGGCCTTGCCGACGAACAGGTTCCCGATGTGTGCCTCGATGACGTGAACGCGGAGGCGCTCACCGAGCGTTTCGCCGCTTTGCTTGGCGATGACGTCAACGCACGCCGCGCTCAGGGTGCCGACATGATGGCGGTGGTTGCCTTCCACCACGATGAAACAGTGAGCACAGGGCAAGACGCTCTTTCGAGCGCGCTGCAGGCGGCCCTGTCAAAGGTCATCGCGGTGGAAAGAGCAAAAAGCAGCCCGCGCCTGACAGGCGCATTCGTGTTCGACTCCGACGCCACGGTCACCCTGTCGGACACTTTGAAGCGGGAAGTGTTGTGGTGTCCTGCGAAGGAACGCATTCGAAGGCTCCCAAATGGAGCTCCCCCCCCCGTTCCCACGGAAAGCCAAGAGGCGTGTGAGGTGCTTCCGGGAAGCGGAACGCTCTTGACGCTTGGGCCCCTGTCGCTTGGAACGATTCCCATTCTTCCCACCCGCGAGAGTTATCTGAATTTCATCAAAACCTATTCCGCCGAGCAGGCGGGACGCATGAAGTCGATGACTTTTCTTGCCCCCACTCGCACGGCACAAACGGAAGTCGTTTTTGAAGGCGACTATGGGCAGGTCACCTTCCGCGATGGCGAGGTGATCACCGCGACCGCAGAGCAAGCTTTCAGCTATTGTACGCCTGACGATGGTGGTGACGCGTATCGCTTCCGAGCGCAGAGGACTGGCATTGGCGGGATCAGTGGCTCACCGCGAAGCGGTTCGCCGTTGGGCCGCCTCCCTGAAAGCCACCGCGCTGCGCCAGCCACCACCTACGACCTTGGCCTCGCTTGGGACTTTCCCTTCCTCACACGCCTGCAATACGAAGCCGTTCTTTCGGGTGCCGCGAAAGTGTTTGGAGCAGCGGTTCCTTTCGGCGTCCGAAACTCCGCGTCGTCCGATTACGGTGAAAAGTCGTGGCTGAAAACGAAACACAACTTGAGAAACGTCTTGGTGCAATGCGAGCGTTTTTGCACGCACCCGCCCTTCGACTCCGCGGGCGTCTACAACGTGCGCCTGAGTTGGCGAGACTATTACGCCGGAGTCTGCCACGCCCCCAAACAGGCCGAAGGCGGCCCTGGCCAAGAGGGGTCTCCTTATGATCCGTAACGCATGCGCCAGAGCGTATGGCGGAGGGTTCGTGGCAGCGTTTTTCCTTTGGGCGATTCATTCCCCAGCGTGGGCACAACCTCCCAACCCGCAGGGCGGTTTTGCGTCTGATTCTGAAAACGCGCCTGCTCCCCCAGAGGGGGGCCTCGCGCCCGAAACTCGCGCCGCAGCCGTCCCCATCGAGGATGCTGTGCGCACCGTGCTGGGCACAACGTCACGGCCTGTGGTTTTCGACTGGCGTCGCTCGAGCGGGCTTTTGCAAGGGGAAATCTCTCAGCCCGTTGAACTCAATAATTTTGAATCCAGGCGACTCACCGCCGCCGTGCGGTGGCCGCTGGAAAGCGGGACAGCCACCACTTTGCTTTCACACGTGTCCACACAAGGAACAGAGGCGACGGAAACCATCGCGCGTACGCCCTATCTGCAGACGGGTCGACCTTCCCGCTGGGAGTTGGGATTAGGATACGACTTCGCCTTCGCGGAAGGCATCGTTACCATGCTGCCTTCGTTTCTTCCTGAGGCTGAAATGGTCTTTTCCATTTCTGGCGAAATGCGTTACCTTTTTTACCCGGGCGCTTGGAAAGAGAACAAGGGCGGTCAAAAGTTCTCGTCGCTTTTCAAAACAGAAATCAATTCAACCGAAAGGGCTTGGCTCGATTCTCGCAAGCCCGCCGGGATGCGCATCGACCCCACCCGACTCGATTTCCTGCTCGGCGGTCGGCTCGACCTCTTTTTCAAGCCAGGTCTATTTCTTTCCCCTTCCGCTCTCATCGCACTGCCGTTTCTGCGCGCCAAAGGAGGGCTTGGCCTTTGGTGGTCTCTTGGCGTGGGGGTCGGTTATGCCCTTCCCAGGTAGTCAAGAGAAAATGAGTCAAGCGAAAATTCTTCTGATTGCCCTGGGCACTTTCGTTTTGAGCCCCTTGACTCCTGCGCCTTTTGACGTCTTCGAACTCAATTCTGCTTCCGCCGCAGCGCTTCCTGTCACGTCGCACACCGACTTCCTTTTTAGAAACGCTCGGGTCGCGGCAGAACAACGCCGCCCGACAGATGTTCTGCGCCTTTGGTTTACGCATGTGGCCTCCCCTTCAGAAAAAGCGGCCAAAGCTGAGGGCGATCTCCGCAGTGTTCTGTGGTGGGCCGTGGCACACGGAGGACTTTGCCCAGGCGGGCTCACGGCGGACTCCGCACACATCGGAGCCGGAAAGCCCGCAGGGGGGGCGGGCCTTTGGCCGGTGGCGCTCCACAATTTCACAGTGGGTTCACTTTCCGAGCGACGCGCCCGGGGGCGTGACGTTCCGCCTCCCTTCGAGGCCTTCACACGCGGCAGGCAGGCTCGCAAGGTGCATCACGATGACGTTCTTTCCGCCTCCGAAATCAAATCGTTCACATCGGCTCAAGGGCCTTGTAGCGCACGTGACTATGCACTCGCATTGCCTTTTCTGCGCAACAGCGGCGAAGAATACGAAGGCGAAAAAGATCGCGTCCTTCTGGCCCGAGCCATGCAGCTGTTTCTTCTTAAAGGGCTTGAAACTCTCGACGCCCGGAAGGTGGTAGGAATACCCGTCATCAGAGCTCGCATCTTCGATCTCACGCTCTACTTGATGGATGCCCTTGGACGCTCGAGCTCTCGACGAGAGGCTCAGCTCGAACCTTTGGAAAACAGGGGTGCAGACACTCGCTCCACGGCGACCGATTCTTTTGCCCGCGAAATCGCAGCGTGGGATTTGGAAGACTGGCTTCTGCTGACGCCGGAACGAAGGCTGTTTCTTTGGAATCTGGCATCACCTCGTTTTGCAAAAGAAACGCCCGAGGTGTCGAGGAGGGAGAGTCTCGTTTTGCCCTTGCTCGATGCGGCACTTTCCAGGCGCAATGGACATGAGGTGACGGCCTGGATAGCCCATCTCGACACCATCGACTCCTTCTCATCACCCGACTCACGCAAGCCTTTGCGAAGACTCGTCTGGAGCGGAGAACGGGGTCAACGCCTTGCCGCTTTAGAACCTTCCAACGGGTTTCGCGAGCGAGCCATTGTCCTGCTTCACCGCGGAGTCGAGCATATTGAAGCAGGCCGCACGCGCGAAGCGCTTCGAGACCTTGCGCAGGCCATCGCCACCTCAGAAGAGTCGAGCGCGGCCGAAACTCTGCGCGTACAAACCCGCCGTTGGCTCACTTATGTTCTGGGAACGTATGAAGTGAAAGACGACGTCCTTTCGGTTCTCCAAGAAACCTTGCCTCGCGAAGATGCGGCAGTGGTTCAGGAAGATCTCGCTTGGCGTGCGGCGTTTCGTGCCGACGCCCGAAGTTTTGAATCGCTCACGTCCGACACACGCATCCGCACCGCCGCGCGCCGACGACTCGAGCGGGTTGCTCCCCTGTCAAAAGGCCAAGGGGATGCCTTCGTCAAGAAGCTCGACACCGACTTCAACGACGACCCTCAAAACACATCGCGAGATCTCGATGCCTTCCTGACGCGCGTCGAGCGAGAGGATCCTGAGATTCGCGCCAGAATTGGAAAACTTTTGGTTGACGTGCGAAAAGTTGTGACAGTGGCCCGCGCACGACTCGAAAAAGAAGAGGGCGGTCACCGCAGGGCGCGCACGCTGGCTGACCTCCTTCTTCGACTCGACGCCTTGACACAAGCCGATGACGTCCGTTCCCTGGCGCCTTCGGCCAGCGTTTTTGCAGGACGCATTCGCGCCACGCCTGAAGGGGACCTGCCGTGGCCCTTTCTGCCCCCTGACACTCAACCTCCCACCGTGTTCGCTCCTCTGATTCTGACCCCCGTGGACTGGCGTGTCACCGCTTCCGACAAAAATGCCGAACTTGCCGACGACCGCGGAATTGTGGCTGGTTGGAGGATTTCGGAATGAAAGCGAAGAGGCTCCTTCTTGAACGCCTGCGCCAAAGGAAACAGGAGCGCATTGCCCGAGCGCGCAAGCGACGCACACTCTTGGCGAAACGCACTGCCGTGGTCTTCATCGTGATGACCGCGCTCCTTGCCCTCCGATGTTCCTGCGACTCCATCGATGCCCCCGTGCCACCTCCAGGCACTACTCCGGAAACACCGGTGGCCTC
>JADCJN010000249.1 GCA_020247005.1 Silvanigrellales bacterium
CAAGACGAAGAAAACTGTCTACTTCTTGGTGGGAAGCGGTGAGCCGTCTACGGGTATGGATGGTGGCGGCAAGAGCTATGCGCAGATGGCGGAGCTTTTGAAGAACCGAGCCTATGAGGTGAAAGAGCATAACATCACAGCCGGTGACCTTCCTTCCGATGCAATGCTGGTGGTTGCGGGCTCGGCCTCTGTGCCCTACGGGCCCGTTGTGGAAAATATGCTCAGGCGTGTGCTTGCACGCGGTGGACGTGTGTTTCTCACGGTGAACCCCTACCGCGACCCAGGCATGCCGAAGTTCTTCGAAGACGTTGGCGTGAAGCTCGAAGACACGCTTTTGGTAAACAACCGGGGCGCAACGCCATTGGGTGCCCAACTTGCGCAGCTCGATCAGATGCGGCCTCCCATGGTCATTGGTGAGTTCAGCAGGGAGTCTCCTCTGACGAGCGTCTTCACACCGCGCGACATTGCCCTTGCCGACGGTGCCCGTCCACTTTCGTTCCTGACGAAAGACGCTGGGGAGGGCGGCCTGAAGCTCAAGCACACCGTCTTGATGTCGGGATTCCATGCGGCGGCCGTTCCGGTGTCCTATGAGGAAAGAAACAAGCTTTCGCTCGACGGCCCATTAAACCTTGCTTTGCCAGCCGACTTCGACGCAAAACAAACGTTTACCGTAGGTATCGATGTTGAAATCGAGAATCCCAAGAAATTGGCCGAAGGCCTCCCTGCCGCGACGGTCGCCATGAGCGAGGGTGGGACGTTGGGGACAGACGCGGCGAAGGACGGCGACAAACCTGTCGACCCCGCTGCTGCACAGGCTAAGGACGCTGCTGCGGACACCGCCGCGCAGACCGCGGAACTCGTGGTGCTGGGCTTCGACGTTGCTGGTCGTTACGAAGGCGCTGCGCCTGCCAATGCGCAAATTCTTCCGCTCGCGGTGGCCCACCTCTACCGCGATAAAGAGCTTGTGAGCATTCCCACGAAGGACTTCGCTCCCAAGGCCTTCAATCTCGAAAAGAACCCTGGCTCGTTCCTATTTCTTTTCTCGGGCTTCTTGCCTATCGCAACGTTGCTCACAGGGTTCTACATCTGGATGCGCAGGAGGTCTGCGTGAACTTCGCCACCAAACTCGCCCTGGGCGTGCTCGGTGTGGGGGCTCTTGCGGGCGCCTGGTATGCAGACGAGCACTACACAAAAAAGGAACAGGAAGAGAAGGCGACCGCTTCGAAAGCGCTCAACTTCGAAACCGAAAAGGTGCGCAAAATTTCTCTGCGCACGAAGGACCTGGCGTTCACTTTCGAACGGAAAGACGGCACGTCTGACTGGACGTTCGTTGAGCCTGCGAATGGTCCGAAGCCCGACCAGGACGCGGTCAACAACCTTGTGGCCGCGGTACAGTCCATTTCGGTGGAGACAACCCTCGAAGGCACGCAAGAAGCCGTGAAACAGAGTGGCGTGGGTGCGGCGGGTTCTGGAGATGCCGCGGCGAAATTCGGATTGAAGGAACCCAGGGCGCAGGTGGAAGTCACGCTGGATGGCGGCGCCACGCAAAAGGTCTTTTTGGGGAACGATGTGGGCATCGGTTCGGAGTCGGGCAGCACGTTCAATGCGCTCTCCACATACGCCTCGTCACCTTCGCGCGACAAGGTTCTTGTTGTGGGGAGTGGTGTGGTGAGTGCCACGAAAAAGACACTCACTGATTTTCGCACAAAAATCGCTGGCGACTTCAAAAGCTCCGACGTGAAGGCCATCTCGGTTCAAAAAGCGGGAGCTCCTGGCATTGAACTCGCCAAAGGGGAAAAGGAGTGGTCGCTGACGGCTCCGGCTGCCTACTTGGCAGACAACAACAATGTGGGCTTGTTTCTCGACCGTTGGGCGCGTTTGCGCGTCGAGAAGGTCACGGAAAAAGAAGCCCTCAACAGCGACAACCGCGAGGGCATGGGGCTGGGCTCGCCAGCAGCCGTGGTGGAAGTGAAGGGTGAGGGCGGCAAGGTGCTTCAAAGCTTCCAAGTTGGGCTTACGAAAGAAGCCTTGTTTGTGACCATGGCCGATGGGGCTGTGGGCTCGGTCGACCTGAATCAGTTCACGGAACTCGTTCCTGAACTCAAATTCTTTCGCGATCGTAGGGTGATGCGCGACGTCGCCATGGCTGATGTCGTGAAGATTCGCACCGCCTCCGGAAAAGAATTCCGGAAAGAAGGCGCGAATTGGTACGCTGTTGGCGCAGATGCGGCAACGACACCTGCCGCTCCGGGGGCTGCGTCAGCCGGGAAGACTTCCAGCAAGGACGCTTATGATGTTTTTAGCCAGTGGGAGTTCCTGGTGGCCGACGACATCATCGATAACCCTACAGCAATTCAGACAGAATATGGACTCGACAACCCTATTGGCCGTTTGACCTTCGCTTTCAAGGAAGGCGGGCCCAAGGATGTGGAAGTCGTCGTCGGGAATCGTGTTTCCAAGAACGAGAAACTTGTGTACGTGAAACGCGTCGACAAGCCGGAAGTTTACGCCGTTGAAACGCAATGGCTCGACGCCCTTGGGCGGCTCGACGGCGCCGCTCCGGAAGGCAAAGATCCCCAGGCGAAAAAGTAAGGTGTCAGTTCCCTCTTCGTGGGTGGGGCGGCCGACTTTGCCGCGTAGCCCAGCGAGAGGTCACCCATGTTCGCACGCACCGAGCTTTTTCTTGTTCCCTTGTCCGCACATGGGGGCGAGCTGCGCGTTTTGGTGCGGCGCGATCAGGCAACCGACAAGCAGGTGTTGCCTTACACCGTTTTGAAGCCACAGTCTTTTCAACGGGGGCACCAGGAAGCGTGCCTTCGCGACATTCTTTCTGGGTGCAATTCGGGTGAAGTCGATGCGTGGTTGTCGTCGCCCCGCTGCCGCGATCGCATTGTCGATTGTTTCGATCGCGACCTTCTCTTCGAAAGCGCCCAGAGCGTCGCCATTGTGCGCGGCATCGCGCTCCCCGAAGAGTTCGCCATGGAGGCCAAGGGGACCTGGATCTCACCCCGTGTGCTGTTTTCCCAAGACTCCTTGCTTTCGGAAGACTGTAAACTCTTCCTGAGGGAGGCACTGAACCTTGTGCCGGGCTGGGTTCGGCACACGACCTTTGCTTTTGAGCTCCTGCCTTCCGTTTTTTCCATCCAGGACCTCAGGCTTCTGGTGAGCCTTCTTGCAGGCCAGGACATCGACCCTGGGAATTTTCACCGCCGTTTGAAGCGCCTCGACATCCTTCGCCCCCTGGTGTCTGGGCAGCGTGTCCACCGTTGGGAGTTCGCCTGGAGCAGGGCAGAGGCGTTGAAGGAAGAAGGCCTCATTCCGTGAGGCACTGCCGGGTGTTGTGCCCTGGCGATTTGCGGTTCGTTTTTTTGGCTCTCGGCTCTTGACCCCTCATTTCGACTTATGTAATTAAAGCTCCACGTTCCCGCGTAGCTCAGTGGTAGAGCAGGTGACTGTTAATCACCTGGTCAGGTGTTCAATCCACCTCGCGGGAGCCAAAAATATCAGTACGTTAGGCCCTGGTAGGTTCCAAAAACCTCCCAGGGCTTCTTTTCGTCTGTGCGGCTGTTTTCTTGCGATATGCGAAGTTTCCGCGGGAAGCGCCCAAAGAAGTTAAGGTTCCGCGAATCTTGCCGATCCTCTTTTGCGAGGATCCGTAAA
>JADCJN010000025.1 GCA_020247005.1 Silvanigrellales bacterium
CCCCGTGCCGAAGTTCCTGCGGGAGAACTGCCGCCAGCTCCAGAGCATTTGGGAGCGGTTGCCCCAGGCACCACCCAAGGGGCCCGCAGCGCAGCGGCCTCTTCTCGTGACGCCAAAGGTGAGCTTCCCGAGGAGTCTTTTTCGGCCGACGACGCTGCCGACATGAATTTTGAATTGCCGCCTCTTCCCGGTGAACTTGTTCCCACCGCGGGGGGCAGTGACGCGAAACCTGCAGCGGGAGGTCGGAGTCCATGACCCGTGAGCCTTTTCCGGCTTTGGCAAAAGGGTCTCGACTCAAAGTGATTTTCGGAGTGTTCGCTCTGTGCTCCCTCGGACTTTGGGTGATTCAGTTGGCTCGGGGCAGGCTTCTTGCTCGCACCCCTCCCTCTGCCGACGACGAAGCCTTCGTGTCTGCCTACGCGGCGACGCTTGTGAAGTTTGAGGCAACGGAGCCAGCACCCGGGGGGGCGCCTCATCTTCTTGGGTTTGGATTCAGCGCGGCGCTCGAGGAGGCCCTCAAAACCACATCACCCGCGTTTCAAAAGTGCCGTCAGCATTTCCGCGAAGGCACGGGGCCTGTTACTTTTCAGGTGAAAGTTCGGCCGCAGTCACAGCGCTTGCGAGTGGCGGGTATTCTGCGGGGAGTGGAAGGCAACCCCGTGCACGCCGCGTGTCTGCGGGATGCTCTGGAAGGCATTCCTTTTGCCTTTTTATCAGAAACGCCTCAAGTGAACGACGAGAAGTACACTCTTCAGGTGTCACTGACTTCAGCGTTATCGTCTGACTTCAGCGGCGGCCGGTGAAGCAGTCCCAGGGGGCTTCAATACAAAGAGGAGGTCCCATGTGTTACAGCGCAATGCTCCGACGCGACATCAAGGCGCTTGAAAAGCGCTTTGGCCCCCTCACGGTTCGTTCCGACGAAGCGGCCTGGTACGAAACTTTGCATGCGCGCAACCCGAAGCTGTTTCCTGAAGTGGCCCAGCGTATTTTTCAGGGACGTTTTGCGCGTGTCGTTCATTTCGATGCGCACGGCTGTCTGGTGGCATCGCACATGCGTTACGGTGCCTTTCCTCCCGCGGGTGTGCGTGCGGATGCGAACCTCACAACCTTCAACGCGCGCCGCGACAATCTCCGATCACCGTTCTGGTCGAGCTGTTACGGGAAAGGTCATGGTGTCGTTTTGCTGGAAGGATTCTTCGAGTGGGTCACCGTGAAAGACCTCCTTGCCGCAGGGCGTGTCACCCTGGCGGAGGTCGAGACGGAATTCGAGCGCCAAAGGGAAGACCGTCGTGCGCGCGTGGAGGCCGCGGGAAAGCTTTACAGACCGACGAAAACAGAACTCACGGACGCTCGGTTTCGCAAAACAGTCATTCAGTTTCGCCCGCTCGGGCGCACGGAAGGGCTTGTGGCGCCTGTCATTTTCAACACGGGCGACTTGGGCGGCGAGCGGGTTTCTGCCTTTGCTCTAGTGACCGATGACCCGCCCGACGAAGTGCGTGCTGCCGGGCACGACCGATGCCCTGTTTTTTTATCGGAACAGGCCTGGCCTGCGTGGCTTGTTCCCAAAGGGAAAACGCCGAAGGAGCTCGACGCTCTTTTGGGGGGTGCCTTTGGGAAAGGGCGCAGCGAACCTCTGGTGCACGAGCTCGACTCCACCCGCGATGCGGCTTGAGCCGAGCTCAGATCCTTTGCCGGTGTGCCCGTGTGCCCGTGTGCAACTGGGAGGTCGGCCTTCAGTTGCCTTTAAGGTGCCGTTGATTAGGGTGCCGTGGAGGCCGCGCAGTCGGTGGAAAGCCACTTCGCCAAAGCCGCTTGAGGAGTCGCTTTGGCGTAGGTTTTGTCGAGGGCGGCATTGGAGGCTTTGCACGCCGCGTCGAGTGTGGCGTTGCCCGTGGCGCACTGGGTGAGGGACGCTGTGTAGGTGCTGGTGAAGAAGGCCGCATCACCATGTTGCAACGCTCGGCCCTTCAAAGCGGGCTTGCCATCGGCTCCTGTGGTGAGAAAGGCGGCCGGCGGCGTGAGGCCCAAAGCATCGACGTTCACCCCGGGAAGAGCACCCGTGGCCACAGCCTTGGCGTTCACTCCGAAGTAGATGGTTGAAGACACCTGCGACTGCGTAGCCGGAACAACCCTGTCGAAAAGGCCGTGCAGAATCAGCATGGAGCCCTGCTTTTTGCTCGACGAGCTGTTCCAGTTGCGCAGTGAGCCCAAAATGAGGGGCGACTGCAGCGGCACGTCCATTTTGAAAATAAGTTCGGCAGCGGCCTTCGCATTTTCGGCGTCATTGGCAGCCAACGTGCCGTCGGACTTCTTGAACTTCACCCCTTCGCCGTAGGCTTTCCAGCGTTCAAAAAGCTGCTCGCCCGTGGGCAGGTCGTAGAAGCTCGTTTTGTTCCCATAGCCCTTCACAAAGGCTTCGAGGCCTAAACGATACGACGTGGCGAGGAATGTGGAGGGGCCAAAAAAGTCGATGGCGCAAGAAAAACGAGGAGGTTGGAAGAAGCCTGTGCCCACCACCTTTTCCACTTCTGTTTTCACAAGCGTCCCAATTTGCGCGGCGTCCGTGAGGCCCGCCGCAGTCGCTTCGCTCGTCACTTTTGTTTGAACGGCAGAAAGGGTGCCCAGTGTCCCGCCGGCCTTTGCCAGCGCGAGCTGCGCTGTGAGGCCGCCGCGAGAAAGGCCGGCCATATAGGAAACCGGAAGAACAAATGTGGGGTCGGTGCTGCTGGGCGTTCCGCCAATACGTTTGACGTTGCCCGTCAGGAATGTTTGAAATGCTTTCGTCGTGACTTCGGCGCCCTTGGCGTCGCGCTCTTTGGTCACGGGAATCACGTAGGGTGCGAGACTTGTGCTCACACCCATAGACGCACGCACCAGGCAGTCGTGGATGCCCAGAAGTTCGTCGGTGTCGGTGATGAAGGGTTCTCGGAAGGCTTTCGTGGCCTCGGCAATTTTACCGTCTTTGTCGCAGGTGTCTGTTCTGCCGTAGTCGATGCCGCCCTTGCAGACAGGTTCGCCTGGAAAGCTGGGTGCGACCACAATGTGGTTGCCCTGGTATTGGCCGAAGACAGCCATAATTTCGGAGTAGGAAAGTCCGTTGTCGCCACCGTGGCCATACGCCACAAGAGGGTACTTCTTGGTGTTGTCGTTCTGCGCAGACACGCTGGTGGTGGGCAACACCACGAGCCCCGAGCGCACCGCTGTGGTGGGTTCCGCTGTTCCCTTCGCGTCTGCCTGCAGGCGGTAGTTCATGAGGTAGAGCTTCGCGCCGGCAAAGTCAGACACTTTGCCCGTGGTGGCGTCGGCCACCTTGGCCGCGGAAATTTCTTGAATGAGGTCGATGGCGGCGCAACGGGTTTTGTACGATTCCTTTGCGTACTGCAAAGCGATGGCGTCGCGCTTCGCAGTGTATTCTGCCTGCACCTTGGCATCTGCGGAGGTCAGGTACGACGACACTTTGGAAAGTTTGGCCGTCAAATCGACGTCGTCGGTCACCTGAGTGCCGTCGTCAATGCGCAATTCTTTCGCGAGGAGTTTCCAACGCGCCGCAGCGGGCGAGTTGAACGAGGCTTGCGGGATGTCTTCGGGCTTTGGAGGGAAGCCTTCGTTTTCGGCGGAACCGCAGCCCGCCACGGTGGAGGCAAGGGCGAGGAAAGAGAGCGTGAGCGGCAGTGGTCGGCATGTCATGCGAAAGACCCTTTGCGTAGGGAAAGAGGACAAGGCGGCAACGACGGCCACAACTTACCACGCTCACGGAACGAGCGGCAACATTGCGGCGTTTCCTCTCTTCATGCACAATGAGGCCGCGCGACCCAATAGCTTAACGCACGGCCCAAGAAACCCCGGAGCTCAACAAATCATGTCGCAAAAGCACATGCCTGCCTTGTTCATATCGTCCACAAAAACGTCTCAAAAGTCGTCAATGCGGCCGTCCAGAAAGACGTCTCGCTGTGTGCTCGCACCCTGCATCTTGTTTGGCGTTCTTGTCGCGGGCGCGCCGTTGACTTCGTTCGCTCAAGACTCGGCTGACGCTCCGCAAGCGGTGCCCTTGGTGCCTTCCGACGCCTCAGGCACCAGTGCAACGGTGCCTGAGGCGGCCGATCCCTCGGCGGCAAGGGACGACGAGAAGCCCGATCCCACGCGCAACATTGAAGCGGGTTTGGAAGGGGATACGAAAACCCACATCGCCGTGGGCCCCGAAGGCAAAACATTGCCGGCGCGCGTGGTGCGCGTGCGGGTTCCGTTTCGTTTTGCCAGCGGCAACAGTGGCTACGACGCCGATGGGAAAAAAACCTCTCCGGGAGTCGAGCTCAACGCTGTGGGCATGGGCGTTGTTCTGGAGTACGGCGTCTCCGACGACTTTTCTTTGCAGGTGCTCGCTCCCATCATTCTGAGCAACTCGCTTGGTATGAATGCCACCCAGTTCCGTCAAAGCGCGCCCTACAAAGCCAACTACGAGAAATTCATCACCACCGCAGGCAACCTTCTGGAAAGCCGCGGCATCTGCCCAAGTGCGGCTGCGTGCGCGGCCCTCATTAACAGCGGCTACGCTTTGCCCTATGGCACTACGCTCACCCTTCCCACAGGGGAAGCTCTGGAGGTGAAGGCAGGCCAGCCCGTAAAAGATGTCGCCGACGCTTTGGTCCTCGGCGGAGCGCGTCCCGAAAAGGGAACAACCGGCTTGGGTGACGTAGAAATTGGCGGCCTTTACGCTGTTCTGAATGAGCGGGGTCCCTTTACGGGAAGTCCTATTTTCCTCTCCCTTGGTGGTGGCTTTCGTCTGCCCACGGGAAGTTTTAAAGATGTTCCCACGAGCCAACGCGCGACAGGGCGCGGCACCTTCGACCTGGGTCTGCGCTCGAACCTCGACTATACGCCCCTGCGTGGGTTGTTCCTTTCCTGGCAAAACCAAGCCGAATTCATGTTGGCGAAAGGAAAAAAGAAAAGAAGTTCGGTTCTCGACTCCGGGAAGCTGAACGAAGCCGACCCCACAACACCTCTCGCCGTCGCTTCTGGCTCGGACGGCAAAGGAAACGAACTCGACTTCGAACGCAAAGGGGTGCGCAATGTGGGTTACCTCAAGGCTGCATTGGCCCTAGGTATCCTCTCTGACGCCGTGGAGTCGCTTTCTGTGAACGGTCAGTTTAAGTACGATTACGACGCCAAAGAGTATTTGGGGGGTGTCTCGCAGGGCGAAGCGCGCCGCTATTACGGCCTTTTGGCCGGCGTTTCCTGGGACGGCCTCGCGTATCGCTTGCCTCTTCAGTTCGATGTCGAATACGAAATTCCCGTGGGCGGTGAAAACCAGGCCCTCACGGCAAAGGTCTTGAGTACCACACTCAAAGGTTACTACCGTTTCTGAATTCTGTGGCCTCACCTGCCGCTTTCAAGGACGTGCCACATGCCCATTGCGAATTTGAAAAAGGCCCTCATTACGGGGGCCTCCGCTGGTCTCGGAGCCGAATTCGCGAGGCAACTTGCGGCCAAGGGAACAGCACTTGTACTTGTGGCCCGCCGCGAGGCGGCGCTCGAAGAGGTGGCCAAAGAGGCACGTGCCTTTGGGGTCGACGTCGAGGTTGTGGTGTGTGACCTCGAAAACCCACAGGAACGCCGTCGGCTTGCCAACTCCATCGCCTTGCGCGGTGTCGATCTTTTGGTGAACAATGCTGGCTGGGGGAAGCTCGGCCCGTTTGTTGAATCAGACGTCGAAGATGCGCTGAGCCAAGTAGAGCTAAACGTGAAGGTACTTGTGGAGCTTTCGCACGCAGCCGCCAAAGAATTTTCGCGTCGCGGCCGCGGGGGCATCATCAACGTCGCCTCCACGGCTGCGTTTTCGCCTTTGCCTTGGTTTGCCGTGTACGGTGCCACGAAGTCTTTCGTGCGCGACTTCTCGCACGCCCTCGCTGTGGAACTCGAACCCATGGGCGTGCGCGTCACTTCGGTGAATCCGGGCCCCACACGCACCGAATTCTTTCAACGCTCGGGGCGTCATGGTCTTTTTGAGAAACAGCTCATGAAGGCCTCTGACTGCGTACGCGAAGCTTTAAAGGGGTTCGAACAGGGCCAACGCGATGTCACTACCGGACTCTCGAACAAGCTCCTGGCGCTTCTTGCCGGTCTCACGCCGCGATCGCTCTCGCTTGTCTTCATGAAAGCGTACATGTCTCGGCGTTGAACTGGGCGAGGCGGTGAACTCAGGGGCCCCTGGCACTTGTCGCACAGTCAATTTTGCCTACAGGCAACGTTCCCTTCAGGAACGCAAGCAGAGTCCGTTCGAAACACACGGGTGACTCGTCGGGATTGTGGCCGGCGTCGGGAAACACGATGAATGACACCTGTTTGTTTTTCATGCGAAGAAGTTCAAAGTCGCGCGATTGAAGAGAATAAGGAATGAGCGGGTCGTGGCTTCCTCCCGTCAGAAGAGTCGGTGCACGAATGTTCTCGAGTCGCGACGTCACGTCGAAAGTGGAGGCGAGCGGGGGGTAAACAGCGCACCGGATTCGGCGCCGCGCCAAGGCAATTTCATGGAAAAGGGGATCGACTTCCTGAACTTTTTTCTGAGTGACGAGTGAACTGCATACGCTCCATTGGTTTGTTTCCGGCGTCACGTTGGGGCCAGGAGCGGAAGAACCCCCTTCCGCCAGCGAAAGGCCAGAAGCCCCCCAAGAACCCGAGGCTTTTCGGGGGCGCGGGATGACGGGGAAAATGTCGTCGTCTGCGCGGGCCGAAGTGGGAATGTTTCCTTTTGAAACAAACACGGGCACTGCAGAAATGCCTGCCACGAGAGAGAGCAAGGTTCCTGCGCCACTTTTTCCTTTCGCATACGAACGCAAAAGAGCGGGGAGCTCTGCTGTCTGGCCTTCGAACGTGTAGAGCAGGGGATGATAGGCGGCGAAGAGGCTTTCGATGTGGGTGCCGTCGGGAGTGCGCAGCGTCCCCTCCTCGGCCTCTTTTTGCAGCTCAGCGTAGCGCTGAGTTCCCAGCACTGTGAGCGCGGCCTGTTCGAACATCCTCTGCCTTAAGGTGCTTTGCATCACGAAGCCCGAGCCGTCAGCAGCGCCGTTCATGGCAACGAGCTTTTCCACGTGCTCAGGAAATTCGACGGCATAGGCAAAGGCAAGGTGCGCGCCGAACGAATGGCCTACCACACTCATTTTTTCGGTGCCGAGAACATGCACCCTCAAAGCTTCGAGGTCGGCGACGTGGTGAGCAATGAAGTGCTTTCGCAAAACGGCTTCCGACGATTTTTCGGGAAGTGGATTCGACTGCCCGCCGCCTCGTTGATCGTACAAAAGCACGTTGTGGGTTTTTGCGAGCTCCGTGAGTACGGCAAGGTCTTCGTAGGCTTCAAACGAGCCACCCGGCCCGCCATGCAGGAACACAAGGCTCGGCCGTTCAGGCTGGGGAGGTTCCATAAATTTGTAAGAAAGGGTGGTTGAAAAAGAGTCCTGTTCGCTTCCTTCTTCTTCAACACGCAGGCATCCCGCAGTCTGGCTGTTTCCTTTTGGGCAGCCTTTTTCACCAGGGGCGAGTTTTGCGCCTTTCAGGCGCGGGGTCGCCACGGCGATTTCTTTTGCTTCGAGGCCTAAGGCGGTGGTGTTCTTCCCTTCAGTTTCCGCACGCATACGAGGTTTGCAGGCGAGCGAAGTGAACGCCAGCAATGCAAAGCAAAAAGCCGAGCGCGGAAAGGGCAACAGAGACGCGCGAGAAGGGACGACCATGAACCCCCCAAACCGAACCGACTCGGTATCGGCAGAACGGGGGTAAAATTTGAGATTTTTTTCAGCGTCCGAGAAAAAAGGAATATTTGACGAAGACATCCACGGGTGAAGAGCGGATTCGAAGAGAAGAAGCCTTCATTCGCGATTTTTCTTTGAAGTTGAAAGTCCATTTCGTTGCGAGCGCAGGACACCCGAAGAAAGTGCCGTGCCCGCAAGAACCACAAGTGCTGCAGCGGCCATTCCCCAGGTGACACTTTCCTTCAGAAAGAGGACGCCCCACAAGACCCCGAAAACGGGGATGAGGTAGGTGACGGCCAGGCCGCGCGCTGCGCCCCCTTCCTCGATCATGCGAAAATAGAGAAGATACGCAACAGCTGTGCAGGCCACTCCCAAGGCCAAAGCGGAAGCCCAGGCAGAGGCTGGTGCGGCCTGCGCTGGCCACAGAGCAAGTGCAAAGGGAATGGTCACCACGGTCGCACCCATCTGGCTCCCCGCAGACACGGCAAGAGGGCTCACACCAGCAAGATACCGCTTCGAAGCCAGAGCGCTCAACGCGTAAAGAAACGTGGCGGCCAGGGCTGCGCACGTTGGCAGCCATGCAGGCAGGCTTGACCAAGAAGGGGCATGGTTGCTGCCTGCAAAGACAAGGAGTGCCACACCCGAGAACCCGAGCGCGAGGCCGAATGCCTTCGCAACGCTCGCCCGCTCTTGAAGAATCAAAAAGGAAAGAAGCGCTCCCCAAAGCGGAGCGGTGGCGTTCAATACAGATCCAAGTCCCGCGCCCAGGTGCAGCGTGGCGTATGCGAGCAAACTAAACGGCAATGCGGAATTGAAAATGCCGAGCAGAAAGAGTTTGCCCGCGTGGGCTCGCAGGGAAGGAAGTTCTTGGCGCATGAGCGCAAAGGGAACAAGGAGCAGTGCGGCCGAGGACACGCGTAAAAAAATAAGCGGCACAGGGCCAAAGGAAGGCGCTGCAATGCGCGTGAACAGAAAAGAGCCTCCCCAAATGGCAGCCAGAAGGAGAAGACGACCCAGGGCATCGAGTTTCAAGTGTTGCCTTCCAACGCCAGGGGGCGTTGCTTTCCTTCCAACGCCAGGAGGCGTTGCTTTCGTTCTAGCCCCCCGGCGTACCCCGTCAGTGAGCCGTTTTTTCCAATCACCCGGTGGCAGGGAACAAAGAGGGACAAGGGATTGCGGCCAATGGCGGCTCCCACGGCTCGGCTGGCCTGTGGGGCGCCTAGTGAGTGCGCAATTTCGCCATACGTCGCAACACGACCCTGGGGGATGCCCAGAAGCGCACTCCACACTTTTTGTTGGAAGGCGGTGCCCGAAAGTGCCAAGGGAACGTCGAAAGCCGCGAGAGTTCCTCTGAAAAACGCGTTCACTTCCTCAGCGGCGCACAGAAGCAGAGCATCTTCGGTGCCATCGGCCCACGTTGCCGCATTGCGAGGAAAAAAGCGTTGATTGTCGAAATAGGCGCCCACGAGATGGGTGCCTTGGCCAACCAAGTGAAACCCACCCAAAGGGGTGGAGACGCGCAAGCATTTCAAAAGTGTCATCATCTGTTTATTCCCTGTGTGCCATTTCACCTGGGGTCGATGACCAAAGGGTCACCCACCAAGCGCAGCTCGGAGCCGTCGAGCACCACGCCTTCCGAATCGTGACATGCGATAAGTCGACGACGTGACTTGGCTACAAAGGCAACGAGTTTTTCGTGCTCTCTGGCATCGCCTTCATCGTGCGGAGAAAAATCAAACGGAACAAGGCCCAGGGCATGTTCTGTTTTCGCACCTGTGCCTGCTTTGTTTTTGCTTGGAGCATCGAGCCATGCGCACAGGGCAATGCTTGGTGTCAGAATTTGTGCACCCGCGCTGATTCCAACAAGAACGCCGCCGCGTTCCGAAAACGCGCGAAGCTTAGGAAGCACGCCATTGCGTTTCAGAGCCGCGAGAAAGGGGGCCGTGTCGCCGCCACCAAGATGAATGGCATCGCCTGCGAGCGCGTGTTCCAAGGTTGCCGCATCAAAGGCGGCGTCAACGTCACACAAGAGCGGTGCCGGGATGCCAAGCTGGGCGTAGTGAGCGCAGGCTTTTCGAAAGTAACGGTTGTTGCGATCGGTAGCCGCAGGCACAAAAGCAATACGGTACGAAGTTCCTTCCAGAAACGAAAGAAGGGCCTCGTCGAGTGCGTCGGAAAGTCCGGCAATTTGGTCGCTGTAAAGAACGAGGCGTGCCATGCGACGGGCTTGCTCCTTGATTCGCTTTTCGTGGGGCATTTTCCTCTGAAAGTGCCACCCCTTTCGTTCTTAACCGCCTGAGTTGAGCTTTGCTTTCAGTCCTTCCAGAATCGCCGTGTTCAAGTCGACCAATCGCTCCTCGTCCAACAGTTCGGTGTGGTTCCAGGTGAGGCTGACGCAGGCCCGCCGGCCCGTCTTGCTGACGACATGGGTCGTTAAGTTCAGAACGCCGCCCTCGGAGCCGCCTTTGTAGGCGACTTCCTTCCAGTCGTCACGCACGGCAACCCCAGGGCTGATGCGTGTGAGTGCGAGGTGGGCCGTTTGTTGAAGAGACCCGCACAAAGCCCGGGTTGTCAGGAACCACTCGACGTCGAGGGCGCGGACGTCCGAGCCAAAGGCATCGGAAAGAGGTCTGGGCAGGGCATCCGCTTCAAAAAGAATTGAGCGCCGTTGTTTGAGGTTGGCGGCCGCTCGGTAGCGTTCCAAGAGAGGCGTGTTGCTTGTGGCTTTTAGCACGAAAGCCTGTCGCGTGGTGAGAAAAGGGGAGTTTCGAGGAGACAGATTTTCAAGTGTCTCGGGTCCCAAAAAGCGAAGGAGTGCATCGGTTGCTGTGTTGTCGCTTTCAGAAATCATGAGCGTAGCCAGCGTTTCGAGCGTGAGTGCGCTCCCCGTAGGCCAGTTTTGAAGCTTGCCGGAGGGAAGGCTCTTGTCGCCTTCGGCGAGGCGAAGCACGTCGTCCCAACGCACATGGCCTTCTTTCACGCGTTTTTCCAACGCCTCGAGAATGAGGAGCTTGAATGCGGAGGCCACGCCAAGTGGGTCGTTTTCGCGCACGCCCAAGAGCGTTTTCCCTTCGGCTTCGACGAAGGCGGAGGTTTTTCCTGGCAACGCGTTGAGCGCCGCGGAAACAGCGCTGACGTCGAGAGCCGCCACTCGGGCTGGCCTCAGAAACAGGCCCGCAATGAGGCCTTGGGCGTCGAGTGCAATGGTGACAGGAATCTGTCCGCGTTCCAGAGTGACCAGGAAATCCCCGGCACGGGGTGAATTCGGTGACGATGGAGCCGACATGGGGTCGACCCGAACGAACGCACCATACCTTGCCAGTCTCTGGGCAATGAGACTGTCGACCTTCGTTGTGGGCAATGATTGCTTGAATGACGCAGAAAACCGGGCCTCGTCGAGGGGCACAGAAGTGAAAATCCAATGAGCGGCCAGCTGAGCGCTCGGAAACGCAAGCGGTTGAGAGCTTTGCGCATCGGCGCGGGTCAACCTGAGCGTGAACGAGGAGGCGAAGAAAGACCCGCAAAAAAGAGAACCCGTGACCACAAGGCGTTTGATGGAACGTTGGCAGGGACTCATTGAAAGACGTTTCATAGGTGCATTAAGCCATGATCAAGGGCTTGAATCCGCCCCAGAACATGCGCATCCCATCGAATGGCATGGTTGCGGGGTCATGGGAAACTCGGGGGTCTTTCATGGAAAGTTCCCATGCTTTGTCGCGAGTCTCTTTGTCGGGCCAAATGTAGAATGCTGCCGCGACGGTTTCGTCGCTTTTGGCAATGACGGCACGATAGAAGTCAGTCACCTCTCATTGGTGTAACCCCGTTTCTGTAATTTGCTCCCAGAGCCCCCGAGCGGCTTGATTCGGAAAATGCGATTTTTTCGCATTTCGCCAAATCTGCGCCGAACGGTGAAAGATGGCTCAGGGCAAAAGAAAAGCCCCTCTGCG
>JADCJN010000250.1 GCA_020247005.1 Silvanigrellales bacterium
GACGACGGGGGAACCAGTAACCAATTTCGCGGAAATCCTGAGCGCCTTCGCCGCGCGCGTGCCACCACATCCAAGGTTCTCCAACGCCAGAGAGGCGCTCGAAGCCCGCATTGTGGTCGACGTAACACCATGCTCCCTCTTCGAAGGCAAACGCGTCGGTTCCGAAAGAGCCTGCAGGATTCGCAGCGGAACGCTTCGCTTTGTTCTGGAGTTTCCGAGACAAAGGGAGGTCGTGCACGAGCCCCACACGGGTGGCCGTTGGCAGCGATGACGGAGCGCGCACATGGCTGCGAAACAAGCGTCCTGTGAGCGCGTGTCCAAGAGCCAGGGGCTGCCACACGTGTTTTACGCCTCGCGCTTTCTGTGCGTGCGCTTCCGAAACAAACTGCGTCGTGTCGTTTGCTGTTGCGCGGGGGGGTGCTTCGTTGTGGGCGTCTGTCCAAACAAGCCGAAGGGTGAGGTCGTGCGACAAGGCGTGTGAGGGCAGGGTGATTTCTAAAACGTCAGTTTGAGGGGCAGCCCGAGAAAAAAAGGCTTCAACGCGCTCGCGGAAGGCTTGACCTGCTGGCTCTTCGAACAGCGCGTAGGCGTAGTCTTCCACCTCGCCGCCCCGATGCCACGTCAGATAAAGTGACGCTTCACTGTGGCCGCCTTCTTGGCGGAAAGGATCGCGAAGCGAGAAAATAGCAACAAGGTGGTCGTCGCCCAGAGCGGCTTCGACGTAGAACCATTCGTATGCGACCTCTGGGCCCGCGGCCGCGAGGAGGGGAACGCCTGCACGGACAGAAGACTTCGCGATGGGAAGAGCCGTTGGTTCGTTTCCCACGCTCAGCCCCTTGCGGGAACGCGCTCAAGAAGCGCGCCCCGGAGTTCCACCAAAGGTTTGTCGAGGAGTGCTTCCAGATATTCGAAAGCACCCGGCCGACCCTCCGTTGTTTCCTTCAGGAGGAGTGCCGCTTCGGTCCGCAGTGTTTCGCCTTCTTCAAGAGCGCATGCGAGGGCATCGCGCAAGTTCCGATGCTTGAGGACGAACGGACGGAAGGTTCCCTGCAGGCAATGAAGCCGCGCTTGTTCCTTTTCCCCAGCGTCGAGCGATTCTACAAGGTGCAAACACACCCTGTTGCGGAGGCCCTGTTCCAGGTCTTCGTAGGTTTTGCATCCGGAAAGGGCAGGAACGAAATTTTTGACGTCGTCGAGAATTTGAAAGGCGCGACCATACCGCTGGAGCGCGTTCGATGCGGCTTCCACCACGGAACGAGGCAAACCCAGCGCAACACCGCAGGCCTCACTGACAAACTCCATCAGGGCACTTGTTTTCAATCGTGCCGTGGCATCGTAAAATGCAAGCCGCTCGGCGTGGCCAGCCTCAAAGAGGTCGGCCTGTACCGCAGGGTCGGCATGGCTGAGGTCGAGCCCTTGCCCTTCGTGGCAGCGCGCGAGCGTGGAAATAGCGAGCGTTTGGAGGGAATCGTTCCCAAGCCATTCGATTGCAGCAAAGTAACACCACCCGGCGGCATTGAGCGCAAGCGGCATACCAAAAACGGTGTGTAACGCCGGCTCGCCGCGGCGCTCGGCGCTTCCGTCTTGCACGTCGTCCACAGCGAGACTTGCGGCGTGAAGCACCTCCACGCACACCGCAATGCGCAAGACGTCGTCGTCGTGAGCCCTTGTGGGAGACGCGAAGGCGCGCGCGAGCCAAAGAGCGAGAAGGGGGCGCACCCGCTTTCCGGGGGTCGATGAGAGGTGCCGTGCCAAGCGGAGAAGGGAACGTTCGCGAACGCGCGCCACCAGTTCCGGCTGGCACGGCAGGCGGCCACGGGTCTGCAGGTTTGCAAGGAAGCGTTCAAGTTCCCTGTCCACAAGGCTCAAGTCCAAGGCAATGAGGGCTTGGGGTGTGGCGCCTTTCAGGACTTTCATCGCCGCCTTTGCAGGCGCGCCCCGAAGGGACTCTGGGCCGTCCACGGGCCTCCCAGGGTGGGTTTCGAACATGCGTTTCCTCGCGTTTTTTACCTTACGAAGCGAACAAAGCGAACGGGAGCGCATAGAATGGCCGCTGTCGAAATCTTTGACAAGTGACATTCCTTCAAAGCAGACATGATGGAGGAAGATTCTTCAAGGTTTTGGAATAAATAGATAAATTTTATGAGGATTCTGGCATGGCCCCTGCATGGCAGTGGTGTGCAACCGCTAGAGGTTGGTTGCTAAGGAGGAATCCACAATGAAGTCCCTGAAGCACACCCGTCGCCGCCTTTCTCAGGTTTTGGCTGCGGCATTTTTGTCCACCATCACGCTTGGTTCCATGGCCTGTACCACCACCTCGGTGCCCGAGGCTTCGGAGCAGCAACTTCCCGATGAACTTGCCACAACAGAACATGTCCAAACCTATGGCGTGATTGAAAACGACTTGGAAGCGTATCCGTGGACCGGCGAACGCTACGAGGACCCCCTTTTCGCCGCTGAACTCGACAACTCTCCGATCGCCGGCGAGGGCGATGACAGGCCGTTGTTGGGTGCCGAGAAAAAGAAGTCCTCAATGAAGATGACCAAGGCCTCCAAGAAGAAGGCAAAGCCTGCGAAGAAGAAGGCAAGTGCGAAGAACCGCAAGACGCGCTGAAAAGCCGCAAGTCGCACTCTGGAAGGGAGGTCCCCCATGTTCGCGAACAAGACGCCGAGCAAAGAAACAAAGCTCACGCTCGTTGCGGTGGCTTGCGTTGTGGTGGGCTGTGCAGCCCTTCTGATAGGAGTTGAATTTTCCTTCGGGGAGGCGAGCATGGGCTCTGGTGCCGTGAGGTCGGAATGGATTGACGCACGTGTGACGCCCCCTTCTTTTTCCGGCGCAGCCTCCGAAGGCACTGACCGCGTGCCGAAACACTCAACGGGTGTCGATGCGCCGAAGGGCGATTTTTCGGTTGCCTCCCAAAAAGAAAAACACGCCACGTTCCGCCTTGAAGATCTCGGATTCCAGGTTCATGAGACGTCTGCGGTGTTTGATGAAATTCCAGTGCGGCGCAACCTCGACGAACTCGAAAGCTTCCAGGTTGCCGCCCGAGCGCGCGCCGAGCGCATTGCACAAGCCTGTGAAGACCGTTGTGAAGAGGGCCTTGCTGAGCTCGACGTTCGCAGCGCATTTGGACGTGAGACTTTGGCTGAGCGCCGGGCGGGCCTTGTGGCACGGGGAGAAATCGAAGCCCGGGTGACTCGCGACCTCGAGTTCGTCGAGTAGGCGCTTTTTTTCGCATCGCGGTTGTCTTGACTCGGAATTGACTCCTTGCGAGAGCGCAGAGAAGGTGTGGTCACACAAGGCGAGAGGTTTGCCGGGGTCACCCCTCCTTTTCCATGAGCCCCCTCCTCCACCTCGGAGGATTTTTTATGACGTCCGTTCAAAGGCAGAGCCTGTCTGCATTCCGGCTTGCGAGGGGAAGCGCGTTGGAGGCGCCTCTGACTCTTCTGGCGCCCCTCGCTCTTTCGGCCCTCTTCGCTCTTTTGTCGGGCTGCGTTGTTTCGGGCGAACCCTCCGCCGCGCAGTTTCCTCCTGCATTTGAGGGCGCTGACGGCGCAGAGACGGAAAAGGCCGTGCGGGAAACCTTTGCACGCCATCCTCAGGGCAAGGCCCTCGCTTCGTTTCGCTCCCAGCGCCAGGTGTCGGGGACTTTTGAAAGCGCGCGCGGCGCAGGGGTGCGGTTGGCGTGGGCGTCGTTTCGTCACACCGCACCAAAGGAAGACGGCACGCCGCGTCCCGAGCTTGTGTTCGTAACGGGTGTCACGGATTCCTTCACGCGCAACCTCGAAACCCTTCACGACCTTCACACTGCGGGGTTCGATGTTTTGACTTACGATCACCGTGGGCAAGGTGCTTCTTCCCGCCTCTCTCCGGTGCGGGATGCGGTTCACGTCGATGCCTTTGCCGACTACGTCGCCGACCTTGATACCTTCCTGACAAAGGTTCAACCGCGCAAACAGGGCGTGCGTCGCGTTTTTCTGGCGCCTTCGATGGGCGCGGCCGTCGGAGCGATGCACAACGCGGTGCACAAGGATGCCTTCGACGCGGCCGTTTACGTTGTGCCTATGTTTGAAATCAACTTCCAATTCCCCGGCGGTTCATGGGTGGCGGGTCCCCTCACGCGTTTTCTTTGTCAGGTTGGCCGGTGCAGGAGTTTCGTTCCAGGCGGAAAGGCTTGGGCGCCTTCGGAGTACGAGGATAAAAATATTTTTACGTCTGACACGAGACGCCATGCCTTCTTCCAAGACCTTTTGAACAATGCTCCCGCACTGCGGCATGGTTCCACGACAAACGGTTGGGCTGCGACGGCCATCGACGCCACGGACGTGTTTCAGGCGCATTACGCGGAACATCGAGTGCCCGCGCTTGTCTTCACAGCGGAACGGGACGCTCTTGTTTTGCCGCTCGCGCACGAGGCGTTCTGCAACGAGGCCAAACCTTGCCGCCGCCTTTTGCTTCCTGGTGCCAAACACGATGCCCTGAACGAAACCGATGCCGTGCGACAACTTCTCCTTCGTGAGGCCACGGCGTTTTTCGCAGACGTCCTCAGCACGACGCCGGCGGCGCCCTAGCGGCCGGGGTTGCCTGTGGGGCCGGATTTTCCATTTGCGTCAGGTAACTTGTGGCCGTGGTGCGCAACTCACCGACCTTGCCGTACATGCGTGAACCTGGGCATGCCGTCGCGTCGCCAGGCCCAAACGTTGCCGCAACGTCTCTGTGCATGGCGACGTTTGGCAGCGGGGCCCGTGAGCCGGCGTTGAGACTCGTGTTGGCCGAAAGGTCTATTCCACATTCTTTTGCCAGCCACGCAATAAGACGCGCGCCGCTGTCGAGTTGGGCGGCTGTCGGTTCGTTTTTAGAGCCCGGTTCGGGGTCATGGAACTGCCCCATGAAATTGATGCCCACCGTTTCATCGTTTGCGCTCTTGGTGTGCGCACCCTGAGAGTTCTTTCCTCCGTTACGACCCTCAAAGACCCGGCCATCGGGGGCAACAAGGAAGTTGTAACCGATGTCATCCCACCCTTCTCCGTGCATATGGGAACGTTGGTAAGAGCGCACAACCGAACCGGGGTCGGTGTTGGGGCCAATGTATTGTGCACTATGGTGGCACACGATTTTCTTCCACGTCGCCTTATCGGCTGGCTTTTTGGGAGGCAGCGCGTTCCACTGAGCGCGGGAAATGACAGTGATGCCAACGGGAGCCTGCGAAAACCCCTGTGGAACGTAAGGTGTTGCCGCTTCGCTTGCCAGGGAAAGAGGCAAGGGTTCCTCTTGTTCGGCAGCCACTTCCGCCTCGACTTCACCAAGAACGCCATCGGCTTCAATCCGAAAAGTGAGCGAGTCGCTTTTGCCATATTCCGACAGCAGCAAAGCCTGGAAACGGCCAGAGTGGAACGTATTGCCGTCGGCTTCCGACGTTTTTGCCCGAACGGGAATGGCTTGCCAGGGAGAATTTCCGACGCGAAACGACAGACGAGACGAAGACAAGAGGGTGTCGTCACCAGAAGGCACGGTGAGCGAGAGGTGAAAGGTGTCGGACGCCTGATCGTACCGAAAAGTTTTTTCGAAGGGTGTGTTGGACTCCGTTAAGCCAAGTGCAGGAACGGCGGCAGCACTCGAGGGAAGTGAGGAAGCCACGGCCGGCTGAACCGACTTGTAAGGAAGCGCCCCTGGCGCGCACACACGCTGCGCGGAGGGGGCGCCTGCGGGTGAAGGAGCCGTTCCCGAGATCGTATTTTTGCACGCTTGTAAAAACATCAAGAGCACGCCCGACCCAGAGAACTTAAGAAACTGTCGGCGTCGCGCATCCCTCACGATGCGCTCCTTTTGTCGCGTGTCGTGACACGGAATGGCCCAGTGCGGAACAAGCCGTTCGTAGCCGAGTCGGGAGGAAATGCGACCCAGAGATCGACAACAACTTCTTCGCGCGTAATGGCGACTCCAATGCACTCGTTGTTCTTGGCGAGGTCCGAGAGAACGGAAAGCTCGTGTGCAAAGGGCATGCGAACCGAAAGAACAAGCCCTTCCTCCCAGCTCACGGTGAGCGACGGCGTGACGCGTGCCTCGCGTGCAACCTGGTGAAGTTCGCGCAGGAACCAGTGAGAGACGTGATGAATATGGCGTTCCGACGAAAGCCACGAAAGCAGCGCAGGTGAGGGTGGCTCCGGTGTTGCGGTCTTCGCAAAGGGGCCGTGCAGCTTCAAGGTTTTTTTGGGTAGAGGCAGGGGTGGGATGTGAACAATGGGCCGTGCCTGTTCGAATTCAGCCCGAAAACGAGCAACTACCTTTCGGACCAGGGGAGTTAAAATACGAACGCTCTCTTTCGCACTGTTGCCAAGTTCGAAGTAACGGGCGCCATCGAAACTCACCGCGCGTAAATTCTCGAGTTCTCGCGATCCAAACAACGAGACTTCCCAAAGATGTGCGTCTAAGCCACGCAAAGACACGGGAAAAGGCCGTGTCGCATCGCCTTCCCAGTCGTCGCTGAAAGCATAAAGAGCGCGCAGATGCTCGGGGAGTTCGTCGCGAGAAGCACGACTCGTGCCGTCTTTTCTCGGAGCGCGGCGTTCGGACACGGCCTGAGAAACGACGAGGAAAAGTGCGAGGGCGAAGCCCGCGCCAAGCAAAAAAAGCACCTCTCTCTGAAATATTCCGGAGTCGATTGCGATCACAATTGGCCTCTGTCTTAGCTTTTGCGAACTTCGCAAGGGCTCATTTCATTCTCGCAGGCCAGGGGGGCGCTCGGGGCGTCCCGCTTCGTCGGGGTGGGTGTTGGAAAATTGGCGCGAAGTGCGACGCAAGGAAACGGCATAAACTCAGGGCACGGGGCGGCTGGGAGCCGCGAGTTCCAGACGGAGAGTGCCCTTGTTCCTTTCTGTTGTTTCTTTGCTTCACATGGCGATGCCGGCCACTCCGTTGGTTCTTCAAACGGGGTCGTTCACGTTGGCGCAAGCGCGACCTCGCTCTCGGAGTGGAATTGAAGCACCGCCTAAGGAAAAAGCTCCGGTCGTTGAGGACGCAGGGAACGGCATTCTTCCGCCGGAAGAAACAGGCCTGCATGGGAAGGACGTTGAGACCCCCCTCGAACGTCGCCGCCGGCTGGAAGAGGCCGGTATTGTGGCCCCTCCTCCCGAAAGAAAGCGCGTGCTTGCTCCATGGGAAAAGATCGGTGAAGCCTTGCTCTCGGAAACACAGGATACCGCGGGTGAACCTCTGCCTATCGGCTTTCGGATAGACTCCAACTTTGGAAGCTGGACAGCACTCAAGGCCCCGAGCCAAACCCGTTATGTTCCCGACTTCTCTTACGGTTTCTCGATTTTATTTCCTTTGGGCATGCCTGTGAAGGGCCCCACGGGGCGTACGAGGTCTTTTTTCCTCGGACCCTCGGCCGTGTTTTACAACGGCGGCACATTTCAGGTGCAAAAGAACGCCTACGGAGGGGAAAGCGACGTTTATGCCGATACAAACGTGACCGAAGCCGGGGTCGACCTTTTGTTGGCTGAAGGCATGCCCCTCACGCGGTATGGTTTGTTGTCGGCGGAAGCGCGCGTCACTTACGCTCCCCTGCGTCAGGTGCGAGCCGTCTACGAGACGCAGACGCAAACACCGGTGCGGTCGGAGGTGGGCTCTCACACGCGCTTGAATTGGTACGGAGTGGGGCTTGGCGTTAGCGCTGTGTTCCACCTCGCACGCACGGTGGGTGTGGGACCCTTCTTGAGCGTTTCTTTTGCCTCGCCCACACAGGCGAAGCTCCGCATGGGCCTGCAGGTGCTTTTCACGTCGACCCATCCGGGTGCGCCTCCTTTGCCTCCTCCGTCTGAAGACCCCACCACACCCAGCGCTGTTTTGAAAGGAACACGGTTCGATAAGCCGACTGGAACCTCTGTTGTGGCGCCCAATGGAGCGTCGTTGCCGACCCCCAAGGAGACGCCGTGAAATTCTGGATACTTGCTTTAGCCCCCTGTTGCTTTGCTTTGGGGGCATGTGCGTCGTGGGTCAAAGAAACAGACGCCGGTGCGCCGGCAGGAGCAGAGAGCTCGAAAACGAAGATCGAAGCCGAGGGCAACGAAGACCCCTTGGCCGACGAGGAAGCAAAACCCAATTTGAGTTCGAATGGGGGCGCGGTCACTCCGACGCCTGCGCCCAAGTTTCTTCCCGCCGCCCTGCCGCTTCCCGCGACACGGACTTTGTTTGGCCTTCGGAGGTTTTTGGAAGACTACGGAGACGCTTACCGGGCTTACGCTCCCCTTCAGAAGGAATACAAAGCGCTCTTTCAAGCTGTGGCTTTCCTCGATGATCCGGAAGCCAAAGACCTCACGCAGGTGCGCACACGCCTGCGTGAAAATTTGGAACGGGCGCATTGGGCGTTCCTGGCCGGTGTATACGAAACACTCGATTTCCTTGGCAACCGCTCGCGCGACATGCTGCATATCGACAAAGAAAAAAACTTCCTTCGACGCATGAGAGTATTGGCATTCCTCGCCGAGGAACTCGACTCGAGCGCTGCTACGAGCGACAAGTACACAGGATTTATTCGGGAGCTGTACAAAGAAACCTCCGAAAGGCACTTTGGTCGAAGGGTAAAAGCGCGCGGAAAAGGCGAGCCGCAAGAGTCGCGCGCCCCGTTGGAAACCTCTGGAGACGAGTGACATGACTCCCAACGCCGCCGGTGCACTGGACTTCAACCCCGATGCCCTCCATGGTTTCGCCTTGTTCGCGCGCCTCGCTTCTGACGAAAGAGTGCTTCTTGCTCGCTGCATGCAACGACGGATGTTTTGTACCGGAGAAACACTGACTAAACAGGGTTCGAAAGCTGTTTCTTTATATTGCATTCTTTCGGGAGCCGTAGACGTTATTGTGAATTTTCCGGGCGCCGCCAAAACAGAAAAAGTGGCGTCTTTAGGTGAAGGCCACACCGTTGGCGACTTCGCGCTTGCGGAAGTCGGAGAATGCACAGCCACCACTCTTGCGACAAAGGAAACGTACGTCGTAGAGGGCAACGTGGAAGCCATGCTCGCGCTGTTCGAACGTCAGCCCGAGCTCGGCAAAAAGGTGTACCGAGCGCTTTCTAAATTGCTAGTGGCACGCGTGCATGAACTCAACAAGAACCTGTTCTACTTGCTTTAGAACGCCGAACAGGCCTTCGAACAAGCTTTCGCACTTGCGACGAGAGGCGCATTGGGGGGAAACGCTTTCGTCGACTCCTGGAAGGCATCACACACCGCCGCACAGGTGCGGGCCATGTCGGCTGTGAAAGGGGAGCGACGCGACGCAAAACCCCGCACCGTGGCGCAGGCCTCTAGAACGTCAAGACGCGACGCTTCCCACGGCGGCTTTGTTTCGTTGGGGCTTGTGTTTGGGCTCACCACCGAAAATGCAGACACGCAGAGCGCAGCGGCGTTCTCGAGTGCACCAAAACGCGCTTCACTTGACTTTGAGGAAGCCGAAGCGACAGAGAATGCGGCGGCGAGAAACGCAATAAGTATGGACGGCATGCGGACTTTCCCGTGCTACAAGTGGGTGCCTAGAGTCGAACGACGTGGGGTTTGCGTTCTTCAGGAACATCGAGCAAAGGCCGCTTTGGTTCGTATGTGCCGAGTGGGTTGGGCTCACCCCAGAGTTTGCCTCCGTTGGTTTCAACGACGACTTCGTCGCCTTGGCGACCCACAACATGGTTGGGCGACAGCGGAACCTTTCCAAAAGGCGTGTCGAGCACGTACTGGGGAATGGCAAAGCCCGTTGTGTTCCCCCGAAGGGAACGCATGAGGTCGAGGCCTTTTTCCACGGGCACTCGCAAATGCCCGGTGCCTTCCACAATTTGTGCCTGATAAATGTAGTAGGGACGGGCCCGGATACGCACAAGGCCTTCCACCAGCGCTTTGAGACGCTCCGGAGTGTCGTTGACACCTTTGAGCAACACAGCCTGATTCCCCACGGGAATGCCTTCGCGCAGAAGGGTGTCGACGGCTGCGGTGGCTTCCGGTGTGATTTCTTCTGCGCAATTGAAGTGCGTGTTCACCCAAATAGGGTGGTACTTCGCCAGCATTTTCGCGAGTTCGGGGGTCACACGATAGGGCAAGGTGACGGGCACACGGGTGCCGATACGCAGAATCTCGACGTGGGGAATGGCTCGCAGTCGCGAGAGGAGGTTTTCGAGAGTGGCGTCGTTTGCGATGAGGGGATCGCCGCCTGTGATCAGAACGTCGCGAATGCGCGAATTCGACGCGATGTAGGCGATGCCAGCGTCGACAATGGTTTTGTTGAAGTGAAGGCCGACTTCTTCGTCGCGGCGCTTCCGAAAACAATAGCGGCAATACACGGGGCAGAGTTGGGCGACGCAAAAGGCGACTCGGTCTTCATACACATGCACCACCTCTTTCACAGGAGAGTTGGTGACCTCCTTGAGGGGGTCGGCAACCCCAAGCGCATCCACTTGCTCTTCCATGACGGGGAGGGCCTGCACGCGCACAGGACAACGGGCGTCTCCTGCAGACATGAGTGCGACGTAGTAGGGCGTGATGCCGGCGTGGAATTTTTCCTTGAGCGCCACGAAGGCTTCTTGTTCGCTCCCCGTGAGCGAAAGAAGGCCGGCGCATTCTTCGGCGCTCTGCACTTGATGCTTCATTTGCCAGCGCCAATTCGAAAACGTTTCGGGTGAAACATTGAAGAGGCGCGCTCCGTGCGCAGTGATGTCTTCTTTGCGGGACGCCGTACGAGTGTGAAGCGCAGTGGGAGAAAGGAAGGACATGGAAGAAACGTTTCCTTAGGGAGGCGTGGGAGTGGCTTTTGGTTTCGCGGCCTCTTGAGCGCGGCGGAAGGCATCCGCCCCTTTGGCTGACACCTGAGTGTAATACTCCTTGGCAATGTCTCGGCACAAGCGCCGCGAGGGCGTGCAGGCGTCGTCGGCGTACACCGTTTCGCATTCCTTTTCCAGGTCGGCGCGGAAACCGGCGTCGCAGGTTTCTCGCTTTTGGCCCAAGGAGTCGTAGCAAGTGTCGTGAGCCACACACGCGGCGGCGAAATTGGCGTTCACGCGGGAGTCGCCGCAGAGGCCGAGCCAACTTTCCGGCACGAAAGACGCGCTGAAACTCCCTTCCGGCCCGCAGGCCTTCGAGGCGGGAGCGGGTCGAAACTCGTCTTCCACTTTTTCTTGAGCATCTTCGGCAGCCTTGCCGCAGGCGCCCAAGGTTGTGGCCATGGTGCCCAGGAGGACAACGACGGACACAGAGACGAGTGCAGGGGCGAACCGGAGGGGCATCGTCGGCATCGGCTTCTCCTTCTGGAGTGGTGTGGTTTATCCTCGACGTCTTCAGTAGGTCAGCAACATCCCGTGGACAAGGGTTTTTAGCGCATGCGCCGTACGATACACACATGGAAGAACACGGGTTTCACTTGGATAGACGTCGTCGACCCCTCTCTGGAGGATGCCATTTTCCTGGAAGAAACGTACCAGCTATCCCACACGGCTGTGCAGGACTGCCTGGAACCCGTTCATCTGCCCCATTTTGTGCGCACTGACACCTGGGCAGAGCTCCTTTTGCGCGGATACGATTCGCAAAGTGTGAGAAGCGACACCGTTCAAGACGTGACCCGCAAGCTTGTCATTTTTTGGGGCCAGTCGTTCCTCATCACCGTGAAACGCAAAGACCCCCCCTTTTTTGGGGAGCTCGTCGCACGCATCGTGGCAGAAATAGGGGACGACGATCTGCCAAAAAACGGGAAGGAAGGGCGCTCTGCGCGCGAAATAGTGGAAGATTGCGTGGTGAGGCTCGCCTCGGGCGTCATCGTTTCGTTCGACCCCGCGCTCGAGGCGATTGAGACCTCCATAGACAAAAGCGAATCGGCCGCGCAAAATATGGCGAACCGAGGTGCAACGACGGGTTCCGCTGAACTCCGAGAACTTCACGCCCTGAAGCGCAAGGCAACCATCCTTCGTCGCACGCTTTGGCGCACCGTCGGCGTTCTGGAAACGGCGCGCGGAGAATTCGCCGAAAAGAAACAAGCGCGTTGGCGGCGCGTGTGTGAATTGGCGCAACGCACGCATTTCTATTCAGAAGAACTCGAGCAGGCGGTGGCGGGAGTGATGGCGCTTCAGCTCGCAATGTCGAATTATCACATCGCGGAGGCGAGCCACCGCACCAACGAGGTGATGCGCACTCTCACACTTTTTTCCGTCGTTTTTCTGCCACTGTCTTTCATCGCCGGGGTGTATGGAATGAATTTCGACAACATCCCCGAGCTGCGCTACCAGAATGGGTATTTCTGGACTTTGGGAGGAATGGGTTTTATTTCGCTTGGCCTTCTCATCTGGTTCCTCAGAAAAGGATACCTTCCCAAAGACTGGTACTCTCGACTTCTGCAGTCCAAAAAAGAAGAAGATGCGCCCAGAAAACAACGGCACAGGAGACAGGCGCGGTGAAAGCTCTTCTCCTGAAGGGGCAAGGTGGGTGGGACAGACTTGCGTTCGGCGAAGTGGGCGAACCTTGGCCTGAAGACGATGAATGTCTCGTGAATGTTCATGCCGTCGGCTTAGACGCGATCGATTTGAAAGACATTGCGGGTGCCTCAGATGCCCTTCGCGAGCCCTCCTTTCCCGCTGTTCCTGGGTTTGCTTTCGCCGGCGTGGTTGTGCGGACGGGCGCCCGTGTCACGCGGTTTCGTGCCGGCGATGCGGTTGTAGGATGCCTTGGCGGTGAGCGCAGAGGAGCTCTTGCGGAACGCTGCCTTGCTCTGGAGTGCGAACTCGCTCACAAACCGCGCGGGCTTTCCTTCGAGGAGGCTGCGGGTGTTCCCTTGGCAGCCCTCGGAGCTTGGCAGGGCGTGCATGAGGTGTTGTCGTTGACCTCCGAAGACACGCTGCTTGTGGCCACGGGAGCGCAAGGTGGCCTGTCGACGTGGGTTGTTCAGATAGCCAAGGAAGCAGGCGCGAATGTGGTTGTGGCAGGGCCTGCGTCGCGCAGGGAGCTCACAGAGTCATTGGGTGCCAAGGCTTTCCTGCAAGAAGGCGAGGCGTGGCCTTCTTCGGTGCCTGCGCCCACTGCGGCGTTCCTCGCCGCATCAGGCGATGTGCTTGCGGCTCTTGTGAAAGGTTTGCCTGCCGGTGCGCGCGTTGTGAACTGCGATGGTCCGGTGCCTCCCCACGCGCGTCTTCCGGGAAGTGGTTCGAAGGCAGAACCCGTTGGCATGGGCCAGCGTGGCTCAGCATTCCGGCGGCTGCGCCTGTGGTCGGCGGGCCTTGGCATTCGTAAGCTCGTTCGCACACGGGGTGTGGCGTATGAGTTTTTGAGCCCGCGGGCCGATGGCGGGCAGCTAGAAGCGATAACACGCGGGCTTGATGCGAGCCGTTACGTCGCGAAGACCGAGCGCGTTTATGAATTTCATGATGCCATCGCCGCTCTGAGGGCGTTTTCGGAATCGCCACCCGAAGGCGCCGCTGTGGTCCGAATGCCCATTGCCTGGCGCTCCCCTCGCGAGAGCTCCATGAAAAGGATGTTTAAATGAGAAGGTTAAAATGAGAATTTTAAAATGGGAATTTTGACATGAACACGCCTGAGCACGGAAGTCGCCCTTCCTTTTTCAAAGGACGCGCCCTTCGGTTTCTTTTGTTTCGTTATCTTATCAGCTCGTTTCTTGCGAAACGGAGCCGGAGCCAGGCCACAATCGGCGTGGTGTTGCCCGTGCTTGGTGTCGCCATTGGCGTGGCCGCCTTCACGGTTGTGTTGAGTGTGATGACGGGCTTCGTGACGAACATGAAAGGACGCCTGCTCGGCTTGGAATCGCATATCGAGATCGTTCGCGCGGAAGGCTTCGGGAACATCGATGCCTCTGGGGAACTCCTTGAAAAACTCGAACGTCTCGACGGGAATGTTGTCGCCGCCGCGCCTTTTCAAAAAGGCGATGCGATTTTGCAGACACGCAGCCGAGCGGCCACAGTCCTCTTTATTGGCATTGATCCGGCGCGGGGCAAACAAAGCAGCGGCTTTGAAAAGTTTCTGACCGTGGAGCGTGACTTGCTCATTCTTTCCAAGGACGCCCAATCGCTTGAAGACGGAGCCTCGTTCCCTGCGGTTATTTTGGGTCGTGAACTTGCGAGCATGTTGAACGTGACTTTAGGCGACCGTGTCACACTCGTAAGCACCACCCCCGAAGACGGACCAGGGGGGCTCGCACCGCGGCAGATGCCTGTGGTTGTGGTCGACATCCTTGCAACAGGCTCTCCCACTCACGACGCCAAGCTCGTGTTGGCGTCCGAGGCCACCGCCGCGGCATTCCTCGACATCGAGGGGGAGTGGGCCGGTGTGCAGCTCCGTCTCAAAGAACCTTTAGACGCCGAAAGCGTTGCAAAGACGCTCGATGTTGCGCTTGCTGCCGAGGGGCTTCGGGCCAAACCTTGGACCGAGGCCAACCGCACACTTCTGCGAGCGCTGAAGCTGGAGCGGTGGGGCATGAGTTTTGTCCTCTACATGGTCATTGTCGTTGGCTGTTTTTCTATCACCATCACGCTGGTGCTCGCTGTGAAGCGCAAGGCGCGCGAAATGGCGATTTTGCGCGCCGTTGGATTCGAGAAAAAAGACCTTGGGCTTTTGTATCTTTTAGAGGGGTTTGTGATTGGAGCCATTGGGGCTGGCATCGGTTTGGCCGTGGGCTTGGGTCTTCTTGAAGTCATTCGATCGGCAAAATTCTCTTTTGTGAACCAAGTTTATGCCGGAAAAAACATCCCCGTCATTGTCGATTGGGAATCTATCGTGCTCGTCAGTGTAGGTTCGCTTGTTTTGGCGATGATCGCCGCCGTTTGGCCCGCTTGGGAAGTGATGAAAATCGACGTCGTAGAAACCCTTTCCGACAGGGCCTGAACCTTCCGTATTCGCGCGCGCTGAGCCACACCTGCTTGAGCAACTGGATTCTCGTTGCCTCAGGTGTGTATTCCCGCTGAAGTCCCGCAGTGCCCCTGACTTCCGAACGAGAAACGGCGAGGATGCGTCAAGAGACGCCTCGTGTGACTGAATCGTGAAGGGATCGAAGGTGGAAATCCAGACTTCAGCCTTCTGGCAGAAAGCTCCTTCATCGCGGTTCGCACTCATTGTCGATGCCGCCGACTATTATGCCGCCGTCGCTTCCTGTCTTCGTCAGGCGCGAAGCGAGGTCGTCGTTCTGGCTTGGGACTTCGACACCCGAACTCCCGTGCGTGTGGACGAATTCTCGGGCGCGCAAGAGACCCTGCGGGACGTCCTCATTGAAGTGTTGGAGGCCAACCCGGCACTGCGCGTTCGAGTGTTGTGCTGGGACTTCGCTTTTGTTTACGCGCGCGACAGGGAGCACAAGCCTCACGCCGAGTTTCCCCCGCACGTGGCCTCGCGGGTAAGCATCGACTTCGATGGCGTGCACCCGACGTGGGGCTCGCATCATCAAAAAGTGGTTGTCGTAGATGGGTGCGTGGCTTTCGTGGGCGGGCTTGATTTGGCTCTGGGGCGTTGGGACACCAGGGAGCACCGCGCTCGCGATGCCCGAAGGCTTTGCGCGCGAGGAAAAGATCACATTCCCTACCACGACGTGATGGCTGTGGTCGACGGAGAAGCCGCCCGGGTACTTCATGAGCTCGCACGCACTCGTTACCTTCGGTTTTCAGGAGAAGTGCTACAGGCTCCTGTTGCTTCGTGGGCGGAGCCTCTCCATGATCCTTGGCCCGCTGGCATTGAGCCCGCGGCACGCCATGTGGTGGTTTCGTTCGCTCGCACGGAACCTGGTTTCCTGGGGGCGCCTCGGGTCACTGAAATTCAGACACTGTTCCTCGACGTCATTGCCGCGGTGAGCAAACACCTTTACCTCGAAACCCAGTATTTCACATGCGACCTTCTGGCAGACGCCATGGCAAAGCGTCTTGAGGAAAGGGATGGCCCCGAAATTGTGCTCGTTGTTCCCAAACGCTATGGCGGTTTTGTGGAACAAAATGCTATTGGCGCACGGCAGGCTCAACTCATTGCCAACCTGGAAAGCCGCGACCCCTATGGACGCTTTCTTGCCTTGAGCCCCATGGCTTCTCGGGCGGAAAATGTGCACGTTCATGTTCATGCGAAGGTGGTGTTCGCAGACGACACGTTTCTGACTCTGGGGTCGGCGAATCTCAACGCGCGTTCACTGGGCTACGACACTGAGGTCAACATCGTTGTGGAAGCCCCTCAAAGTGTCGACACCATCGATGCCGGTCGCCCTTTTTGTTACCTTCGTGATCTTCGCGATGGCCTTGTGTGCGAACACCTCGGATTCGGTGACGACCTTGGTCGATTCAGAGCGCTCCTTGCACAAGAAGGACATTCCTTGGTACGCGCCATTGCACGCGGGGCCACGGGCGATCGCACGCTCGTGCATGCGACCGATCGTGTTTCTTTAACCGGTCGTTTCATGGCGCGAGGCGTTTCGCTCGTCGATCCTGAGCGCCCTTTGCCATACGACGACTTGGCCGAGTCCCTGATGGAAGCGAGTCGTGCCGAGCCGAGGCCCTCGCGATCGCCGTTCGGTTTCGCCCTGTTGGGGCTCGCGGCTGTGTGCCTCCTCTTGGCCTGGCGTTTCACCCCTCTGGGGGTTTGGCTCGAACCTGAGGCGCTCAGTTCTTTGGGTGAATCGATGTGGGGGTCGCCTTTTGGACCGTTGGCATGCGTCGCCGCTGTCTTCGCTCTCACCACTTTTCTTGTGCCCGTGAATCTTCTCACCATCGCTTTCGCTGTGACCTTGCCTCCGTGGCCGGCGGTGGCAACCACCTTGACGGGCACAGTGGCGTCTGCGGCTTTGACTTACGCTTTGGGGCGCAGGCTGGGTGCGGCTTCCACCGAACGCATGCTTGGCGCGCGATTCAAAAAACTCAATCTCTCGCGCCGGCTCGAAAACACGGGGCTCATCGCCGTTGTTCTTGTGCGGCTTTTGCCACTGGCGCCATTTACGCTGATGAACATTGCCTGCGGTTCATTTCGTATTCCGTTTGTCACCTTTCTGTTGGGTACGACCCTGGCGCTGTTGCCAGGAAAGGTTGCTGCCATCATTTTCGCCTCGTCGCTGCGAGAATGGGTCAGGCACCCACGCTCCTTTGTTGTGAGCCCTTGGACCTGGGCTGTTGTTGCGGCAGGCGTTTTTCTTGCCGCAGGCGTGTTTCTTTTCCGGCGCAGCGAGGGCTGGAAAAAGCTCGTACGTGGGTTTTATGGTTCGAAAGAAAGCTCCGCGAAAAGAGGGGTGTGATCGGAAAGCTCGCTCCAAGGCTTCCCCGTCAATGCATCGCTCGAATGGGCGTGCAATTTGCGGCAGTAGATGCGATCGAGGCGAAGGAAAGGAAACCCGCTTGGAAAAGAAAGCGCGTAGGTTCCGTGCAGTGTCTTGTGCGCTTCAGACATGGCGAGGCGCGCCTCGAGCAAACGACCGGCGCGGTGTCGCCAGTCGTTAAAGTCTCCGGCCACAATGAGTGGAGAGTCCGACGGAACATGCGACGCGACGCGGTCGCAGAGGTCGAAAATCTGTTTGCGACGCCCATATTCGTAGAGGTCGAGATGAAGGCAGATGACGTGGAGTTCCCGCGTTTCGCCGGGCACCTTCAAGGCCGCATGCAGGAGACCTCGGCGTTCGAGTTTGTGAGTTGAAATGTCGATGTTCTCAGAAAACGTGAAGCCGTGTTTGCTGAGGATGGCGTTGCCGTGGTGCCCTGCGGAATACACGGCATTTTTGCCATAGGCGACGTGGGGCCAAAGGCGGTCGGCGAGGTATTCGAACTGACTCGACTCGGGCCAGTTGTTTACTTTTTCAGCATAACCCCTGTGCGCACCCAGGACCTCTTGCAGGAACACGACATCAGCATCAATGATTTCGAGCACCTCGCGGATCCGTTCGAGAACGAATCTTCGATTGTACATCGAGAAACCTTTGTGAATGTTGTAGGAAAGGACTTTCAAGCGGGGCCCTGTGTGGGAAGGCGGGAGCGTTGGCTGTTGAAGATCGGGCGTGGCCTTTGCCATGGCGTCGTTTCTTTCTCTTGTGGAGGCCTAAGGGGCAAAGCCTGCGCGGCGAGGCGTTCGACGGTGTGAGCATCGCGCGATTCCGTCAAACGGAGAAGAGTGAGAGGGGAATTCTGCCCACCCACTGGCCTCTTGGAAACTTCGGAAAATCCCGAAAAGAGGAGGCCGCCTGTGCGCGGCGAGCCCTTTCCCACGACAGCCCCGCCCGGAGACGATGCCATGACGCGATGCCACTCAAACTTCCCTGTCCCAGTTGGCCCCTTGAGTTCTTTTCTTCAAGTTCCAAAGACGTGCGCAGGGCTGTTGATAGTGGGTGCCCTTCTTCCCCAAGGGGCTCTGGCGCAGCAGGCGTCCATTGTGGGTGGGCAGGAAGTCGTCGATCGCACTTCACCGGTGTTTCTTCACACCGCACGGCTTCTTGTTTCAGCGCAAATCGTCGATGACCTTTCTGTTCCTAAGGACTTGCGCGGTGTGAAGATGAGTTGGCGGTGCAGCTCGACGCTTGTCGACAAGCGCACTCTTGTGACTGCGGCGCATTGTTACCCGGAAAAAGTCTTCGTCGCCGATCCTGTCTCGAAAAAAGGGGTTTGGGTGGGTGTTGGTCCTAAGAATACGGAAGTCTTTTTCTTGGAGTCGAGCCGTGTTGATAGCATTGTCGGCGCGCGCACGGTGGGCTCCATTCGGCACCCCGGTTACTCCGACGATTGGGTGCAACGCACAAACGACGCTTGGAATCCTGTCACTCCCGTGAACGACATCGCCGTAGTGCGGCTTGCGTCGGATGCTCCTGCGTTCAAGGCTTCTGTCACCTTAGGGCGCGCAGGCGATGCCCTGAGACCCGGAACGCGACTCACACTCGCGGGCTATGGCAAAAGCGGCGTGGAAAACCCTCTCGAAATGCCCTCGCTCCGCCAAGTCAGCGTTCCCTTTCATTCTTTCTTGCGGAATGGAACAGATGCTTACCTTGGCGAAGGAGACCCACGCACCCCCCGCAAGGTCACTACACCGCGTGGAGCTTGCGGTGGAGACTCGGGAGGACCTGTTTATCAGGGAGGTCAGGCTGGTGTCGAAGCGAAGCTTGTGGGCGTCATTGTGCGCGGACCTGATTCGAGGAACGGTGGCTGCGAGGCTTCTGTGACCATCGCTACAGACGTTCGAGCCTATGCCGCCTGGATAGAAAGCGCCGGGGCATTCCTTGAATCGTCACTTCCGCAAAACAAAGGCTTCGCGGTCGGGGGTGAATGATTTTTGAATGAAGAGTCGTTTTTTCGCCTCGAGCCCAAGAAAGACTTGGGAAAGATCGCCTACGACGGGTCTACCCGAGTAGTAGCCGTGACCCAATCCGCCCACGCCCAATGTGGGCGTGTCGACGTTGGAAACGTTGATGACATCGAGGCCTGGTACGTTACGACAGCTTCCCGCGCGTGCGTTTTTGTTCAAGCGCGACGAAGCAAGGAGGGCATTGTCGAGGGGGGAACAATAGAGAGTGATGCGCGAGGCGGACTTCAACAAGGCGGGTGTCAATTGCGCGAAGGTGTCGGCCGGAAAGTCGGGTGCGTTGAGCACGAGTTCCTGAATGACCTTCCGCGCACCCACCGAACCACTTGGCACCCCTGAGGCGGGCTCGGCCAAGCTCGGCAGGGCAGCAAGAACAGGCAACACGACCTGATGTCCCATGGAGTGCACCACCAGGAAGATGCGTTTGCGGGCTGCGATGAGCGACGTGATGAACTCTTGGAAGTCTTTGCGGGCTCCTTCTGCGTTCGAAAGGTTTTCAGCATACGTTGTGGCAATGTAGGCAGACGACAGAAAGCGATCGGGGGCACCTGCAGGCCACGAAAAGAGGTATGCGGAGCCTTGGAACTTCGTGTCGAAGAGAATTTGAGATGCGCGGTAGGCAGCCTCTTGGAACTTCACGTTGAAGCCGTGCACAAAGACGAGGGCGTCTTCAGGTTGCGTTGCGAGCTTCGCTTCGAACTCGGGCTTGGTGAGAGGAAGGTGTTCAAGTGAACGAAACGTGGTGTGGACATCGGAACCCGCTTCCGTTGCTTCGTCGAGGGAGCCGACTTCCCTGTTTACCGGAACGCTGATGCGGCAGATGCCGTAACGGGTTCCCGGGCCCGGCTTGATGGAAAAGAAGGGGTCGAGGCACTGCAGGACAACGTCCTGGGTGGCACGGTTTGTGGCATAGAAAAGCGACACCGTTTGCGTGGAGTCGAAGGGGTTCGCAATGCGTTCATTGAGCATCGACTCCAGGGTCGCCACCTGTGCAGGTGCGGGTGGTGTCTCGGCGGCCACCGGCGGGGTGTCGGCGTCCCGAGGAGACGTGAGACACGAAACGAGGAAAGGAAGAGAAAGCAAAAAAAGAAGGGCGAGGGAAAAACGGGAAGCGGGCGCACTTGCGAGAGGCATTCCAGCGGGCTCCTAAATGAGAAGGGACGCCCGCTCTCAGCTGCTGTAGCGGATGCGGCCCGTGGTCACCGACCAGGCGTGCAAAAAATAGAGTCCGAGGCGAGCGGAGTCGTCGGCAGAAAACGCCTCGTCTTCGTCGACGAGGGTGTCGAAAGTGCTTGCGTCCAGGCCGACGCAGGAAGCGACGTCTTCGCGCGCAAGGCCTAGGAGCTCCATCAAATAGGCGACCTCGAATCCTCCCACGCGCTCGCCACCCTTGAGCACGCGATCACAATAGTCCTTTGCTTGATCCATGCGAACGCGGCGCTCTTCGCCGGGAAGAAGAACGAGGTGGTCGACAGGGATGTCGAGTGCGCGCTTCGACGCCGTGTCGAGTGCGAGCGCCGTGGAGTGGTGGACGCCAAGCGCAGTGGAAACAACGAAGTTGTCGATGGAAACCCAATTCACCCGGGGTGCGCCTCCCGCCATAGCACCGGGCCGGTTGTCTTCATGCCGTGCTTCGCCTTGGGCCGCCTGTTCACTGGCTTCGTGAGCCTTGTGGGCGTTCTTACGGAGGAGCTTGGTGCGAAGGTCGAGAACGCGGTGGGCTTGCGTGACGTTTTTCATGGCGGTCTCCTTGGCGGGGGCGGGGCGGAGTGGGCAGGAGCCTCGCCTGACACGAAAGTGTTGAAAGGCAGCTCCTGCACGATGAATACGCCCGCAAGGTGACATTTGCATCCCATATGTCAATCGGCTGTCGACCGGCTGGACAGGTCGACGCACGAAATACGTTTTAGAGAACGAATGACGCAGGTCGGGCGTGCGCTACTTCGCCAAGAACGGAAAGCAAGTGTTCAATATTCACAGGCTTGTGGATGTGCGCTTGGAATCCCACACGGAAAGCCCTCATGCGGTCGGACTCGCTTGCATGCGCAGAGAGGGCGATGGCTGGTGTGGTTGCCGTTTTCCCTTCCGTTTGACTTCGGAGTTCGGTCAGAAAGTCGAATCCATTCATTTCCGGCATTCCAATGTCAGAAACGATGACGTCGAAATCACCTTTCCTTGCTGTGTCGAGGGCTTCGCGTGCCGACTGTGCAGCCGTTACTTTAACGTCGTATTTTCCCAGCACCGTGCGAAGGACTTCGAGGGATGCCTCTTCATCTTCCACAAGAAGGACGCGCAGGCCTTCCACGGTTTCTTTCAGGCAGCCTTCCGTGCGCGTGACGTCGTCCTCTGCTTCCACAAGAGAGTGTCCGCACTCCGAAAGGCCTGTCGTTGCATTCTCCATGCGCACGGGACTGAGCGGAAACCGGACAATAAAGGTTGAGCCATGCCCTTCGCCTCGGCTCGAGGCCTCAAGAGCACCGCCATGTAGGTCGACAAGCTGTTTCGTAATGGCAAGGCCGAGGCCAAGGCCCTGGTGCGTGCGAGCAAGGCTTGAGCTCCCTTGTCGGAAGCGTTCGAACACGTGGGGCAGGAGTTCCTCGGGAATGCCCACTCCGGTGTCTGAAACCGTGAGAACGACATGAGAGGAGATGCGCTCGAGTCGCACCTCAATACGCCCCCCACGCGGCGTGAACTTCGAGGCATTCGAGAGAAGATTCCAAAAGATTTGTTGCAGGCGCACGGGGTCGGCCGAAATGGGGCCTGCGAGGGCTTGGGTGGTGGTTAGGAGGTTCACGCCCTTCGAAAGGATGGCGGGTTGCACCGATGCGATGGCGTCTCGCAGAGCGATTTCGGGGTCGATGATGAGAGTTTGCAGGCGCATTTTTCCTGAAATAACGCGTGAAACATCAAGAAGGTCGTCGATGATGCGCAGTTGAGCTTCGGCGCTTTTTTCCATTCGTGCAATAGCGTTTGCGCTTTCTCGAGCGCTCAGCAGCCCGGCCTTCATGAGCTGTATCCAGCCCATGATGGAGGTCAATGGTGTCTTCAATTCGTGCGACACCATGGCCAAAAATTCGTCTTTTGCCTGGCTCGACTCTCGGAGCTCCTGGTTCAAGAGACGCATTTCGTCGGCTCGCTCAAGAATGCTTCCCATCAGAAGGAAGACCAGGCGCCTGGCATGATCCACTTGCCATTCCAGCCAGGGCAAAGACTTGTGCCGAATGCGTTCGGTGTAAGGCATGAACGAAGCGCGAGCCGCAGGAAAGCCCGCATCGTCGACCACAGACTCGAGCGGATCTCCTGCCCATCGAATAGCATGGGCGTTTTCTGTTCGAAACCAGACGATGTAGTCTTTCTCGCCAGGATTCAAATTCGCCGCAATCACGCCGCTCCCCACTTTGCCAAATTGGGCTGCGCGCGGGTAGTGCATCATGAGGCGGTCGGTGACGAATGTTTCGCCAGCGTGTTCTGCGCGCAGCCAGTTAATGAGCTCGTCAACCTCATTTGCGGTGGGAGTGCGCCCGAAAATTCGTGTTTCTCCGCGGAAATGAATGGCCGCACCGTCGGCTTGTACGAGATCGAGGAAGGGTTGCGGAGATGCGGTGAGGGCATCCACAAAATTTTGATCGTTCGAGGCAATGGCAAGAACTTCCGACAAGGCGCGGGCTGCGGATTCTCGGTTTGCGTTTCTTTGAGAATGTTCCTTCGATGCAATTTGCCACGACAGAATTTGCCCCAAAGATTCACACGCCAGCCTCACCTCGTAAGGAACAAAATGAGGTGAGTGGTGGTGGCAGACAATGAGTCCCCAAAGTTGGCCGCCTTGCAACAAAGACACCGTCATGGCAGCCACTGCGCCTATGTTACGTAAATAGTCGAAGTGTATGGGTGATACGGAACGCAATGCCGCATTGGAGAGATCAAAGCGTGACCGGGCAAGGCGCAAGCTGGGGTCGTCGGACACAAGCTTGGAGGGAACATCGTCGCGGTCGGCAATGAATCGCAACCAATGGACAGAACAATGGTCACGCACCTTGGCAGGGATGTCGGCGGCACCATAGTGAAGACCAAGGATAGACGTCAGCTCTTCAGCCCGCGCTTCCGCGATAATTTCACCGTTCCATTCAGGGTCGAATCGGTAGACAACGACGCGATCGAAGTTGGTCATTTCTCGAATTTCAGTCACCACCTTGGCGCAGAGTCGCTTGATGTTGGTGGTTTGCTCCATTTCTTCCACAGTCCATCGCAGGCGCAGGTGATAGTTGTGGAAGAGGGCCGCAGCGATGCCCGAAGAGGGTTCAACCTCCACCACCAAGAGTTCGCTCGTGCGATGAAGAATGGCTTGAAGGGGGCCGAGGTGCGTGCGGGCGGGAATCACCACTCCCAAAGGACTTGCCGCGCGGGGGTCGCCTGGGCGCGTGAAGCAGTCCTCTATGGTCTTCGCGCATCGCTTGGAAAAAAGAGAATCGAGTGTTCGGCCAAGGACGGCCTCCGGAACGAGGCCAAGCCAGCGCTCGCAATTGTCGCTCACGACTTTGACCTTTTTCGTCGTCGTGTCGAGTGCGATGTAGAGGCCGTGTGATTGGACAGATTCCGCGATCACCAGCTTCGCTTTCGCGACAGGCATGTGTGGTCTCCTCGACCGAAATGGCGGGTGTGTTCGTGTCGAGAGTGCGACGTCAGTGTTCTCTTTGCAAATAGGAAGATTCTTTTTTTCAAAACCCCACTTGACAAACTCCGGTCAATTAAAAATCGAAGCTTGCGTCTTGGGGAAACACGTTCGTGGACTCCGGTTCAGCTGCGAGATACATTCTCGACGTCCGTCACTTTCGGAGAGACGTCATGAACAGTGCAGTGCGCGTGAGCCATTTGAAGAAAAGCTACCCTATGGGGGGAGGCCTCCTTCCCGTCCTTCGAGGAGTGAGTTTCGAAGTTGCAAAAGGCGAGCTTGTTGCTGTTGTCGGTGAATCGGGGAGCGGCAAAAGCACGCTCTTGCATCTTTTGGGGGCGCTCGACACACCGACTTCAGGAGAGGTGGAGGTGGGGGGCATCAATCCCTTTCGGGGCTCCGACGCCGCCGTGAGCCATTTCCGCAACCGCCACATTGGGTTTGTGTTCCAGCACAACAATCTGCTCCCCGAATTTACATGCCTTGAAAACGTGATGATGCCTGGCCTCATTGCCGGTGGCTCGGAAAAAGCCTTGCGCGCAAAAGCTGCAATGCTGCTGGAAAGTGTGGGCCTTACTCATCGCGTCACGCACTTTCCAGGCATGATGTCGGGCGGCGAGCAACAGCGCACGGCCATTGCGCGGGCGCTCATCAACGACCCCGTGCTCTTGCTCGCCGATGAGCCGTCGGGCAACCTCGATTCTCAGAATGCGCTAAAAGTTCATGCGCTTTTTGGTGAACTCAATGCGCGTCTCAAAACAACCATCCTCGTGGTTACGCACAATGTGGAATTTGCACATGCCCTTCCGCGCCGGCTCGAAATGAGAGATGGAGAGATTATAGGCGACGTAAAGACAGGCTAAGGCGGACAAACGATGCAACGCAAAACTCAGCAGCGCGAGAACATTCAGGCTGTTCTGAAAGACGCCGCCCGACCCCTCACGGTTCATGAAGTTCTGGAACGAGCCTCGAAGAATGTGCCTTCGCTCGGCATTGCCACGGTCTATAGGTGTGTGAAAGCTCTCATTGAGGCCGGAGATGTGAGTCTCGTTGAAATTGTCGGTGAGCCTCTTCGCTACGAAACCGCGCACCTTGCCCACCACCACCATTTCGTTTGCGATGCCTGCAAAAAGGTATTCGACGTGCAGGGCTGCGTGGCGGTATCGACTCTCGTTCCTCATGGCTTCACGCTGCGGGCGCATGAAATCGTGCTCTACGGAGTTTGTGCGAGTTGTGGATAAAGCGCTCTCAAAACCGAGGCCATGCAGGCGGGTGCCGACATTCGAAACGACAAGGGTGACGTGGCGCTTTGATCCGCGCTCGAAACTCTGGGGGCGGGCGCCTGTTTGCTCGGACCCGCATTCTGTGATTTCTTGTTGGGGTTTTGGACCCAAACGACACCGAAGGTGGCACTACGTGACCTCATTTTCTGCCCGGGGCCATCGACTCCTCTGTATGGGCCTCGCACTGGCACACGCGACGACACCCCTCATCGCCTTTCCTCTCGTTGTAGTCTTAGGCCTCGGGCTGCCTGGCAAGGCGCGTGCCCAAGCCCTTGTGGAGCCCGAGGCCGGCGAAGCTGCTGCAAAGCAAGGCGTTCGCATTCTCGACGTCAAAGTGGAAGGCAACCGCGCGGTTCAGTCGGATGCCGTCAAAGGCCTCATGAATTTGAAGCCAGGTTCCCCCTACGACGCCTCCCTTGTGCGCCGCGACATCAAAGCCATTTTCGCGAGTGGTTTTTTCCAAGACGTGCGAATCGACGCGAGTGCTTCGGCCGGGCCCGACGCCTCAGGTCTTGTTCTTTTGGTCAGTGTTGTTGAAAAGCCCAGCATCCGAGAAATTCGATTCGTTGGGTTCGAAGCCGTCACCGAAAGCTCCCTTTCGGACAAAATTCAGGCGAAGCGCTACACCATTGTCGATGAGCGCAAAATCACCGGAGATCTTCGCGTTATTGAGCAGCAATACGTGGAGAAGGGCTACTACCTCGCGCGGGCGAGCTTCTCGCTCGACCCCACCGATTCAGGCGAAGTCGTTCTGACCTATCGTGTGCTGGAAAACGATCCCGTGTCGGTGGCACGCGTAAACCTTGTGGGCAACCATTGGTTTTCCGACAGCGAGTTGAAAGGGAACATGGCCACGCGTGAAAAGCGTTGGACCTCTTTCCTAAACAACGCCGGAACCTTCAAAGACGAGTTCGTGAACCGCGACAAAGAGTGGCTCGCCTATTTCCACCGCGACAACGGTTTTGCGGAAGCCACCGTCGCGCAGCCCCAGGCGCGTCTCGACGGCGGCCGTCAGAATGTGGAAGTCAGTTATTATGTGGAAGAAGGAGAACGGTTCGACGTCGGCAAAATCAAAGTCACGGGCGACGTCCTGTTTCCTGAAGACGAGGTGAAAGAAAAGCTCGCCTTGAAAGAAGGCGCCCTGTTTCGCATCTCTCAGTTCCAGAACGACATGCGCGTGCTTTCCGACATGTATGGCGACGAGGGCTATGCCTTCGTCGACGTCCTGCCAAAAACGTCGGCCAACCGCGAAACCAAAATCCTGGACATCGAGTACGTCGTCACCAAGGGAGAGAAAGCCTACTTCCGAAATATCGTGGTGGAAGGCAACAGCAAGACCCGCGACAACGTGGTGCGCCGCAACATCAAGGTCACCGAAGGCGAACGCTTTCACGCCACACGCCTCGACAAGAGCAAGGAGGCCATTGAGCGCCTCGGCTTCTTCCAGGAAGTCCAGGTGGTGCGCGAACCCGACCAAAAAAACAACCGCATGGACCTCCGCGTGAAGGTGAAGGAAAAGTCGACGGGTCAGCTTTCAGCAAGCATCGGAGCTTCGCCGTCGTCCGACGGACGTGAGTTCAATTTCTTCGCTCAAGGTCAGTATTCTGAGGCGAACCTCGTGGGCAAGGGCTGGAGTCTTGGCCTGACGGCAAACCTCACTCCCACAGGAAGCTATGGGCTCTCTACGAACTTTACAGAGCCTTCTATAAACGATGGCCCCTGGAGCTCGTCGGTTTTTGCAAGCTACGACTACGAGGTTTCGGAACCTTTCAAGGGAATTGAGGGCAAGCGCTTCACAACCATCAAGCGGGTCGGCACATCCCTGGGCCGTGAGATTTTTGTCGAGGACCTCCGCTTTTCGCTGGGCTATTCGTTTGAGCGCGTGAGCACCAACAACATCAACCCTGTGTTGCGGCCGTTCACGAAAGTGGGCGACACCGAGCGGATTTCGCAGACTCTGACTTACAACAAAACGAACAACTACCTTCAGCCTACAAGCGGGGTCTCGTTGTCGGCCACAAACACATTTGGCATGAAAGTGTTCGCGGGCGACAACACATTCGGACTCGTGGAAGGCAGTGCGGCCTACTACATTCCCCTTCCGGTGACCGACGAGTACCTCACGAACTTCCGATTTGCCTTCGAGCCTGCCTATGTTTACCCGCTCATGGGCAAACCCATTCCTATTTGGGAACGCCTCCGTCTGGGCTCCCTTTTGAACATGAAGGCGTACTTCCAAGAAGAAGACGTCATCAGTCCCCTCGTCGATGTCATGGTTTCTCCCGATTCCGGAGCCGTGCGTCGCATCGACAAAGGCGGCAACCGCAGGTTGTATTGGTCGGGAGAGTATTTCTTCCCGCTCATTCCCGAAGCGAATCTGCGGCTCGTGACCTTCGGTGAAGCCGGCACTGTTCTCGACGACCGCGAAAGTTTTTCAACCGACAAACTCAAGTACGATGTGGGCTTCGGATTCCGATGGCTCACACCCATTGCGCCGTTCCGGTTTGAGTGGGCGTGGCCGGTGGAAAAGGGCAGACTCGGCCAAAGCCAGTTCATCTTCTTCATTGGCAACGACAACGCTTCGTCACTGACACGCTGAGGTTCCCAAGCGCTCGTATTTCGCAGCGCCGACGGCCTTTCAAGGAGAGAGTCCGCATGACACCGTTTCGCTTTCGTGCCTCTGTTGTTTCGTTCTTTGCGCTTCTGGGTGCTGGTGCCACTGCTGCTGCCACTGTTGCTGCCACTGTTGCGTTCGTGCCTTCGCTCGCCCTTGCCCAAGGGTCACCCCCGTCCTCTTCGGCAGCTGCGGGTGCGGCCGGGGCTGCCAGGGCCTCTCTGCGCTTCGCGTTCGTCGACATGCAGGCTGCCATTCTCCAAACCGAGGAAGGCAAAATTGCGAAAGCGAAGATCGAGAAAGAAGCCGAGTCCAAGCGCCAAGACATTTTGAACCAAGAAAAAGACCTCAAGAAGCTCGACGATGAATTTCAGGCGCAACAAGCGGTTCTTTCCGACGACGCCAAGAAGTCCAAGCAAACGGAGTTCCAGGGCAAATTCCAAAAGCTCCAGGGTGCCCGCATGCAATTCGAACAAGACGTGCGCCAAAAGGAAATGCAGGAAACCCAGAAAATTTTTCAAAACCTCACTTCGGTGATCGATGATGTGGCCAAACGCAAGGGCTACGACATGGTGTTCGAACGTGGCGCTGGCGCGGTTCTCTATGCTGCGAAAATCGACGACATCACAAGCGACGTGGTTACTAGCTACAATGCGAAGCACAAGGCTGCGAAGAAGTGACGCCTGCGACCCCTCCGACTCCTCCGACAAATGGCGTGCGTCTGACCACCTCGGACCTCGTTGCAGGGGAAGGCCTTTTCGCGTGTTCGCTGCATGCCACGAGTCCGAGTGTGGAGCGCGTCTTCGAGGGGCTCGCGCCTTTGTCGCATGCCACTCCGAACACCATCGCGTTTTTGGCGAACGAAAAGTACTTGGACGAAGCCTACGTGACACGCGCCGGAGCGATCCTTTGCTCGCCCGAACATGGCGCGCTCCTTGCCGCTCGGTTTGAGATGGAATCGGCGACGTTGTCGTCTGAAGTTGTGGTTCCGCAGCTTTTGCTCACCAAAGAGCCCTACGTGGCGTTTGCACGTGTGGCACAGGTCTTTTTCAAACCCGCTCACCCGTTTGAAGGGCGCAGCGCACAAGCCTATGTGGACGCCAGTGCGCAAGTGGCTTCCTCGGCGACGCTGTTTCCCTTCTGTTTCGTGGGGCCAGGCGCGCGCATCGGAGCCCGCACCGTTGTTTACTCCGGAGTATTTATTGGTGCCGGAAGCGTGGTGGGTGACGACTGCATTCTTTACCCCAATGCCGTGGTGCGCGAAGGGTGCCGCTTGGGTGACAGGTGCCTTCTGAACCCCGGAGCGGTTCTGGGCGGCGATGGCTTCGGATTCGCTCCGTCTGGCCTCGAGAATGTGAAGATCCCGCAAGTGGGGGGCGTTCGTCTCGCCGACGATGTGGAAGTCGGTGCCAACTCTGCCATCGACAGGGGCGCCCTTCTCGACACCACCGTGGGCCCGCAGACGAAAATCGACTCCCTTGTGATGGTCGCGCACAACGTCCAAATTGGGCGCGCTTGCTTTATTGCGGGCCAAGCGGGCATCGCCGGAAGCTCGAAGCTTGGCGACAAAGTGACACTCGCAGGGCAGGTGGGAGTGTCTGGGCACGTGACCATTGCCGACAACGTCGTTGTTCTTGCAAAAGCGGGCGTGTCAAAGGGGCTTTCACAGCCAGGTTTGTACAATGGGATTCCTGCGAGGCCCAACCGAGAGTATCTTTTGGGCCTCGCGGCGCTCATGCGCCTTTCGGGCCGCAAAAAGTCGGAAACGAAACGAGACGAGAAGTAAGAAGGACACCTTTCCAATGGCCAACGACTCCAAGCGACCCGTCATGACACACGAAGACATCGTCGCGCTTTTGCCGCACCGCGCCCCCCTCCTGCTTGTCGATAGGGTTGTTGCCGTCGATTATGACGCCATGGAAATTGAGGCGACGAAATGCGTGAGTGGTCTCGACCCCGTGTTCGCAGGCCACTTTCCTGGGAATCCGGTGATGCCTGGTGTGTATCTCGTCGAGGGGCTTGCACAGGCGAGCGCCCTTCTTTGCTTCAGTTACTTTGAATCGAAAGGCATCCCATATGAACGGCGCTGCCTCCTGACGAGCATCGACGAAGCAAGATTTCGCAAGCCAACGGTGCCTGGTGACGTCCTTCACTATCATGTGAAGTATGATCGCTCGCGCGGTCACTTTGCTTGGTTCACGGGCCAAGCGAAAGTCGACGGCGAAACCGTTGCGGAAGCGAAGTTTTCCGCACTCCTGCCGACTCCCCTCAAACGCTGAGGTCGCCTGATATGACGGATGCACCCATGAACACTGCGCCCGGAGTCGAAATTCATCCCACGGCTTTGGTCCATGCAGGCGCGCACCTCGACACGGGTGTTGTCGTCGGCCCATTTTGTGTTGTCGGCCCTCACGTGCGACTTGGCGCGGGGACACGCCTTCACAGCCACGTCGTGGTCGAAGGCCACACCACGCTGGGAGCGCGCAATGAAGTGTTCCCGTTCGCAAGCGTGGGACACGCACCCCAAGACCTGAAGTATCGTGGCGAGCCCACAACCCTTGTCATGGGCGATGAAAACCGAATTCGTGAAGGCGCCACGCTGCAACCTGGCACCATTCAAGACAAGGGAGCAACTCTCGTTGGTTCCCGAAATCTCTTCATGGCCTACACGCACGTGGCGCACGACTGTATTATTGGCGACGAGTGCATTTTTGCCAACGCCACGCAGCTCGCAGGTCACGTTGTGATTGAAAGCCGTGCGGTGCTGGGCTCCATGTCGGCTGTTCACCAGTTTTGCCGGGTGGGCGAACTCGCGATGGTCGGCGCCAATGCTATGGTCGCCGCCGACCTCGCGCCCTTCTGTCTCGCACAAGGAGACAGGGCCACGCTGCGAGGCCTGAATTTAGTCGGCTTGAAGCGCCGGGGCTTTAGCTCAGAAGACATCGGTCGAGTGAAAGAGGCCTACCGCATTCTCTTCATTGCGGGGCATCCCACCATTGAAACCGCGCTGGCCGCCTGCGAGACGGCGGGTTTGACGGGTGCAAAGGGCGTGTCTGAACTGCTCGCCTTCATGAAAGAGACTGGCAAGAGGGGCTTGGTGCGGCCAGCGGGGAATGCCGACGCTTCGTCTTTGGCAGCGTCGTCGCACGATTGAAATTTCCGACCGAATTTTCCGACCGAAATTTCCGACCGAACTCCCCCAAAAGGACGCCCGCGATGAGAAGCGCCATGAGCCGAGAAGCTCTGCCGCCGATGTCTTCCTGGAACGTGTGCATCGTGGCCGGCGAGGCCAGTGGCGACCTCCAGGGCGCTCTCTTGGTGCGTGCATTGAAAAGTCTCGTTCGCGAACGTGGGCTTGCCCTACCGCACTTCTGGGGAGCTGCGGGCACCCATCTTGTGGCAGAGGGCGTGGAGGACGTTGTTCGCACCGACGACATCAGCGTGATGGGCTTCGGAGATGTTCTTGCTCAGTATGGCGCGCTTTCTGGCCACTTCCGCCGGCTCCGGGATGCTCTTTCCAGGCGCCGTCCTCAGCTTGTCGTTCTTGTCGACTATCCTGGTTTCAATCTTCGATTCGCCGAAGATGCCAAGGCCATGGGTGCCTTCGTGTGTTACCATATTGCTCCGAAGGCTTGGGCCCATGGAGAAGCCCGGGCTGCGCGCATGGCGCGCCATGTCGACGTGACGAGCTGTTTGTTGCCTTTCGAAGAGGAGTGGTTCCGTTCGCGGGGTGTCAACGCCACGTTCATAGGGAACCCTCTCTTCGACACAACGCGCGCCTTCCTGGAAGAAGCCCGGAATGCCGCAACGCCCGAAACCCGGAACGCCAACCTCATTGGCCTTCTTCCGGGCAGCCGCCGCATGGAAATTCGCCTTGTCTTGCCTGCGCTTGTGGAAGGGCTGCTTGCACTTCGCGAGTCGAGGCCCGAGGCCGTGGGTGTGGTGCCGGTCGCACCCACGCTCGATGTTTCCTTTGTGCGTGAAGTGGCCCGCGCCTCCGCTGCGAGTCGGGGCATTTCCGACGCTCATTTCCAAGCCGCTTTCCGTTTCACGGAAGGCCGAGCCTACGAGCTGCTGGCCACGTGCGGTTACGCATGGGTGTGTTCAGGCACGGCAACCCTCGAAGCGGGTTTGCTGGGAGCTCCGCAAGGCGTGGTCTACCGCATGTCGCCGGCAACCTTTCAAATTGCCAAACGCCTTGTGAAGCTTCCCTACGTGAGCCTTTTGAATCTTGCGGCAGGGGAACTTGTGGCGCCTGAATTCCTGCAACACCTCGCCACCCCATCGGCGCTCGCACGTCATGCAGAAAGGATGCTGGACACAGGCAACGACATGGCTCGCGTGAAACAACAAGAGGCGTACGCAAGGTTGCGCGGTCGTTTTCCACGCGACGCGGCCAGCGGTGCAGCACGACTCTTCTTAGATGCCTTCGTCGCTCAGAACTCTTTGCGGGTGCATGCAAGTGACGATGTGCATGGAGAAGTCCCCTCATGACAACGCGCCGAAGCAGTTTGGGTCGATGCCTTTGGCTCGCGATGCGCCGCGACCTGTTTCTTGGGATTCCTTTCGTGCCGCTCTATTCCGCTGCGGAGCTGCTCATTGCGTTCGCTTCAGGGAGCCTTTTGCAGCTTATTTTCGTGGAAACGCCGCGCGTGCCCGTGGCCAGTTTGTTGCCGGAAGGCCTTCGTGAGTATGTGAAATTTGGGCAGACTCTCGATCGCAAAGACCTCGCCTTCATGGTTCCACTCGTCATCGTTCTCGCGGGGCTTGTCAAACTCATTGCCAGCTTTGCATCGAGCGCGCTCATTGAGCGTGCAGGGCACCGCGGCGCGCATGCGCTTCGCGAAAACCTCCTGAAGGCTTTTCTGGGATCGCGCGGCAACACAGTCGACAGCATGGCCGTGGATGATCTTGCGAATCAAATGATCATGGACACCACTCTCTTGCAAAGTGCCGTGAGCAAAGGAACCGTCAGCGTGGTGCGCGACGGGTGCGTGCTTGTGTTCCTTCTCGTGGGCATGTTCGTCATGGCTTTCGAGGCCATGCTCTATGCCCTGGTCGTCATTATTCCTCTCGCACTCATTCTTCGCGCCATTTCCCGTTCGCTTACGCGGTATGCTCAGGGTGGCGCGGCCAGACAGGTTTCGTTGGCCACACGCGTGCTTCAAAGTTGGCATGGTCGACTCACGGTTCATGCTCTGAGGGCGGCAGACAGAGAACGTGCTGAACTGCGCTCCCATGCCGAAGGGCTCTACTCCTACATGCGCCGCAGTTTCCTGGTGCGCACGGCGTTTCGCCCTGGCACGGAACTTCTTGCCATTGGACTCTTGGCAGGGCTTTTGTGGTGGAAGTTCCAGTCGCCCTCGGGCGCCAACGGCGCGACGGTCACCAGCCTTCTGATTCTCGGCGCGTTCGCGTTTCGTCCGCTCAAGCAGGTGTCGGGTGTCATTGCGCTCGCGGCCGATGTTGGAGCCGTCTACAGGCGCCTGTCGCGGCTCTGGTCGACTCTTGAAGGCAGTGCGGCTTCGGAGCAAGCCCGTGGGGGCCACCGGGCGAACGACATGGCCCTTGTAGCGAAAAACGTTTCGTTGGTTGCGGAGTCGGGGCGAGTTCTTCTGCACCAGTGTTCCCTTGCCATTCCCTTCGGCGCGCGTGTGGCGCTCGTGGGCGAAAGCGGTGCCGGCAAAACGACTTTCCTCCGGGCGGCGGCGGGTTTGCTTGTTCCCACCTCGGGAACGGTGGAAGTGGCGCCACGCACGCTTTTGGCAACGCAACACCCCTATGTTTTTAAAGGCTCGGTGCAAGAGAATATTCTCTATGCCGAGCACGGCAGCTTGCCGAACGCAGTGGAATTGGATGCTGCCAAGCAACTGTTGCTTCGGCTTCGGCTTGCACACTCTGCCACCGGGGCACAGATGGTGGCGGAAAAGAATGTGGGCTTTTTGGGCGAAGGCCTTTCCGGAGGAGAAAAGGCGCGGGTGGCGCTCGCTCGTCTTTTGCACAAGAGTCCACAGGTGCTCCTTCTCGATGAACCAACTGCGAATCTTGACGCCCGCAGCGCGGAGGCGTTCTGGGAGGCCGTGGCAGCCTGGAAAGCGCGTGACACGCGCAACACGGTTGTTGCGGTGTCGCATGCGCTTCACGAGGTGAAAGACTTCGACCGCGTGTATGTGTTTCAAGACGGAGCCATTGTGAAGGAAGGCACTCCCGCCGAAGTCGCTATGGGCCTACCTTCATGACCCCAAAAGGCTCGAGCCTTCCTTTTCAGGTGGCCTTGCGTCGCTGGCTCGACAGCCCCCTGGGTGAACGTTCTCCCTGGACGCTTCTCGCATTGCCGGTGCTGGCCTTTGTTTCTTTTGTCGTCGCGTTGGTGGCGGCAGTTCGCAGAGCCCGCGACGATGCAGCCAGAGCTCGCGATGACGCGAGGAGGGCTCACGAAAACGCGGGAAAGAGAAGTTTTGAAGACGTGGTTTCAAGTCGGCGTGGGCCCCTTGTCGTGTGCGTCGGAAACATTGTGATGGGAGGTGCGGGCAAGTCGCCGGTCGCTCAAGCGCTTCTGGCAGATTTGCTGGCGCAAGGCCGTACGGTTGCACTCGTGGCACGGGGCTATGGCGCTGAAACAAAGGGCGTGCGCGCGGAAAGGGCCGACGGTGTTCTGAAGGGGGACTCTTGGGGCGATGAGTTGAAGGAGCACGTTTGGCTTCTGGAGCGTGCACAGGGGCATGAGGCCCTGTCGCGCTGTTACGTGGTGCAGGGTGCCTCACGCGCGCGGGGACTTGTGGCATTGGAAACACGCCTGCAAGGCGATGGTTTCACGCCTGACGAGGTGAGGCGCGTGGTGGTGGTGCTCGACGACGGTCTGCAGCATTTTGGTGTGCGTCCCCATGTGCGCATTTGCGTGTGGCCGGAAGAAATATACAGGCGCGCGCCGAGGGCGGCGTTCCCTTTGGGGCCCTACCGAGAAGGGTTCGGTGCTTTGTTGGGGGGAGGGTTCGGTGCGTTCCTGAGGCGCTTCGACGTGCATGTGTGGTCGCGTGTGGCGCCGCAAGAAACGCGCGCAGAAAAACGCGCATTTGCGGGAAGAGTGAGGACAGAGGCCGGCTTGCAGGGTGCAGAGGCCGGCTTGCAGGGTGCAGAGGCCGGCTTGCAGGGTGCGCCGGCCGTGAGGCCTTTGCATCTTGTGGCCGTTGCGCGGTCGGAGTGGCTTTTCCCGCGTGCGTTGGCGGCGCCTGCGTGCCGTTCGCTTCTTGCCAACGAGCCAATCGAAGCCCCCGATCCTCAGGAGTCGGTGGCGCATCTCGACAGTGCGTTGGTGAGCGGTCGCGTGGGCATCTTGTGCGGCCTGTCCTCACCCGATGCCTTCGTGCGCGACGTCAAGCATGCACTCGCGCACCTGCCCGTTCCTCTTTCGGCGGCAGGCGTTGCGGCATTGAGCGCGGTCCCCACTCGTTTTCTTCCCGACCATGGCGTTCTGGGAAGTGAAGACGAAGCTTGGCTCTCGCAGTTTGCGGTGGTGGTGACTTCGGCGAAAGACGCCTCGCGTGAGACGTTTCCTTTCGACGTGCAGCCAGGTGGCGAGGCGGGTGCGCGTTCGAAGGGACGGCTGCGCGAACTCGCCTGCAATGGACACCTTTGGGTTCTTTGTGTCAAAGTCCACTTTGAAGACACACAGGAAAACCCATGGCAGCCCGCACGGCTTCTTCTCGACGCCTGAGTCTTATTCTTCGGAGCTTGGAATGTCTGCACCGCTGCCTTTTCGCGCCAACGTGGCTGCCCTTGTCGTCGTGGGAGCCGAGCCTGGCGCCAAGCTTCTGGCCTGCGAGCGGATGTCGGGTGGCATTTGGCAGACGCCACAAGGGGGCGTCGAGAGTTCCGACACCAATTTGGAAGAGGCTGTGTTGCGCGAGCTGGAAGAAGAGATCGGAGTTTCTCGCGCGGTCGTGAGTATTTTATCGCAGTCGCGCAGCTGGCGTCGTTATCATTTTCCCCCTGAAGTGATGGCCGCAGGGCATCCGAGCGGAAAAGTGAAAGACCACGCTGGCCAAGACCAAAAGTGGTTCCTGGTGCGCATTCCCTCGCTCGAAGCCGTCGACCTCGCCCGTTCCGACGGGGAATTTCGAGCCGTGAAGCTTGTGACACCCCGTGAACTCGTTTCGCTTTTCGTCGAATGGAAACGTCCTGGCGTCCTCGACTTTTGCAGGGAGTCGGGGCTCCTGGTATGAA
>JADCJN010000251.1 GCA_020247005.1 Silvanigrellales bacterium
CTGGCGTCCACGAAGTGAGGGTCTTCTGTTCCGCGCAGCAGGCTCTCGACTTCGGCGTCAGCGCCAGCGATCTCGCGCGCCATCCAGGCGAGGTCCGTTGTCGTTGTGACGAGCTTCGGCGCCGCAAGAGCCAAAGGGGAAAACGCCGAGAAGCCAACCATGAAGATCTTTAAGGATTTAGAAATCATGAGCTGGGTGCGCTCCGAGAATGAAAGTCGTCTGTGCTTGGAGAAACGCGTTCGTCACTCCCCTCTTCGAATTGGTCCGCTCCACATCCCACTGATAAGAGATCCGGAACTTGGAAAACTCGCTGGGTTTCCACGTGAGCGTGGGAGCATAACTTTCAGCGTAGTTCTTCACTTTCCGCCCCAAGGCATCTTCGAGTGTCAGGACCGTGTAACCATCGTAACGCAGACCTAAGTCGACCCCTTCAAGGACGTTTCCTTCCGGAAAAGCGTAAAATCCGAGGGACTTCGTCGCGTCCACACCTTTGGGCTTGAGCGTGCGGTGCCAGAGTTCGCCCTGGAAGAAAAAGGGAACGGCCTTTCCCTCGCGCCACTTCGCAGTGACGTCAAGGCCCGCAAGGCTCATTTGTGTGCGCTGTGCGTCGGTGCGGCCAAGGTAATTGAAGCCCGTTTGCAGGCCACCGTCGCCGGGAAGTTCCACGAAATTCACGAGCCGCGCGTAGTGCGTCGGCGCTTTCGGCTTTTCGCCGGCATTGTGGACGTGGCCGTACTTCCAGCCGTTCGTGATGCCGACCGTGAGGTCGAGCGAAATGGGCAGTGGGGGAAGAATGGAATACTCAAGTCCGGTGTCGTCAACGCCTTCCTCGCCGAAGAATTCCTGATGCACGCGAGGTGCCGAGGTGAAGGGCCAGTCGTGCCGGTGAGTCGAGTTGAGCTTCCCGACACCCAGAAAGAACTGTCCAACGCGGAAGCGCGACCACGGAATGAGTTTGGTGGAACCGATGGTGGCTTCATGGATCTCAAAGAGGGCCGCGCCTCCTTCCTGGTGCGCCGCGATGCCAAGGACGCCGTCGAATGTCGGATCGATGGGTGCGAAAAAAAAGACTTCCGCCTCGCGCACAGAGAGCTTGGTTGCCGGGTCCTCATTGCGAGCGAAGGCATTGCCGACGATGTCCACGGAAATGCTCGTTTGAACACCTCCGTTGTCTGCGTACACGATGCATGGAAAGCAGCACGCACCAGCGACGAGAAACGCCACGAGAGCCGGGCGGCTCTTGCGTTCACTCATGCTCGAACTTCGCGTCGGAAACCGCCGCGCTCGTCACAACAGCCTTCGACAGCACAAGGCCCCAGAACGTGCCTTTGCCATTGCCCGCCGACTCACCGTCGCCTGCTTTCTCCGAATTGAAAAGAGCATTTTGTTCGCTGGGCGAAGCGGTACCGCCCTTCCAGGCGAGCACATGGGCTGGGGTCTCGCCGTTGTGGACATCAACGAGGACAGAAACCTCCTTGGAAGCGTCGAGCGCTGCAAAGGTCTTTGAGATGTCGACCGACTTCCCGCCGGCTGAGAGCGCTGCCGAGAGCTTCGTGCCTTTGCGCGAGAGCGTGAGCGCGACGCCATCCTCAAGAGTTTTTGACGCGAAGGCGCGCATGGAAACGGAGCCGCCCTCTTCGACCGTAAAGGTTACGGCGAGATTCGTGTCGTCCTTGACCTCGCCGAGTGGATTTTTCGCGATGGCGGAGCCGCTTCCCGCCAGTGTCGTCCCCGAGAACGCCAGCCCTGAGTCCGACAGGAGGAGAAAATCGACGGCCCCAACCTTTCCTTCTTTGGAAGAAGGCGTTTCTGAGGAGGAATCGTCATCTCCTCCGCAAGATGTGAGGAACGCAGCCGACGACGAGGCCATCAGAAGGATGAGAGCTGTGGAGAGTGGGCGCATGCGAGACTCCATGGAGTAGGTGTTCGGGACTCGGCGGGTGCGAGGATATTCGTCAATCGAGGACACACACCTCTTCGCTCACTGGGCACGAAAGGGGTGCGCCCTCCAGCGTCCGGTTGCCTGTGAGATTGAAAAACGACAATCGCGTGAGTTTAGAGAGCGCGGAGATGGATGCATTCCCTTTGTCTCCCAACCGGTTGTCGGAAAGGTCGAGTTCTTCAAGGTTCGCGAGGTCCGCGAGGGCATTCGCGTCGTCAATTTCATTGAGGGCGAGCGTGAGGGAGCGCAACTCAAAAAGACCGGCCAACGGACCGACGTTGGAAAGACGGTTGTCGTCGAGTCCCAGCACCCGGAGTTTCTTGAGAGAAGCGAGGGGTGCCACGTTCGAAATGCGATTGCGCGCAAGATCCAAGTTCGTGAGCATGCTGGCTCCCTTGAGGGGAGAAACATCTTCAATGATGTTGCCAGCAAGACTCAGCTTTTCGAGCCGCATGAGGCCCGAGACAAACTCGAAAGACGAGAGTCGGTTTCCTTCCAAATAGATGCGTTCGAGGGACACCATATTCGCCAATGCAGAGGCAACAGCGACCTGGTTGTTCGAGAGATGGAGCTCGCGAAGACCATCGAGCGTGGAAAGGGGGGCGATGTCTACAATCTTGTTCCCTTTGAGGAAGAGCTTGTCGAGTGGCCTGAGCGACCCAAGCGGGCGGAGGTCCTCAATGGCATTCCCCGAGAGATCAAGTTCCTTCAGGTTCCAGAAGGTTTCGATGGGGGAAAGATCCACCAGCTCTTTGTCTCGCAGGGTCAAGGTGCGCAAACCGTCCATTTTTTCCGCAGCTTTGGAACAGTCTTGCGTTCGCGCCACGTCACGCAGGAGCACGTCCATCGTCCGCCGTGCTTCCGCCGCGAGGTCTTTCCGTGCGCACATGTCGCGGAATCTTTGCGCACTCTCCTCTGCCGAACGTGAGTCCTGACCTTCCCGAATTGGGGCTGGTGAGGCTGGGGGAGGAGCATCGCGATCGGCTCCCCTTTGACCTCCCTGGTCGTTCCGGGAGCAGGCCGAAAGCAAAGAGAACACGGAGGCTGCGACGAGAGCCAAGTGCGGGCGGACTTTCACGGAAGGAACCTCATCAAGGAATGATTTCGCAGGTCGTCAGTGGTGGTGGTGGAACTTTGCTTTGCTGACGACTGCCTTCAAAAGAGTAGCGTCTTTCAAAACGACGCCGCGGCGCAGGCCTTCTCCGTTACCAGGTGAGCCGCCCGTTTCTTCCGTGTTGAGGAGTGCGTTGTCGTCGTGGAAATCACCTTCGAGCCCATCCCATACAATCAGGTGTGCGGGAGACTCGCCGTCGTGGACGTCAATTTGAAGATTGATGACCCGGCTTGCGTTGACGTTGGAAAGTTCTGCCGAAAAATCGAGTGCCGAGGCGTCGTCTCCCGCTTTTCGCACGAAGCTCTTCAGAGCGCGTCCTTCACGCGTGAACACGAACTCAAGGCCTTGGCCCAGGGAAGGGTCCGCATAGGCCACGAACGTCAGTGAACCGCCTTCTTTCAGTGTGAACGAAAGAGCGTGGCTCGTGTCTTCTCCAATGGCGTCGAGCTTGTTCGCAAATACGAACGAACCCGTACCTGATGCGCGGGTGGCAGTGAGTGTGAGCTTCGAGGCGTCACCGAGCGTCGAGATGGCTTCTCCGTTGAAGGAGGCATCAGCGGCAAAGGCAGAGGGAAGAGAAACCGCGAGGCCCAGGGGTGCGACGACGGCGAAGGCAAGTGCAGCGCGGACAAAGGAGGAATGAAGGAACGACATGAGTTTCTCCTTGAGAAGGATGGTGGTGCCAAAGTGAGGTTTACCAGCTGGCTTTCACGATGCCTGGAATTTGGCCTGCGAGAGCCAGCTGGCGGAAAGAGATGCGGGAAAGCATAAAGTCGCGATAGACGCCTCGGGGGCGTCCCGTTTCATGACATCGGTTGCGCACGCGCATCCGGCTTCCGTCGCGGGGAAGCTCGCTCAGCTTTTTTTGAGCGGCCATGCGCTCTTCGTGTGACAACGTCAGGTTCCGGACCTTCGCCCGAAGTTCGCGACGCAGAGGCTCTTGCTTGGCGGAAAGCACACGTCTGCGCTCGTTTTTTTCGATGGATGCTTTTCTGGCCATGTTCGACTCCTCAACCGGGACGCCTCGGGTTCTGGCAAAAAGGCCCTGGACAAGGCCCCTAGAGCACGGATAATGATACCGCTGTATCATCCAAGACTCTCCTTGTCCATCCTTTCCAAGAGGGCCAACCCCATGAGCGCCAAACCAACCGAAAAGCTCCCCGTCACCGTCCTGTCTGGATTCCTCGGTGCTGGAAAGACGACCCTGCTCAACCACATCTTGAACAACCGGGAAGGTCTCCGCGTCGCAGTCATAGTGAACGACATGAGTGAGGTGAACATCGACGCTGCGCTCGTGAAACAGGGAGCGCCAGGCCTGTCGCGGACCGAGGAAAAACTTGTAGAAATGAGCAACGGCTGCATCTGTTGCACACTGCGGGAGGATCTCCTTGTGGAGGTCCGAAAGCTCGCCGCGGAAGGACGTTTTGATCACCTTGTCATTGAATCCACGGGGATCTCGGAACCCATGCCGGTGGCAGAGACCTTTACCTTCGTCGACGAGAACGGCGTGAGCCTCTCGGACGTGGCGACTTTGGACACGCTCGTCACCGTGGTCGATGCCGCAGCCTTCCTGCGCCAGTACAAAGAAGCCAAGGAACTCGGTGAACTTGCCGTAGCGCGCGATGAAGAGGACACTCGAACCCTCGCGGATCTGCTCACAGAGCAGGTCGAGTTTGCCAACGTGCTGGTGCTCAACAAGACCGACATCGTCTCGGCACAAGATCTCTCGGGGTTGAAGTTCTTCCTGAATGGGCTGAACCCGCATGCGCGTGTTGTGGAGTCCGTGCATGGCAAAATCCCTCTTGGCGAAGTCATCGGGACGGGACTTTTCTCCATGGACGAAGCCCGCGCTCATCCTGCGTGGCTTGCAGTGCCGCGCGACGCGAAGGAGTCCGAGGCAGACGCCTATGGCTTTGGGAGCTTCGTTTTCCGAGCTCGTAGGCCGTTTCATCCTGCACGCCTCGCGGCTTACCTCGAGAGTGAGGGAGACCTTCTGTTGCGTTCCAAGGGCTTTGTTTGGCTCGCCACGCGCCCCGAGTTCGTGGGGGTCTGGGCGCAGACGGGTTCCACCAGCCGCCTCGAATGCGCGGGTCCATGGATGGGCCTCCATCCCAAGGGTCTTGAGGTGCTTTCTGACGACGTGAAGAAAGACCTCGCACCCCTCTGGATGGACACGTGGGGTGAGGCTCGGGTTGAACTCGTCCTTATTGGGCAAGACCTCGACGAGGGTTTGCACCGCAGTGCCCTGAGTTCATGCCTCCTCACCGATGACGAGTGGGCAAAAGGACCGCGCGCGTGGGTTGCTTTCGAGGATCCCCTTCCTATGTGGGAAGAGCATGGTCATGACCATGATCATGACCATGGCGGTGAAGGGCATGTTCATGGCCCCGATTGCGAACACGATCACGGTGCACACGGCCGTAACGATCTTTCTGAAGCCGCACGCGCCGCTCTTCAGTCTTTGGCGCAAGACGAGCTGGAGTCCCGCGCTCAGGAGCTCGTTGCGAAGGAAGAGCACGCCGAAGCCGTCTGGTATCAGGAGGAGATCTATCGTCGCGCGTTGGCGCGTGACTCCTCATCCTTCGAATGCGCGATGGCAGGTTACCTCTTGGGGCTCTGTTACGTTGAGTGCGGGGAAGGGCATAGGGCGGGCCCTTTGATTGGCGCTGCAGTCGAAACGCTGGAACCCCTTGCGGAGAAAAACGATGCCGACGTGCAGGAAGCGGCTTGGATGCTCTGCGAGGCGCGTTCGCACCTCATTGATCTTCTTGTTAAGTGCGATGATCTTGCCCGCGCGGTGCCTCATGCCGTCGCTGGTCAGAAAGAAGCAAAGGCTCACGGGCTCGTGGCTTGGGAGAGCACGTTTCTTTACAGCCTCGCGCGCATCGCTATTCACAATGATGAAAGGGATGCCGCGGAAACCATGCTGCGCAAGACGCTCGCGTTGCGCGAACAGCTCGCAGAACGTGCGCTCGTCGCACCCGTGCTTTCAACTCTCGGCCTCGTTCTCAATGCAAAGGGTGACAAGGCGGGCGCCAAGCAAATGCTCGAACGCGCGCAAGCTCTCTTCCCGAATGACTCTGATCTCCCGGAAAAAGAAGAATGCACCCAGGCGCTCGCGGCTTTACGCACAGAGTCGCTGCGCGCGAAAATGGGTCAAGGATCGAGCTCGACGGCGGGGCGTTGACTCGCCTCTTCTTTCAGTGACGACAGAACGCAGTGCAAATATGATTGGCAATTAGGCGTGCTGTTCTTCCGGCGCGCGTGGAACTCGCGGACGAGGCCGATGCGGATTTGGAGTCGGACTCGGCTTCATCCCGTCCGCGGTTCGAGGGTACGAAGTCGCTTCCCAGCATGCCTTGCAATTTCTCTTTGAACCCATCTGCTATCCGGTTTCGTGTCGAGTGTGGGGAGGCGCCCGTGCGCGACTCGCGCGCGCGGATTGTCCCACAGGCTGTCACGGCGCGATGCACAGGGTGGCCACAGGTGGGACATGCCGAGTGTGCAGTCTCTGAGAATGACTGCAGCGACTCGAAGAAGCAACAGTCCGATACAGGAGTCTCAGCAGTGTAAACGGTCGGTTCGTAGACGTAGATCGGCATTCAAGGAATTCCCCCCAAGTTTGAAACCTTTGGCGAAGGCTTTTTGTTTGTTTGATATCATATTATCAATAAATGTGTTTCCGAGAGGCAGTGTTTGCCTCCCGTTGGAATTGTGAAAGGCTCGCATCATCGTGTCGTCGAAAGAGTTCTTCCTGCCGCTATCCCTTCCCCCAGCCGGTCAAGTCGCCAGCGGCATTCGGTTTTTGGGCTCCTACCATTCCGTCTTCGCCGCTGCGCTTCTTCCGGGGCGTCTGAAGACCCCTGCGGACGTTCGCATTGCGCTCGCGAAAATGGGTCTGCATGTGAGATTGACCCCGCAAGAAGGCATCCTGCGCCTCAAGCTCGTGTCCTCCCTGGCAGCGGAACGTGTCCGACCAACTGACCATGGGCGGCGCGGCCCACCTTTGGCGACCTGGAAGGTCGCCTGCGAAGTCGATCTTCTCTCAGAGCGGCTCTCACAGATCACCGCGCTGCAAGCGGAGTCGATCACTTACCTGCGTGACGGCACCTCGTCGAAGGAAATCCGTTCCCAGGATTCCCACCTCGCCGCATGCCGAATCGAAGATCTTCGTATGGGTCTGGAAAAGCATTTTCAGGATCATTTTCTTCGACGCATGCAGGAGATGTTTTGCGCCTTCGCACCTGAGTTCGTGGCGCCATCCACACTGGCTTCTCGCTTACCCGACGAGAACTCGGAACAAAGTGTTCAAGTCAGTTACGAAACGCTCGTTCCGAGACACATTCCCCTTGAATTCCTTCTTCATGGCGAAAGGTACGAGTTCATTGATTATCACGAATTGAAATTGAGATCCGATGTCATCAATGTCATTGTCGTGCGGCACGACCGGCAGTCGGGTCATGAGGTGGTCATTGGCGGCGTCGCATTTCACAAAGGAACAGGCGAGGTTGAAGATATTCGCATGAACCCCTCCGTGCATGGGCCGTCTATGGACTCCATGTTGGCTCAACTCGAAGACCAGCATCCCCTTTCGTTCCGCATGCATCTCGTGGCGCGCTCGCGATTGATCGGTGCGATCGCGAGTTTTCACGCGAGGGCATCGATCTCGCAAGATGCATAGCACATTTCTAAACCCTCTCGCAGAACCTCCTTTGGTATGTATCGTCCGATGAAAACCATTTGGGTCTTGCGCAATTCTTCGGGCTTCCACAGTCTATCCATGTTCGCTCCCATCATGCCGTGGACGCCCTGGAAAAGGTAACGATGATCCTCGCCATCGACGTTCACGACGCCCTTGTACCTAAGTAGCTGTCCGCCGAGTTCCTCGACGGCGAGCGACATGAAGTGTTGGAAGCGAGGCAGGCTCAGCGGCGTCGTGACTTCAAGGTAAACACTCTCTACGTCGTCATCGTGGGTGTGTTCATGGAACGCCTTTCCGAGCGCGGGCGTGATTTCCAGGCGCGAATTGAGATCGAAGGCCTCGATGCCAAAAAGGTCGTGGATGGGCACATCGCATTGCACGGATTCGTAAATCTTGGCCTGCGAGTTCATGGCAGTCACTCGCTCCTTGAGTCGCATCCGCTCGTCGTTCGAAAGGAGGTCCCACTTGTTGAGGACGATGCGGTCCGCGAAGCCTATTTGCTCCTGCGTTTCCTTTGCCTCAACAAGGTTTTTTTCGATGTGTTTGGCATCGACGATGGTCACAACGCCGTCCAGGTAATAATGTTGGTTGATTCGCTCATCGAGGATGAACGTCTGCGCGACAGGACTGGGATCCGCGAGCCCTGTTGTTTCAATGAGCATGGCGTCGAATGGAAGCCCGCGTTCGACGAGTTCAAGGCAGATGCGCGAAAGGTCGTCGCGAACTGTGCAGCAGAGACAGCCATTGTTCATAACCTTCAGGTCTTCGTCCGCTTGAAGAACGAACTCGGAGTCGAGATTCACTTCTCCGATTTCGTTGAGGATAACCGCGATGCGTTGCCCGTGACGTTCCGTGAGGA
>JADCJN010000252.1 GCA_020247005.1 Silvanigrellales bacterium
TCCACTTCCTGACGGCTTCCGAGCCTGCCAAGCGCCTTTCCACGGCATTCGACTCCGTAACGCTCTATGGCGAAAACCCCGACGCGAGGCCCGACATCTACGGGAAGGTGGGCGAAAGCGGCGTGAGCATCGCCACCCTCGACGACATGAAAGCACTTTACGCCGGTTTCGACCTTTGCGACCCCAACACCAGCGTGAGCATGACCATCAATGGTCCGGCACCCATCCTCCTGGCCTTCTTCCTGAACACAGCCATCGACGAGCAGCTTGCCACCGCCGCCAAGAAAAAGGGCGCGAGTTTAACGGAAGCCGAGGCCGCCGCCACCCGCCAGGCCACGCTGCGCACCGTGCGGGGCACCGTGCAGGCCGACATTCTGAAGGAAGACCAAGCCCAGAACACCTGCATTTTTTCCACCGACTTCGCCTTGAAGCTCATGGGTGATATTCAGGAATTCTTTATTCAGAACGAAGTACGTAACTACTACTCGGTGAGCATTTCAGGCTACCATATTGCCGAGGCCGGGGCGAACCCCATCACCCAGCTCGCCTTCACGCTCGCCAATGGCTTCACCTATGTTGAGTATTATTTGTCGCGCGGCATGGCCATCGACGACTTCGCGCCTTCATTGAGCTTCTTTTTCTCGAACGGCATGGACCCTGAGTACGGCGTCATTGGGCGCGTCGCAAGACGCATTTGGGCCATTGCCCTGCGCGACAGGTACAAGGCCTCGGAACGTTCGCAGAAACTCAAATACCACATTCAAACCAGCGGGCGTTCACTGCACGCCCAGGAAATCGACTTCAACGACATCCGCACCACCTTGCAGGCCTTGCTCGCCATCAACGACAACTGCAACTCCTTGCACACGAATGCCTACGACGAAGCCATTACGACGCCCACCGAAGAGAGCGTGCGCCGCTCTATGGCCATCCAAATGATTCTGGCGCGCGAGTTCGGACTCGCCAAAAACGAAAATCCCTCGCAGGGCAGTTACTTCATGGAGTGGCTCACCGATGCCGTAGAACTCGCAGTGCTCGAAGAGTTCGAACGCATTTCCGCGCGCGGCGGCGTTCTGGGAGCTATGGAAACACAATACCAGCGAGGCAAAATCCAGGAAGAAAGCCTCTACTACGAAACGCTCAAGCACGATGGCCGACTGCCCATCGTCGGCGTCAACATGTTCCTGAACCCGCGCCAAGACGAGCTGACGGCCGCTGCCGACGACATCGAGCTCGCGCGCGCGAGCTACGAGGAAAAAGACGATCAAATAAAACGTCTGGAAGCCTTCCGCACGGCGCGTGAAAATTCGGCCACAGAGGCACTTCAAAAACTGCAGAAGGTGGCGCTCGCCGGAGGAAATATTTTCGAAGAGCTGCTGGAAACAACGCGTCATGCTCCGCTTGGCGACATCACGAACGCTCTTTATTCTGTGGGTGGGCAGTACCGCCGCGCGCTGTGAAGCACACGAAAGACCACTCACCCCAATGACGTCAAACGGAGTTCACGATGACTTTCCTGTCTTTCTCGGGCTCGCTTCGCAAAGACTCACTCAACAAAAAGTTGGCGCGGGGAATCGCAGCGCGTCATGGTGGAGCATTCCTCGACCTTCAGCCCCTTTCTCTTCCCGTGTTCGACGGCGACATTGAAGCTGCGGGCCTCCCCCAAGGCGTGAACACGCTCGCGGCGCGCGTGGCGGAAGCCTCGGCCCTTGTTATTGCGGCCCCCGAGTACAACGGGAGCATTTCGGGGGTGCTCAAAAACGCACTCGACTGGCTTTCCCGCGTGAAGACATCTCCCCTTTCCGGGAAGCCCGTGCTTCTGGTTGGCGCTTCACCCGGCGCGTTGGGCGCGGTGCGTGGCTTGTGGCACTCACGGCAACCCCTGGACGCTCTGGGGTGCCACGTCTTTCCAAACATGATGGGCATTTCAAAGTCGCATGAGGCTTTCGACACAAACGACGCCTTGTTGGATGCCAAACTGGCTCAGCAATTGGACGCACTCGTGAGCTCGTTCCTGGAGCACGCGAGTCGCACGGCCCGCTGAGCGCGGAGCTTAGGGTTCCCGGATTTTCGGAAACCACGGGAAAAATCGACTCGTCGTTCTCTGGTAGGCAGCATAGCTCTCGCCCCTCCTCTGCAACGAGGCCTTCTCGTTCATGGGGATCCCCGTGAACGAAACAAGATAGAAGTAGGCCAGCGCGGGAACGGCGGCCAGTGCGAAGGCTTCGAAGGGCCCGCCCACCGAGGGGATGGCGAAAACAGCGTAGGAAGTCCAAATGCCAAGCTCGAAGAAATAATTCGGATGCCGCGAATATTTCCAGAAACCCTTCGTGCACACCTGACCGCGCAGCGATTTGTCTTTTTTAAAGCTCCGCAGCTGGTGGTCGGCGATGTTCTCGCAGACAAAACACAGTGCCCAAAGCGCGGTGCCCGCGGCCTCGAAGAATCCGAACGTGGTGCGCTCGCCGTAACAAACGAGAATGAGCGGTACGGAAAACACAAACACGTTGGTGAGGGCTTGGGCCTGATAGAAAAAGAAGAAGTTCACGTGGATGTTTTTGACGCCGAAGAGCCCCTGGCCAGCGCGCCATTTTTCCCTCCAGAGGTTCCACCTCCTGTCTTCCCCGTATTTCTTGTCGCGGACTCTCCACCCCAAAAGGAACCGAATACCGCAAATCCCGTACAGGGTGGGCAGAACCACGTGCGCCAACCCGTCGGCGGTTCCCGACAAGGCGAAATAAAGGGCCATGGCGGTGAACCCCGAAGGCCATCCCCAGTCAACGAGTCCGGCATTCTTCAAAGGCACACGAAGAGCCCAGAGCCCTGCCATGTACAGCACATGGATGCCCGCAAAGACCCAAAAACCAAGGCTCTGAAAGACATCCATCATTCTGAAATGGTCACGTGCGACTTGCGGGCAGAGACCCAGCACTCATTGTGATCGGTGTCGCCGCGGGGGTTCACATGCACCCACCAGGCGTCGCCAAACCAGGCAATGTTGAACTCTCCGCCCTGGACAACGTCCAATACGGTTCCCACAGGCATCGCTTCGAAAACAATGGGAGCCGCGGTGCCCGCGTATTCGCGGCAGTTCAAGGGTGTTTTTACCTTCAAAACCTTCGCGGCATAAAGCCGGCCCACAGTGTAGTTGTCCGCATCAATGCCATTGGCGGGCGTCAGGAAGCGATCGTCAGCAGCAAGGTAACAGGTGTTGTGGTCGATGTCGCCACGAGGGTTTACGTGGATCCACGTGTAACCATCTTTTTTCACTTTCGTAGCGTCAACGACGTCAACCACGGAGCCCTTCGCGAGCTCAAACACCACCGCGCCGCCAAGGCCCGCTTTTTCGCGGCAGTTCAAAACGTCGGCTTTCACCTTCCAGATTTTCGTTGCCGCCAGAGCAGCATCTCCGTAGGCCGCCAGGGGAAGTGAAGGCAGTTCGTCCGCGGAGCGGCTTTGGGCACCGCAACCCGAGGCCAGGGCAAGGCCCGCAACAAGCGTCAAGGTGAGCGCGCGCGCGCCGCCAGCAACCGCGACTGAAAATGCATTTGAAAGACTTTTCATGGAAAACCTCCTTGGGGTTGTCGAACGGGACCTCCGTGCGATAGCACGGCCACACGCCGACCTGAAGCCCCAAATCTTCAAGCGGCGTCTTCCTTTGCCTGCCTCCCTCTTTGGAGCCACCCCCCGCCCATGCCTGACCTCGCCTCCAAGCCACCACGGCTCAAGCCCCGTTCGAAGTCGAAGGCCCTGCTTGCCCGACTCGCTGAAGTCGAGTCTCCCGACGTCACTTTCCTGGGCGACCGGTTTCCCATTGTCATGGAAAAAGGCCGAGGGCTCGTCGTCACCGACGCCGACGGCAACCGGTATCTCGACTTCACGGCGTGTTTTGGCGTGTTGGCTTTGGGCCACCGCCCGGAGGCCATCACCCAGGCGCTGCGAAAGCAAGCCGCCAAACTCGTGCATGGCATGGGAGACGTGCACCCGACTGGCAGTAAAGTGCGCCTGCTTGAGCTTCTGGCACGCATCACCCCGTTTCAAAAAGCGAATGCGGTTTTGAGTTTGGCGGGCGGTGAGGCCGTGGAATCGGCGCTAAAAACTTCGCTCTTGGCCACCGGTCGCAAAAGGTTCGTGAGCTTTCAAGGTGGCTATCATGGCCTTCACATGGGCCCCCTCACGCTCAACGATCGACAAGCGTTCACGCGCGGATTCGAGGGTTGGATAGGTGAGCGGAACGTTCAAATCCCGTTTCCTTACGAATGCGAGAACGCAGGGCTGCCTCCATCCGCAGGCCGCCTCCATTTCGGTGCGCCCGTTCGCACTCCTGAAAGGGCCGCTTGGCTCGCGTCCACGCACGGGCTTCGCCCCGTGGAGGAGGTTCTCACACAGCTCGAAGACACGCTGAAGTCCAGGGAGTTTGCGGCGCTTGTGCTTGAGCCTTTGCAGGGACGCGGCGGTGAGCGCACCTGGCCTGCCGGCTTCGTGAAAGAGGCCTGTGCTTTGGCCAAACGTTACGGAACACTGGTGGTGTTCGACGAAATTTATTCTGGCTTTGGACGCACAGGCCCCCTGTTTGCTCTCGAACACCACGGTGTCGTGCCCGACCTCCTTTGTTTAGGCAAAGCCTTAGGCGGTGGCCTCCCTCTGTCTGCGTGCGTGGGTGAGGCCTCGCTTTTTGGCGTGTGGGGCAAGACATCTGGCGAGGCCCGACACACGAGCACATTTTTAGGTCATCCGCTCGCATGCGCCACAGGCCTGGCTGCTGTAAACGGCATCGTGCGCCGACTGCCGGAATTCCAAACGCGCATGAAAACAACCCACGACGCCTTCGTAGCCTTCGTCCGGGCCTGCGAAAACGCAGGACTTCCCGAGTGGATGCATTTCGAAGTGCGCGGAGAAGGCTACATGAAAGGCCTCTGGTTTCATTCTGCGCCCGATGGCTTTGGGGCACAGCTCATGTCGGCCCTTTTGGAAGAAGCCTTCATCACCCTGCCGTCAGGCCCTCGCGGCGATGTCCTTTCGTTCACGCCACCCCTCATCGCCACCGAAGCGCACCATGCGAAGGTTTTGGCGCACACGCTGAAGCTTTTAAAAACACTCGCACGGCAAGTTTAGGGCTTGGATATGGGCCCCTGGCGAGTCACCAGAGGTTTTTCACAGCCCGTTTTGCGCAAGCCGTCGAGCACGCCGTTGAGCCAGCCCTGCATCCACCCAGGAAAGGCTTTCGAAATTTGGGCATGAATGGGGCCTCCCGCATCGAACGTCGCCTGCGTCAGAGCATTTTTCCACTTGGGGGGCACTTTCAGATCTCCCAAAGGAGTAGAGAAACTCATGTTGCTCAGAACGACGCTCTCGATTTCCGAAGTGCAAAGATTGTAGGGTTGAGTGAAGGACACTTCGGCCGACGTCACCAGGTCTAACGTGGGGGTCTCGCGCACTTTGATGGGGCCAAAATTGCCGTCGAACACAAGTTGCAGGCGAATGGGAATCTGATCGAGTTTCAGTTTGGTCTCGGTGAAGAAGCGTCTCAAAAACGCAAAGTCCATGGGCATCTTGAGGTGAACCAGAGTGCGCAAGTCCAACCGCCCAGAACCCAGTGGCCAACGGAAGTCCTCTACGCGTCCACAAAAGTCGCCGCTGAATTGAAATGCGCTTCCACCGTCGAGGTTGAACGAAGACGACTCAACCGGCGGTGGCCCCCACTCAAGGGAACAACTCTCGCCGTGGCCATCGAGATCGACGCTAGGAGCGGACAATAATGGGCTGGACTCGGCCCCGGTCCGGCCCTTGGCCCCCGACTCGGACCCCTTGGGCTGACACGCCCCGAGCGCGCTGAGCACGACGCCCCAAAGAGCGAATTTTTCGAAACGCGAGCAAAACTGAGAAAGCACCTTGCAACTCCTGGGAATTATTCGACGACCGAAGGCTCGGTAAACCGCGATTTATCGGAGGAACCCGCGGGGATCGAAATGTCATCCCCTGTGGGGGCGGCAGTCTCGAGGCCTGAACTGGCGCTTTCGCCTACGCCTGAGTTCTTTCCGCCCAAACGTGTTTCGGAGGAAAAGTTCAGAGTGGTCCGCGGGAAGTCCGATCGGAGCTTCGCGATCTGAGCCTTGGCAGAGGCGTGCCTGTCGCGTGCGAAATTGGCCATGGAAGCCACACGCATGGAGCCCCAGCCCTTGAAGCTCTTTCGGCCCATAATGTTCTGGTAGATGCCTTCGTTCTCGAATTGGCGCCCCGTGTGGGCACAATTGTAAGGCTCCGGCTTGGAACCATCACATTTGGACGAGTCCGATTCCATGTACACAGAGGTCTTGAGAAGTCCGTCAAAAAGATCTTTCTGCATCGAAAAAATCGCGTCCTCGTTGAATTTCGTCTCGAGGAGGTACTCTATAGCGTCGAGGTAATAAGTTTTGTAATCCTTGTCTTTGAGCACATGCGTGACCAAGGGGAGCTTCACGCCGTCTCGGACGCTTTCCCAGTCGACAATCGACGCATTCCTGTAGTCGACGTCGTTGAATTGCAGGCCAAAGGAGTTGTCGAGGTCGACTGCGATCCATCGGAACGCCGGCTGAGTTTGGCCATCGGTTCCTTTGCCCTTGGCATTCACAAGAAAATAATTGTTCGGGTTCCAGTAGTAGTTGTCCCATCCGCCAACCAAATTGTTCACGGCCATCCAACGCAGGAATGTTTTCACGTCGAAAACTGATTCCAAGTTGCGCTTCCAATCCGCGCTTCCGGGGCCGCTTTTTGCCCCCGCGCCATGAATGGCGTCTATGAATTTTCCGAGGTCGGAAAAGTCACCACCCGTCGCGTTGCGCATCAGCGTGTAGCCTTTGTTTCCATAGGCAGTAAAGGGATCTCCAGGGCGCTTCTGGAGGTCTCCTGTTCCAACGTTGTCGACAACCGCACCTTCGTACATATTGCCTGCCGCATCGAGCCCCATGACTCCCTTGAAAAAGCCGTCATCCACGTGTTCGACAATAGAGTAAAGTCCGAAATATTTTCCGTTGACGCACATGCGGGCAAAGGTGTGTCGAGGTGCGGGCACCCCCATGAAGCGGTGAAGTGAACCCGTAACCGCTTCGCGCATGCCCGACATGTCGTTCCAGGTGCCCAGCATGTGAAACATTTTTTGGCCAAGAAAAGCTTCATTGGAGTCTGTGAATTTGAAAAGGTAACTCGACTTGGGCGTCCCTCGGCTTTTGTTCCCACGAATCGAAAGGGTGAACTTCTGCGTTTTGAAAACGCGATCGGCCGACTTGACAGCCTGCGTTGGGCAGCTTGGCTGCGCGTCTTTGTCGATGCGCACCACTTCAGTGGTCGAGCCATACGTGGAGGAGTTCGTCCCAATTTTCCAAGGCTGCATTTTGTCCGCATCCCAGCCGTAAACATTCACAGACCAGATCTTGTCCGATCGAAAAAACTCTTCGCGGGAAACGCGTCCCTCTTCCCCTGAAGGCCCCGACGCGCCACTTTTCAGCTGTGACGTGTTGAATCTCCGTGTCGTACAGGCAAGAACAAAGAAACAAAGGGAAAAGCAGAGAATCGCCGAAAAACCGCCCTTGGAACGAGAATTCATGATGGCTTCTCCAAAAAACGAGGAAACATCCTGCGAGTCTGGGGCCACAACACACCTAAGAAAACTTGGACTTTGTGAAAGATTCGGAAATCGTCAGATTTCCGTCAAAAATTCGATGACTTAAAAGTGAGCACTTCGACACCGGCAGGTTCTCACATGACCGTGATCACTTGGTTCCTGCCGTGTTGCGACCGATACATTTAAACGATAGAACTTGAAGCAGTTCAGTTTGCGCTTCCAGTCACGGACTTCAGCAGAGGACACCCCGCCATGACCGACCCCGTCCACCTCCCGCTCACGGCCCTCAAAGACGACGAGAAGATGTTCCAAAAGGCCGTTCTCGACTTTGCGCGCCAAGAAATTGCCCCTCTTGTGAGCAAAATGGACGAAACGGAGACCATGGACAAAGAGCTCATCCAGAAGCTTTTCGACATGGGCCTCATGGCCATTGAAACGCCGGAATCGCATGGTGGCGCCGGCAGCTCTTTCTTCAACGCCATTCTCGCGATTGAAGCCTTGGCGCAGGTCGACCCTTCCGTGAGCGTGCTCGTGGACGTTCAGAACACTCTCGTGGCAAACGCCTTCCTGCGTTGGGGCACACAGGCACAGCGCGATCGCTATTTGAAGCTCATGTCAAGTGCGAAGGGCGGGCAAATTGGCTCGTATTGCCTGACGGAGCCCAACAGTGGTTCCGACGCCTTTGCTCTGCGCACACGCGCCACTGTGGCGGCCGACGGAAGCTACCGCCTCACCGGCAAGAAGGTGTTCATTACGAACGCCAAGGAAGCCGACATTTTCCTTGTGTTCGCGAACTTGAACCCCGAACAAGGTTACAAAGGCATCACCGCTTTCGTGGTGGAACGCTCTTTCAAGGGCTTCTCGGTGGGCAAGAAAGAAGTGAAGCTTGGCATCCGCGCGTCGAGCACATGCGAAATTTTGTTCGACGACTGCGTGGTTCCCAAGGAAAACGTGCTGGGTGAAATAGGCAAGGGCTACAAAATCGCCATTGAAACCTTGAACGAAGGCCGCATTGGCATCGCGGCTCAAATGCTCGGCCTGGCCCAAGGCGCCTTCGACGCGAGCCTGAAATATGTTCGTGAGCGCGAGCAGTTCGGCAAGAGCATCGCTTCCTTCCAGGGCGTGCAATTCCAAATTGGGCAAATGGCCACCGACATCGAGGCGGCGCGTCTCATGGTCTACAATGCGGCCCGCCTGAAAGACGCGAAAATGGAATTCGTAAAGGAAGCCGCTATGGCCAAGCACTTCGCAAGCAAGGTGGCCGAAGACGTTGCGTCGATCGCCATCGAACTGCACGGCGGGTACGGCTTCATCAAGGAATTTCCGGTAGAAAAGTTCTATCGCGACGCAAAAATCGGAAAGATTTACGAAGGCACGACGAACATGCAGCTCCAAACCATCGCGAAGGCGGTGCTCGGCTAAAGCCTCACTCCACGGGCGAAGGCGTCGCGTTGGGTTTCAGCTTTTCATAGACGTCGTCGAGGTAGGCAGACTTCGACACTTTCACCGTGACGTCGGCTTTCCAAGCGGGCTCTAGTCCGCTCACTTTGTCGAGCCCCATCTTTTCCCACGCGAAAAATTCTTTTGTCGTGAGTTTCGCGAGGGCCTGTTCTTCCGACACGTCGTTGAGATTCCGAAGACCGTCGAAAAAGAGGTACCCCGAAGCGTCCACCTGAAGCGAAACTTCAAGTTTGTCGCCCTGGGTCGTTTTGCCGTCTTTTTCGAAGAAGTAGATCATGAAAGGGGCCTGGCTCTTGCCAGCGGCCGTGCGGGCCTGCCACTCCTCGTCGGTGGCCCGCGTGGGCTTCCCGCTCGGGTTCGTGCGGCTGGGAGCCCCATGAGAAAAATCAGCGTAGAGCTTGAACTTGGAATTGAGGCGCAGGCGCAGCGAGGGGATGTCGTAGCGGGCATCGGGAGGTGTGGTGCCAGTGCCGGGAGTTTTGCACTCGCGAACGAGTCCGGAAACCGCCGCCAGCACTTTTGGTTTCGATGGGCGGGCAGCAACCAACGTTGTGGTGGCCGTATCGAGCCACCGAAATTGGGCAATGTCGCACGGGGTCGAGGCGTCGGCACGCTTGCAGAAAAGCATGTCTCCCGTTTTCGCCGTCAAACCCGGCACCAAAAGCGCACGCGTTTTAGCTTGGTCAATATACCCCTTGTCGTAGCAAGCCTTCAGAACCGAAATGCCTTCCACGGGTTGGTCGACGAAAGGCACGAGCATTTCCCAGGCAGCGTCCTTCATGGTGAATGCCATGCGAAGGTAGCCTGCCGCGATGTCGACGGCATCGAAGGTCGGCTTCGTCTCGTAACTTTGAAAAAGGTTGTCTTCCCCGCGCAAGCTCGACAACGAATCAAGGTTGAAGGCCGCGCCACTAAAGTAACCGTCTCGTTCGAAACCCGTGCCGCCGCCCAGAAGCCGCGCGCCACCACCCGCGAACGGGTCGGCACTTTCCATTTTCGTCGTGCTTCCCAAGGTGACATTGGCAGCCCACAACGAAATGGAGCCCGGCGTCAGACACAGACCGTCACCTTGAACGGTTTGCGTGAGTCCAAGATGGCATCCTGTGGCGGCATCGGGCACCAACGGAAAACCGGCAAGTGAGTCTGCTTTGTTGCCCAGAGCAACGTAGGCGTGCGACACCGCGTCGCCGCGCTGAGAAGAGCCACGCCCGTCTCCGGGAGGTTCGCCGTTGGGTTCACTTTTGCCCTGTCCACAGGCAATGAGCAGAAAAGACGCAAAAGAGCACAAAATGAATGCGACGCGTGTCCGTCTCATGGCCATCGTTCCTTGTTGTGTGGGGTTCGCTTTTCAGTTTGCACCACTTGGAATCCAATTGCCTCCCTGCCAAAAACCTCCTTTTGGGGAGCCGCAGGCAATGCTGCGGGTGATTGCCTCGCTTTCAGAGCCGCGCTAGAGTCCACGGTTTGATGCGACAGTTCGTTCGCTTTGCGCCGATCCTCGAAGAAGAAGTGAGAGTTTCATGAAGCATGTCCTTTTTTTCGCCGCCCTCTCGGCCGCCACGTCGATGTCCGCGTTTGCCCAAGAAACCACGGGCGGCCCGGTGCTCACGCCTGGCACCACAGCAGCATCGAGTTCGGCAGGTGCACCTCCTCCCTGGCTGAACTTCGTGTTGTTCGGGGGAATGATCGTTTTCATGTGGCTGTTCATCATCCGGCCCAACGCGAAACGTCAGAAAGAACACAAGGCCTTCGTGGAGTCGCTTTCGCCCGGAAAAGAAGTCGTCACTTCGAGCGGACTCATTGGTAAAATCACGACCGTCGCCGACACCACCGTCACACTTGACCTGGGCACCACCACCGTCCGCGTGCTCAAGAGCGCCGTGTCGGGCGAACTCGGACGTCCGACCGCGGCGGGCACTCCCGCCAAGGCGACAACCTGATGAAGGGCTCTTTCACGAACCTCCCCATCCTCTGGTGGGTGAAAGCAGCACTCACTTTGCTGGCCTTGCTCTTCGGCGTGCTCTTCACGTTGCCAACGTTCTTTGGTGATCCGGCCACTTGGCCCCGCGTGGAAGAAGGTCCCGACAAGGGGCAACCCGTGGGCGCTTTTCACCGGTTCGTGGAAAGCACGTTGCCAAGCAGCCGCATCAATCTGGGCCTCGACCTCAAAGGGGGCCTCCACCTCTTGTTTGAAGTGGACGTCGAGCAATCGGTCAAAGACTCGCTCTCGCGTGCAATGAGCCGTGCCCGTGACCTCGCAGACAAGGACGGCATCAAAACCTCCGACGTCAAGGTTGCAGCCGACTACACGACAACCGTCGTGCTCGCCGACCCCTCGAAAAAAGAGGCGTTTGCCAAGCACGTCACCGACCAAACGTACCTCCTTGCGGCGGGCGACGTCACTGGAAACGTCTTTTCGTTTTCGCCGAGCCGCACGCGCATCGACGAATACGAAGCGCAAATTCTGACCCAGGCCATCAACACCATCCGCAACCGCATCGACCAATTCGGCGTGGCCGAGCCAAACATCTTTCAGCAAGGCGCATCGCGGATTGTCGTGCAGCTCCCGGGCTCCCAAGACCTCGAACGCGCCAAGCAGCTCATTGGCAACACAGCACAGCTCGACTTTCGCATGGTGCTTGGCGACGTGCCTCAGGTGGAACTCGATGGCCTGTTGAAAGAAGCCCGCACGGCCTTGAGTGTGCCTGAAGACGACACCACTCCTGCCGCTGTGCGAAAGCTTTCGGAGTGGTTGCGCGAGCAAAAGAAGATTCCCACCACCGCCACCGTGATGTTGCAGCGCAACTTTGAAAAAGAAGGCGTCACTTCCAAGCTCGTCGGCACGGTGCCTTACCTCGTGGAGGCTCAAGCAAAGCTCACAGGCGACCTCCTCGACAGCGCCAGTGCCGAGCAGTCGGCCGAGAACTTCATTCCGCAAACTGTTGTGGCCATGAACTTCGGCCCCCAGGGCGGCAAGCTTTTTGGCGACCTCACCACGGAAGCGTCGAAAAAAGCGCCCAACCAAATTGCCATTATTCTTGACGACAACATCAACAGCGCCCCTTCCGTGAATGGCCCCATTTTGGGCGGCAAAGCAACCATCACCATGGGCCGCCGCTCGTCGCCTGAAGTTCAGGCTCAAGAAGCCCAAGACCTCGCTCTTGTGCTGCGTTCGGGCGCCTTGCCCGCCGCTGTCAAAGTCGTTGAAGAGCGGCAGGTGGGCCCCAGCGAAGGCGCAGAGAACATCCGCAAGGGTGTTGTGTCGAGCGGCATCGCGGCGGTCATTGTCGTTGTGTTCATGTTGTTCGTGTACGGGGTGTCGGGCATGGTGGCCAACGTCGCCATGCTTCTCAACGTGCTTCTCATTCTCGCTTTCATGGCCGCGTTTGGAGCAACTCTCACGCTTCCGGGCATTGCGGGCATCGTTCTCACCATGGCCGTGGCGGTGGACGGCAACGTCATCATCAACGAACGCATTCGTGAAGAAGTCAGAGCGGGGAACACGAGCAAGGTGGCCTTCTACAAAGGGTACAACCACTCGTTTGGCACCCTTGTGGACGCCCACATCACCTCGGCTGTGGCCGCCTTCGTGTTGCTGCTGTATGGCAACCCTGCCGTGAAGGGCTTCGCCGTCACCCTGATGGTGGGCATTGTGGCCACGCTGTTTACGTCCTATTACGTGACCGAAGTCATCGGGCAGTGGCTCGTCGAGAAGACTCGGATCCGGAGGTTCATGTGAAATTCCGCTTCGGCAATGTCGAGTTTTTTCCGCCTCACTGGTCCTTCGACTTCATGAAGTTCAAGAAGATCTCCATCGGCATTTCCGTGCTGCTCTCGGTGCTTTCGCTCGTTATCATTGCCACAAAAGGCGTCAACTACTCCATCGACTTCCTGGGCGGCGCAGAAATTGCGCTTTCGGTGAAGAAGCAGGGCGTTGGTCGCGACGACCTCGAAAAAGTCGCCGAAGACGCTGGCGTCGGCGATGTGGAAGTCACCACCTATGGGAATTTGGGGACGTCTGCAGACTCCGAGTTTCTCATGCGGCTGCAGCACGAAAAAGACAAACCCGACGCGGAAACCGCCAAGCGGGTGGAAATCCTCGTCGCCAAAGTGAAGGCAACCCTGGGCGCCGAAAACGTCGAGGTGAAGAGCGTTGCGAACATCTCGGGCAAAATTGGCGCGGAAGAAGAGCGCAAGGGCTACTTGGCGCTGCTGTTGGCGTGCGTGGGCATTCTGATTTACATCGGCTTTCGCTTCGACCCGCGCTTCGCACCGGGTGCGGTTCTGTGCCTTGCGCACGACGTTCTTATTGCGCTCGGCTTCATGACGCTCATGGGACGCCCGTTTTCCACGGCCTCCATTGCGGCGTTCCTCACCATTGTGGGTTACTCCATCAACGACACGGTGATTGTCTACGACCGCATTCGCGAAACTCAGCTCATTCATCCACGCCAAGACATCACAACCACCATTAACAACTCCATTTCCCAAACCATGAACCGAACGGTTCTGACGGCGTCCACAGGCCTCTTTGGCCTTCTCGTGCTTGTGCTGCTCGGCGGTGGCGCCATTGAAGACTTCGCGCTCACCATGCTCGTGGGCATTCTTGTGGGCACCTATTCCTCCATCTACGTGGCAGCGCCCCTCACCATCGTCATGGAGGGTTGGCTGCGGAAAATGGGATGGGAACCTAAGGACCCGAGTCTGAAGGCAAAGGCCTTGAAAGACCCGAATTTCATTCCACCTGTGGTGCTCAAGAAGCGTAAGGGATGATGGAAACACCCGAAGAGACTTTCGCCCCACTCCCTTCGCTCTTGCCCATGGCCCTTGCGGCGGCGGGCGAAGAAGAGGCCCGACGGAAGGCTCTGAGGCTCGAACACAACCGCACCGTGGCCATCACACCACGCCACCGTTGGGTGTTGCGTGAAAACGTCGTCCTTGGCCCCTCCGACTTTCTGGCGCTCCGCGCTGGGAGGTTGGTGGAAGGGGCCACAAGCGATTCGCTTCTGGCCAAAACAAGCCATGCGGACCTTCTCAAGAACCTCCCGGCCCCCTTTCTTCTGAAGGGCGTGCGTGAAGCCGCGCTCAGGCTCGTGCAGGCCATGGAAGAAGGCGAGCCCATCGTTATTTTTGGCGACTACGACGTCGACGGCACCACCTCAGCGGCCATGCTGAGGCGCTTCTTTGCGGAACTCAACCACCCCGTTCACGTCTACATTCCCGAACGCCTGGTGGAAGGATACGGCCTCAACCCTGCGGGAGTGCGCAACCTCGCGGAGCGTTTTTCCCGAGAACGCGAGGCGGGCATCCGGGTGGTGGTGGTGACTGTGGACAATGGCATTGCAGCCGTCGAGGCCTGTCGGCTTGCGCAGAGCCTGGGCATGGACGTTGTCATCACCGACCACCACGACCTCCCACCCACGCTCCCACAAGCCCACTGCATCGTGAATCCGAAACAGGACGGCTGCACGTTTCCTTACCGCATGCTTGCCGGTGTTGGGGTCGCCTTTTACGTCATGGCCGGCTTGCGGGCCTTGCTTCGGGAACGCGGACACCCGCTGGCCGCTCAGGTGAATTTGCGCCGCTCGCTCGATCTCGTGGCGCTGGGCACCATTGCCGACCTCGCGCCTCTCGACGGCGTCAATCACATCTTGTGCCGAGTGGGGCTCGAGGTCATGTACGAGCACGTCGTGACGGGCGCCAGGCCTGGCCTCGCGGCGCTCTTGAAGCTTGCGGGTTGGAATGCCGACGTTGGTCGCATTGACGCCTCCGACGTCGGGTTCAAAATCGGTCCGCGCCTCAATGCGGCGGGCCGACTTGGGAATGCGTTGGCGACGGAAGAGCTCTTGTCGACGGGCTCCAAGCTCCGCGCCGAAGAACTTGCAGAGTCGCTGCACCTGGAAAATGCGGAGCGGCAACGCCTGGAAAAATCCATAACGCAGCAGGCACTTTCTCAGGTGGCTGCTCTGGGAGGCGAACTTCCTGCCGCCTTTGTGTTGCACCACGACAACTGGCACACCGGGGTGGTGGGCATTGTCGCCTCACGGGTGTTGGAAAAATATTATCGCCCCACCCTCGTGCTGGGGCGCCACGGCGACGTGGCGAAGGGCAGCGGACGCTCGACGCACGCCTTCGATCTCTTTTCGGCGCTCAATGAGGTGCGCGGCGAGTTCCTGGCCTTCGGTGGGCACTTTCACGCGGTGGGGCTGAGCATAGAGCATGCAAAAATCCCCTGGCTGCAACGACATCTTCATGCTTGCGCACAGCAACGCATTGCCGACGTCGACACACATCACCCCCTTGAAATCGATGGCTCCACTCCATTTGATGCGCTCGACGCGTCTTTCCTGCAGGCGCTTCTGGCCCTCGAGCCCTACGGGGTGAGGAATCCTCGGCCCAAATGGTTGATCCCTCGTGCTTCCATCGGGCATATTAAGCGCGTTGGAAAAACCCCCGACTCGAATCATGCCCGAGTGACGTTCGTGGAAGGCTCGAAAGAGCACCCTGTCATCGCTTTTGGCATGGCCGATGTGCTCGAGGAAGTGGCCCGCACTCGGGACGACGTGCAACTCGTCGTCGAAGGGCGTCTTCAGCTCTTCCGCGGAACGTGGAGGCCCGAGCTCAGGCTCATTGATTTCTTTCCGGTCGACGGTGGACACACATGACCCAACCTTTTGGTGAGCCCTGGTACGCGCCTGCGCGCAAGAAGGGCAGCGCCATGCCCCCAGCAGGTGCCATGCCTCGCCCCCCGCGGGCGTCTTTGTTTGGCGCAGTGCTCAAACTTTTGAATGGCGTCGTTGGTTTCGTGCTCACGCTCGGAGCCGGTTTTTGTTTTGGACAAGCTTCGGGACCCGGGGCGCCGCCAGGTGCAGACGTGTTGCTTTGGCTCGGCGGTGCTGTTCTCAGTGTTGCCGCGCTCTTTTTCCTTGTCCGACAGGGCGGCGTTTTGCTTTCCCTCGCCAGCGACAAACAAGGGGACGTCGACCCTTTTTCTTTGGCTCTTTCCGCTCTGCGTGGCGAACTCCAGCTCGATGACTCACGCAAAGGTGTGCCCGCTCCGGAAATGGCACTTCTTCAGTTCGTGCAACAGGTGCGTGCGTATGCCACAGAAAAATCGTACCAAAAAAACCGCCAAGACGGCGGAGGGGCAGGGCCCGTGCACAATCCGCTTGTGGCTGAGCCCGTCGACCTGCTCAAGCGCCGTTGGAACGAGGTGCTCGACTCCCTGGGCGAGTTCGAAATCTACCTCGCCAACGATCCGCAGGGGATGATCCAAAAGCTCATTTCGAAGTACCCCAACCAAACCATCGACGTTTCGCAAGTGTTCCGCGATGTCGCCGAAAGCTTCGACAACACCTGGCGACGCAAGGGCATCAACATTGAAGCGGCCATTGTCACGCCGCTGCGTGCGAACACCAACGAGGCTCTTTTGCGCCGCCTTTTGGTCGGACCTTGGCGCTCCTGCGCCTACTTTGCCAAGCGAGGCGGTGGTGTGCTCTTTTCGGCAAAAAGTTTGGAAGGGCGCGTTGTGGCGCGTTGGGAATGCGAGGGCCTCAGCATTCACGACGATTATTTGAAGTTCGCCATGCAAAGTCACATCCCTGTGAACGAGCGCATTGAAAAAGGGCTTCAGGTCCTTGCCCCTGATCCGAACAGTCCAAACACGCTGCACGCGCTCATCAGTTTCATCACCTGGATAGACCTCGCTCAAACCGTGGCAGCCGACTTCGCGTTCAAGCACACCAACGACGGATTCGTGGTGGAGCTCAGGCTCAAGTAGCGCGAGGCGATCCGAGGCTTTTTCTCGCCCAGGAACCAAAAAGTACGGCGGCGCTCACGACCGCCGCAACCGACAGCGCCACAAGCGCGGCAAAGCCTTGCCCAGAAGGGAACACCGAGCCGGCTGCAAACAACAAGAGCGTGGCACCGCTGGTGAGTGCCGTCGCAACGCCATTCACTCTCCCACGCTGCGCTTCGGGAATGCCAACCTGGCGAATTTCCGTTTCTCCGAGCAGGAAACCAAAGAGTCCGAGCCTGGAAACAACGACGCAAGCCAGAAAAGCGAAGACAACCAGGCCATTGAACACCCGGAGCACTTCAAACTTTTGGGCAACGAAAAAGGCTCCTGCGCCGGCCACGGCCGTCGCCTGGAAACCCAGAAAAGCAAGACTTCCGCGCACAAGTCCAAGGCGAGTTCTGAGGAACGGGTACACAAAAGTGGCCACGAGCCCAACAACGGCCCCCGCGCCACGAAAGAAGCCTAGGTGTGCTTCCGAAAGCTTCCATTCACTCTTCAAATAAGCCGTGAGCAAAATGCCATGTGGGCTTAGAACAGTGAGCCACAAAAGGGCGGAGGCCAACATCACCGGTGCCGTGGGCTGGGAAAAAAAATCGGCCCAACCCGCAGCGCATTTCCGCACGAGGCTCTGCTTGTTGGCCGCGGGCATGTCCATTTTGCGTGAAAGGACATCGGAGGTTTTCACCACTCGGCGAAGCAAGGCCATTTCGGGCACGAACGACATCAGATTCCACAACGCCACACACAAAAACCCTGCGATGGGAAGAGCCGCGGGTTTCACAGCAAGCAGCAACCCCGCAGCCACGGGGGCACCCACTTCCGTGAGGAGGTCTATCTGCCGCAGGCGGGTGTTCACTTTTGCGAGGCCCTCTGAGGGAACGAGGCCTGGCAGCCAGTCGATTCCTACGGCGACGTCCATCAGGTTCTGACCCAGGCTCGAGGCCATGCTCCCCACCCCTAAAACAAAAAGAAGGACGCCAAAAACGACTGGAGAATATTCACTTCCGGGCGCAAGCAAAAAAGACGGCGGCTTTGCCAACGCAAGCAGACTGGCAGTGACAAGCACAACTCCCCCCGATTGCAGTGACGTGCCGAGAAAAGCCGTTTTCAGGCGGCGCCAGTCGTCGATGACCATGGCCAAACGAGGAAAGAACACGATCGTCGCCGCTTTCGAAGCGAAGAACAATGCGATGACGAGCTGGGTGTGGCGCGGGAACAAGGTCAACAAGGTGATGGCCAGCGCAAAGTCCCAGGCTTGGTCGCCCGATCGCGTCAGGAGTCGGCTGAGAAGAACATCGAACGTCGCACTCCGCATGGGCCTCCCTCAAGGTGTTGTTCCCTAGAGGAGCACACTCCGGAGGAGTTCGCCATTCAAGAACAAGGACACTTTCCCCTCCGACCCCACCTCGTGCTACACAGCGAAGGGAAGCGAGCGAAGAACTTGATCTTTCTGAAGACGGGCATTGCCGCGGGTTTTGCGAGGGGAGTCGATGTGAACGTTTCTGCCCAACCTCCGATGGAAGAGACACGGAGTGAAGTTCTCGAACAGGGAAAAACGCCCCATGGTTCTCCTGTGGTTGACGTTGGCACACGCGCTGCGGCGCTTTTGGCAGCGGTTGAAGTGGGCCTGGGAAGCGTCCTTCACGGACTCCGCATTCCCTTTTCGGGGTTTGCACTTTCTTTGAATCAAGGCTTTTTCCTTGCGCGTGCTTCGTTCACCACCGCACACGACCCGCACGCAAAAGCCCTGCCCGCCACAATCTCTACTCTCGTTGCTCTGCTCAAGTCGCTTTCGCCTGCAGGGAAGCGACTCACACCCATGCTCGGCATCACAACCCAAGGTCTGTTGTTCAACTTGGGCACTCTTGTGCTTGGCCGGAACATTTTGGGCGTCTGCGTGGGGGCCGTGCTTCTTGCCCTCTGGGGA
>JADCJN010000253.1 GCA_020247005.1 Silvanigrellales bacterium
GAGAAGTGTTGTGGCCAGTTCCACATGTCTGTTCACCACGGTTCTTTATGCGAAGGCCAACGCGCCCGACATTCGCTTTGCATACGTGGACGCCGGCATGAACGACTTCCCACGACCGGCTCTTTACGGAGCAAAGCACCCTGTCGAGTTTGCGGCCACGGGGGACGGCAGACCCGTGGCCGAGCGTTGGAACGGCAGCGAACCACTTCTCCCGTGGCAGGTCGTTGGCCCGGTGTGTGAAAGCGGTGACGTTCTCGCTCGTCATGTGCCTCTGCCAGCCCTGAAGCAAGGGGATGTTCTTGCGTTCCTGGAAGCGGGGGCCTACTGCCGCAGCATGGCGAGCCACTACAACTTGCGCCCGCTGCCCGCCGAAATCTTCGTGCAGCATGGCGACATCGTCGAGGTCGTTCCTGAGCTCTGGCCGGCTTGACGTTTAACGTGAAAACAGGCTCAAGCAGCTTTCAAGAGACGACTCCACTCCGTAAACCAGGTCGCTGCCGTCGATGTTTGCCACGAAATTCAAGAAGGGAAGGGGCTTGGCGCCTGCCGCGAGCATCTGAAATTTGAATTTCGTGCGCACAGGACCCGTGGCCGTCGCCGCGCACATAATGGCGCTTTGCTCACGCAAGAAAACCTGCGTGTTTTCGCGCGTCACGAGCGCGTTGAGGATCTTTTCTTCTGGCTTCAGCAGCATGTTGATTTGGTTGAGCGGAATTTGGTTCTGAAACAGGTAGGCATTTGTGGAAATGCCTCCGCTCGTGCCGACGTCTTTCAACACGCCTCCCACAATGCTCTGCGAGAAGGTGCGCACAAAAGTGCCCTGGGGAATAATCACGTCCGCTTCCACGTTGCAGCTTGCCGACCACGCGAGCCGGCCGCTGAAGGGGCTGCGGGAGCGGGGAAGATTGATGCCGAACGATTGGAAAATAAAGCTGACCTGAGAGCCGTTGTCGACAAAAAGAACGTTGCCTGCACCTGTTGCCGGATCCAGAGCGCAACGCTCACCATCGCCTCCACCAACGGCGCGGACATTTTCAAAAACAAGTTCTGCGGCGAGTGCTGTTGAGGAAAACACACCAGCAGTGGAAACAACAGCGGCAGCAATCAAGGAAAACGCGAATTTCGTCATGGAGTGGCTCCTGTGAAGGGTTCAAGCTTTGTGTTACTTCGTGCAATCTTCAAGTTCAACAGCGAAGTTGATGCCCTTCGTAGGTCCGCCGAGTTTTACTTCAGCCTTGTCTGACTTTTCTTTGCGGTGCGCAATGATGGTGAAGTCGCTTCCGAACACCAAGTCTGCTCCGCATTCGTAAGGCTTTTCGAGTGGCGGCTGTTCGGGAACGTTCACAAAGCGGCCGTTGGCCAAGGCGACATCCTTTTCACGGGCGGGCACAGCCTCACCCACGGGAACGTCATCGAACACAGCGCCGACCAACGTGGTGTCCATGTACAGCGTATTCTGGAGCTGAAGACGCACAGGCGCATCTTTTGCAAAGCTCCATGTCGCGGTGGCGTTCACGCCCTTCACACGTTTGCCTGCGGGAGGTTTCACCTTGATGCGCACGTTGCACTCGCGCGCGAAGGCGATGCTCGTGGCTGGATTCGAAGGCGGGGAAGAGAGTTTATAGTCTTTCATAAGGAAGCGGCCCCGAATCGCATTCGGTTTCCCGGCTTCAATGCCAATGGGTTCGAAAACGACGTCACCCGCAGCTTCTCGCGTTGCTCGGCATCCACTGCCCACGGCGAACCATTCTGCAAAGAGCGACGCTGGCACTGCAGCGTTGGGAACGACTTCTTTCGCTTCCGGCTTTTTCTTGGCCGTGCCGGAGGTCGAAGCGTCCGCTCCACAGGCGATCATCGAAGCCACGAGCCCCAGGGTGGCGAGGAGGTGTCTCAGGCAGCGTGCATACGTCTGTTTCGTTTTCATTTCGGCTCTCCTTCAAAAAAAAGAGGACCCCGGCCATAGGAGACCGGGGCCCCGAACTCTCTTCTCTCCCATAAGATTCAGTGCTTTGAATGAGATGAAGGACGCTCTCCCAAACGACCCTCGCGAAGCACGCCACTAAACTTGGCATTCGCGAACTCAACACTCATGCTGTCTGAATCTGTGAGGACTGGAACAATCTCCGTCGAAAAATCACCACTCTTTTGGAAACCGCGATGTTCCTTTCGGAACCCTCCGCCCTTTCGGGCAAGAAGCCGAAAGGAACATCGCTCGAACGAAACGGGAACTGGCAGAAAGCCAATACCAAAATCAGCGTCAAAAGCGGAGTGAACCTTAGTTCGGCGCCGAGCAGCTGATGAAGTTGCGAGGAGCCACGGTGAAGCGCACGTCGAGGCCGTCGATGGACGCTTGCACGTCTTCGTACGCGTCAGACTTCTCGGCGGCAACGGCGAGGTCAGCCGTGTAGACACCCTTCGGAGTGACGCCGCACCAGCGGTACCACCAGCTGCCAGGACGTGTGTCGACGAGGAAGCGGTCGGTGCGTGTCGCCGTCTCGAGAGGGATGTTCTGCACAGAACCCCAACGGTAGAGCTTGTTGAGGGGGTTCACAGGGTAACCGAAGAACGTCGACTTGACGGCCACGGAAACCGAAGAGCCTGTGCCCTTCACGAGTCCGTAGGTCACTGTCTGCTCGAGGTCGGCAGCGAAACGGCCGCGGGCCACTTCCACTGGGATCGCAAGACGGCAGTTCGCACGTGCTGTGAGAGCGCTGTCGCCCGAAGGAAGCTGCACGCCGAGGTTCGTGAGGATGACTGTGAGTTGGTCGCCGTTGCCGATAAGGAACGTGTCCGAATCTTTGGAACAGATGCGCTCAGAAAAGCCACCTTGGTTCTTAGAACCTTGGAGGATCGCGCGGTTGGTGTCCCACTTGATCGTGTTTTGGGCAAATGCTGGAGCAATCGTCGCGAGGGCAATGGCGGCCGTAGCAGTGCGAAGGAACATATATCACCTCCTGAACCCGGTGCCGTCTCGGTTGGCTAAAATGCAAACGAAAGACGACCCGCATGTTGAAAGGAAAAAACTCAAGGGACCTCCCGAAAGAGAGCTTCTGGAAAGGAAAAGCGGTGTCTTCGACTGTGCTTTCCGTAGGTTCCAGAAGCCTTCCGACTCGGGATATCCAAGGAATAGAACCTGGGTTGAGTGTTGTCAAGTTTTGGTATCACTCTTTTTTGATACACAACTTTTTGCGCATCAAAAGCGCTTACTGAAGAGGCATTCATTCGCTCTCAATCCAGCTTCTCTTGTGTAATACGCTGAAATCATGAATGAAGAGAGATGTGCAAAAAAGAGTGCATGACTTGCCTACCCAGGCTTCGACGCCTGCCCGTTGCCCCCAAGAAGGGGGTGGCAAGGCCTCCTTCACTCCGTGCTATTTTGAGAAAAGACCACAACACGGAAAACCAAGCCTTCAAGAGGGAAGTCCATGCCAATGCAAAAAGGGGTGTTCACGAGCCGAGCGCGCTGGGCCGTCATGGCGTGCGTTTTCATCTCAACCACGGCTTTGTCGTTGGGCTGCGTGAAGCGCTCCTACAACGACGCCAACCTTCGGCAGGCAAGCGTTGCCAAAAGCGACAATTTCAAAAACTACCAAGAACTGCAGCGTGAATCGGGTGGGGAATGGGTGTGGATGCCCGCTTCACAAATCCCGATTTACAGCGATCGCCGCTGTCCAGACGGGCATGGTGAGGTGGCGGAGTATCACCTGCGCAGGAAGAACAAAGCAGCCCGGTGGGACCCGCTTTGGGCGGTTGCGTGCATTCGTGTGGGAAAAGGCCAGGCCATCATTCACACCGGAGAAATAAACGACGATCACCAGCCTTCGAGCGACATTATCGGCACTATTCACGTGTCGCCACGTTCCTTTGGTTGGCGAGTTCCCGAGAGCTTTGTCATGAAACCAGGCAGCGGCGGATGTTCCATGGAGTACAATGCGGACATCGGAGTGCCGGGCATCAACCCGAGTCTGGAAGGAAACATCGCAAAAGGTGAGTATTATTTCGGCTTCGAAAAGCTTTGGCAGGCTGCGTTTCTTCCTTACCAACTTCTTTCAGGCAAAGAGTGCCTCACCATTAGCGGCGCGGCGAGCGACAATGCGCCCTTTTTTGTTTACCACGGATGGAGAACCGAGAATTTCGGAATCGTGGAACGCATCTTCATCCGGGGGACGCGCGTCACCAATCGGTTCGACTTCAAATCGGAAAAAGAGACTCCGAAAACACCAACCCCAGTGCCTTCCCCTGTGGCAGTAACCTCGGCGCAAGAATTTCCTCCGGAAGGAAACATCAAGGACACAGAAGGGGACGCCATCCGTGCCGAAACAGCAGACGACGACCTCGCGGCGGTTTGGACAAATCCCCTTTTTCGTTCTTGGGTGGTGCGCGACCTGCGCCCCGCAAAAAGCGAGCGTCACCTGGTGTCGCTGTTGGCCTACCCTATCATTGTAGAAGCGGCGCGCTATGCAAAGCCGCTTCCGTCGACCCCAGAGGCATCGAAAGAACCCAACTCGCTCCAGCCCTAAGGGCGTGGCTTTTCAGGATTCGCGCAGCCTGGCCTCTCGAATGCCTTCTTCTACGGGCACACGCCAAAGGAGCGCGGCGCCGAGCGCGAAAAATCCGCACACAAGCAGAAGTGCGAAGCGGCGTGAGTCGAGAGCATCGGACGCAAACCCGAATGAGGTTCCGAGAAGAGCCGCGGCCCGCCCGAAAAGTCCCCAGAAGCCAAACATTTCGGCCACACGTGCTTTGGGAGCCAAGAGTCCAACCACTGTGCGGCTTGAGCTCTGCACACTTCCCAAGCCGGAACCTGCAATGAGGGCCAGAATAAGAAACATGGTTTTGCGGTCGAGCCCAGTGGCCTCCGCCAGGGCGTCGAGAAAGAAGATGGCCAGAATGCCACCCATCCACCAAAACAGCGTGAGCATCACGGTGGCCTTTGCACCGAGTTTGCTTTCCAAAAGCCCGAATCCTACTGCCCCTGCGGCAGCAGAGAGCTGAAGAACCAGGAACATTTTCACGAGGTCGGAGGTCACGAATCCCAATTCCGAGGTTGCGTAGATGCCCACAAATTTAATAATTGCATCGACGCCCGCCATGTAAAACATAAAGGCGATGAGGAACTGAAAGAGCACTTTGTGCTCGCGCGCTTCACGCACGGTGCCAGCGAGGCGCCGCAGGCCTGCCAACGCCAGTGTTCCCAACGACGCCTTTTCGAAGCCGGGCGCGGGTTTTGCCCTGTTCTTCAAAAAGAAGAAAGAGGGGAGGCTCGCTACCAAGAAAAAGAGCCCCGTAAAAACCATGGCAAGTTGATTCTCGCTCACCACAGCCAATGCCATTTCGGGAGCTACGGCACTCACAGCACCTTCGGGTGCTTGGGTTGTTGTGAGCTGCAGCACCATGGCAAGGCTTGCCAACCCCCCAAAGTAACCAAGGCCCCAGCCGAGGCCGGAAATTTTCCCCATGTTCGACTCGTTGGCCACGTCGGGCAGAAAACTCCCGCAGAAACTTTCTGAGAGCATGAAACATGCATTGGAAAGTGCGAGAAGGAGCACAGCAAGAAAAACGTCTCCTGGCCCTGCAAACGCGAGGGTCATGGTGAGAAGGGCACAGCCCACGGTGGAAGACACCAGCCATGCTTTTTTTCGGCCCGAGAGGTCGGAAATGGCACCCACGAGTGGAGACGCCGCAATGGCGAGGACGGTGGAAGCGATCATGGCGATGCTCCACCAGGAATCTCGAAGGCTTGAATTTTCAGGCACGATCCAGCGTGTGAAGAATCCGGAATACACGGCCGTAATCACAACGGTTGTATAACTCGAGTTCGCGAAGTCGAAAAAAGCCCAGCCGAAGATCTCCCGTTTGCGCACGGGTTGCGTGCTCGCCCGCTGGGCATCCTTCATTTCTTTCGCGCCTCCCTTTTTTCTTTGAGTTCCATGATGGTCGTAGAATGCAGTGGCTGCGCTTTTTCTTTCGGATTCATAAACGTTTTGGCAAAATTCACGGCAATGGCCGCTTCCGAAAATCCCGTTGCAATGAGCTTTAACTTGCCCCTGTATTCAACGATGTCGCCTGCGGCATAGACGCCAGGCACGCTGGTTTCCATGCAGTCGTTCACGGCAATGCAGTCTTTCACAAGCTCGATGCCCCACTCCCGAAGCTTGCCAAGGCTGCTGTTGAAGCCAAACAAGACAAGGGCATCGTCGACGGCCAGAGTCGATTCGCTGCTGTCGTCGATGTTGCGGAGTCGCACCGCACCTAGGCGTGCCGTCCCGTGGTTGAAGTCTCCTGTGTCGTTGCCTCCCAAAAATCCAATGCATTCCGTGTTCAACAGCGCACGCACAGCCAGAGGCGAGTTTTCCGCCGCCACCAGGAATTTCCGAACGGAATCGTCGTGAGCGCGGAACTTTTCCGAGCGGTGCACCAGTGTCACTTCTTTTGCAATGGGAACAAGTTCGTTCGCCCAGTCGAGCGCCGAATCGCCTCCTCCGAACACCACAACGCGGCGGCCTTTGTAAATATTCTTTTCTATCACCGCGTAAGAGACGCCGTTGTTTTCAAAGAGGTCGGCGCCAGGTGCCGAATGTTTCTTCGGAGTGTATTGACCCACACCCGCCGCCAAAACAAGTGTGCGCGTCAGGTGTGTTCCTTTGTCGGTTGCCAGGGAGAACACGCTTTCGCCCGAGTCGGTGGTCACTCGTGTGAGCGTCTGTGCCACTTCGTCGAGGCACAGTGTGGGGTTGTAGGGCGCGGTCTGCGCAATGAGATTGTCGACAAGATCTTTGGCGAGGATCTTGGGAAAGCCCGCAACGTCGTAAATAAACTTTTCAGGGTAGACAGCCGTGAGTCGGCCCCCGAGGGCTGGCATGGAGTCCACAATTTTGCAGCTTGCATTGCGCAGCCCCGCATAGAAGGCGGCAAAAAGACCCGTAGGGCCTCCGCCCAGAATGGTGATGTCGTGAATGTCTTCGGGCCGAAGAAGAGAAGTCATGGCGAAGGACGGCTCCCTGAAAAAAGAACGAAAACGTCAGTGGGTCCAGTCGGACTTTCCGTTCAGGAGCTCTATGCTGTCTACAAGGATTTCGCCAGCCTCGCGCAGCTGGATGTCCGACTCCACGATGACTTTTCCAGCCTCCGATCCTTCTGCTGTTCCGGTGCCCGCTCCGGGGTTGGCTGTGGGCGTGGCCGCTGGCGTGGGAGTGGTCTTTGCACGCTTCTCTATTTTAAGCGAAAGGAGGGTGTTTTCTTGCTCCTTGCGGGCTTTTTCAATGGCATCAAAGACCTCTTTAAAGGCTGGCGTCGCTTTCACTCGCATTTGAGACCTTTGCCGCAACGCGGGAATGAGGGTCCCGAAGTCCTGCAGAGGGCGAAAGTGCTTTTGGGGCGAGATGGTGGTGTAGGGCAGCACGAAGTCGTTCTCGCCCTCACTCACGTCGGCAACTTCAAAAACGTCGGGAATGGTGACATCGGCGGGCACGCCCCGCTCCTGATTGCTCCGACCGCTGGGGCGGAAGAATTTGCTTATCGTCACCTTCACAGCTCCATCGCTCTCGCGGCCTGCGGATCCGGGAACCTCAATGACGTTTTGAACGGTCGCTTTGCCGTAGGTTCGTGAATTGCCCACAATGACACCGCGCCCGTAGTCTTGCATGGCTCCCGCAAAAATCTCGGACGCCGAGGCGCTCTGTTTGCTTATCATCACGGCCAAAGGCCCCGTGTAAGCCACGCCAGCGTCCTTGTCGTCGGACGACTCCACGTCGCCGCCTCGGCCTTGCGTTTGCACGACAGGTCCTTTGTCAATGAAAAGGCCGGTCATCCGAATGCACTCGCCAAGGTCGCCGCCTCCATTGCGCCGAAGATCGACAACAATACCCGACACCCCTTGAGCCTTGAGTTTCGTCACTTCCCTCGCCACGTCGCCAGCCGAGCTTCGAAAGTCACCGTCGCCCGAGCGTGAACCAGCATAATCGATGTAGAACGAAGGGAGGTTGATGACGCCGATTTTTTTGCCGCGCACTGTCATGACGTCGCTGCGCGCTTCGGAATCGGCCAAGTGCACGACGTCGCGAACGAGCTCAATTTGTGTGCGCCCGATCTCGCCTTTTTCATTTTTGCGAAGAACTTGAAGAACGACGCGGGTGTCTTTTTTCCCCCGAATGAGCATGACGACCTTCGAAAGGTCCATGTCAACGACATCGGTGAAACCATTTCCGTCGCCAGGGTCGACGGCAACGATTTTGTCGCCTTTTTGAAGACGCCCGTCACGCATGGCTGCGCCACCGGCAATAAGAGCCTCCACCACTGTGTAGCCGTCTTGCTGGGAAAGGGAGGCTCCGATGCCTACAAGCTGCAACGAAAAAGCCACTTTGAATTCGTCTTGATCCTCGGGCATGTAATAGGCCGAGTGCGGGTCGAGCGACAGGGCGAATGCGTTGAGGAAGATACCATGCACGTCGTCGGTCGACTTTTCCGAAAAACTCTTTCGTGCGAGCGTGTAGCGTTTTTCCAAGCGCTCGCGGGTTTTCGCCCAGTCTTTTTCAGTTTCCATCATGCTCATGGCATTGAATTTCAAGAGCTTTCGCCAGCGTTCCTTCAGATCCGAAGGGTCTTTCGCCCAAGCGATTTTCTTGCGATCGGTTTCAATCTTTTCGTCCAAACCGAAGTTGGGTTCGTTGGCGAGCGCTTCCGAGATGAGCACCGCCGACTCGTCAATGCGTTTCAGGTAAAGCGCATAAACGTCGGAAATGAAGCGGCAGTCGGTGCGCCCCACGAGTTCGCCGAGCTTTCGCTCGTTTGCCCGGAAGCCATCAATGTCTTTTTGGAGGAAGAAGTTGCGCCCAGGATCCAGGCTCTGAAAAAACTTCTCGAAGGTGCGCGATGAAATTTCTTCGTCGAACTGGCGCACGGAATAGTGGAGTTTCACGAAGTCGCGGGCGCGATCGCGCACGGCCGCGCAGGTGAGGAAAGACCCCTTGGCCCGTGACGCGATGCGGGCAGCCTGTGATGACGCAAGACTCTCGGAGCCCTCGAGAAAACGAGGGACAACGAAAAGAGGCACCGCGAGTCCCGCGGCCACGAGCCCGCCCACCGTGAGGAGGGCCTTGAAGGAAGTCCGTTGACGTTGCATGGGGCATTTCACTTTCGTGTGGGAATTCTGAATCCTCGGCGACCAAGGCCTGTGTGGGCTGGGGCAAGTGGCGGCGCATCGCGCCGGCCCCCAAGGGGTGCGGGGCGGGTGAAGTCGTCTTCGTCTTCGTCTGCGTAAACGATGGTTTTGGCAGGACGCTCTTTGGGCGTGAATCCTATTTGGTCGTTGTCATCGTCGTCCCGCTCCGCGCGGGAATCGGCTGTCTCTTGAAAGCGTCCATCGAACCATGCGAAGACCTGTGCTGTGGTTGTGAGGATGCGCGCCTGACCGGCATCGTCGAGCAGGTCGGCGATTTCCGCGAGGCGCGTTTTAGCGCGCTCCAGGTTGTCGTCGAGCAGCGCAATGGCAATTGCGGAATCGTCGTCGGTGCGTGTGGTGACTCGGGCGCTGTGATACTGCTTGACCTTGTCGCGCAAGGCTCGCAACACGCGTTCCCTGTCCCCTTGAGCGACTTCCGGTTCAAGATCGAGAGTGACGTGGAGGCTGGCGAGGTACATGGCGGACGCATTTCCTTCCTGCCCTAGGGGACGGCCCATGAACGAGGGGCACGGGAACTCTCCCCTCTCTTCCCAATCTACATGGCGCGCCGACTTTGGGGAACAGTCTCCCCTCTTTATGCCCCTTTTGCCGGCATGGAGTGTGGTTGTTTCGACGCTCGGCTCCTCGCCTCTGGTGTTTCCTTCGCTCTCGGAATGGAACTTGGCATTGGCTTCCTTGAAAGACAGCGCCCCCCGTTCGGGCTGCGGTGTTCCCTTGACACTCGTTCCCCAAGCCGGCCTTCGGCAGCGCCGGCGGCGGCGCGGTATGGGAACCTCAAACGCCCTGGAGGAAAACTACCAGGCCCGGCTTTTTCTGAAAGGCGAAGTCTCGACGCGCACCGAGAATTGGCACGACTTCTTCAATGCCCTCTGCTGCATGGCCTATCCACGCACCAAAGCTGTTTTGAATGCCCGGCACTTTTGGGCACTTGACGAACGCCAGGAGTCATTGCCTTGGCCCTCAACACTGGGCGAAAAGCGGACATCGGAGCAGGATTTCCTGACGCATTTCGACGAGGGTGGCGTTATTGTCGCAACCTCGGACGATGCGCTTTTGCAGAGTCTGAAAGAGCGGCGCTGGCACGATGTGTTTTGGCTTCACCGCGCTCGCCTTCTTGCCGGCATGGAATTCTTCACGTTTGGACACGCCCTGTTTGAAACTTTTTTGGCGGGCCACCGCACGCAGCATGCCATGGGAATTGCCATTCGCGTGCCACCCTCGTTTTTTTCGCTTCCTCTTGCCGAACGCTTGGTGCTGGCAGACGAAGCGGCCGCCCTCGCCTTGGAAAACAGAACGCGCACCGCGTCTCCCGCCGACGGATTTCCCGTCCCCCTTCTGGGTTACCCTGGTTACCTTGCCGCGAATGCTGAAGAATCGTACTACGATGACAAACGTTACTTCCGGGCGCCGTCTCTTGCCTCAATATAGTTCTTGCGCATGAAATGGTAGCGGCTCGCGAGCAAGAGATCGAGACTCACGGGGTGAGAGTGCGAGAACCGTTTGAACCACTCAGCGACGTTGATTTTGGTAGGGAATTCGCTCATTGCCTTCGATTTTCCGGTTTCAATATTGTATTTGAAACCCGCGTGCGCAACGCTTTTCCCCGAGGCTTTGTCGTTTTTAAGTATGACGCATGTGACATCAACACACGGGCAGCTTGCGCGCGTGCAGTAGAGGTCGTCAATCAAGTACTCTTCGCCCGCCACCTCGAGGTCGATGGGGAAAGCGTTGGGAAAAAGGCTCATGTAGGGCACGAGCGTGTCGGCCTTTCGAGTCGGTTTCACGCGGTCGGTCCAGGCTCCAAGCCCTTCCGTGCGCGCAATTTCCGGCGCAAAGCTTGCGAAGGGTTCTGAAAGGAAGGGGGCGAGGGTCTTGGCCACGTAAGTTTGCAAGGCGCTTTGAAGTGAGGCTGCGTCTTCCTCGGAAAGGGAAACAGAAGCTGCCAACGTGGGATCGAATTCCTTTCCTGCGGGAGCGCCCGCCACAGGAAACGCCTTGCGGACGTCGTCAAGACCCTGAATTTTCGCATCGCGCACCGAAAGACGCGCAACGACGCCCCAAGCGGGCCTGGCGTGTACAGCAGGCGATGGGTCGGCAGGTGTGGCCTGAGCAGGGGCTGTGGTTTTGTTTTCTTCGTCAGGGTCTGCCAGAAGCGAAAGCATGCGCGATCGGAGTTTGTCGCGGAAGGGAACGAGTTTGAAAATAAGCAGAGACGCGTCGAGAAAGAGGTCGATGTCGGCCGCCGTTTCCGCGCGTCCGGGCAAACCGAGCGCCGCACTCACAGCGTAGTAGGTTCCGTTCCACGAAACACGGGCTTCGTCGGGAGGAAGGTCGAGGGGAAGAATAATGGGATTTTGTTGCATGTCTTATTCCGTCGGCGGGGCGTGGCGGTGTTTGGCGCTCGAGCTTTTCAAATTGTGCAATAGCGGAATGGCCACGCCGACACAAATGACGCCAAGCCCACCTGCTATTTTCACAGGGCTCGGGTGCTCCTGGAAGACAAGCACCCCCACGATGGAGGCGAACACGGGCCCCATATACTGGCCTGTGGAGACGATTCCTGCAGGCCCCGAACGCAAAGCGGCTGTCATGGTGAGTTGCCCGAGCATGGCGGGCACAGACGACAACAGGAGCAGTGTCCATCCCATGGGGGTGCGCGGCCACGTCAGGCCTTCGGGAAAAAAAAGGCCAACCCAAGGAATCAGAAGCCCTGCTAAGGCAAGAGAGAGAATAATAAGACTCGAGGGAACGTCCTTGAGCTTTCGCACCGAAAAATAGGCCACCGACGAAAGAAACCCCGAAGCCAAGGCAATGACGTATCCAAGCGTGCTTGCCGCTGTCGCCACGGTTGCAGCCAGGGTTGTGGTGATGCCCTCGACCAGTACGGCGGCGACACAGGCGAATCCGACAAGAATGAGAGCGAAGCGCCGCCAGGACAGGCGTTCATTCAAAAAAACATGGGCGAGCACGCCAGTAAAAAAAACGCTCGTGTTCGACAAAAGGGAAGTCGAGGCTAAGGGAATGTGGAGACTTGCGTAAAAAAGGCATGCCATGCTCGTGGCGCCCACAAGCCCCCGCGAGGCCAGCCAGCGCAGCGTGCGGGGTGAAAGTGCCTTGCGGGGAAGAGAACCCCTCTTGACTTCGCGCCCAACAACGAAGGCGCACACAAGAGCCATGGGAGCAGACCGCAAGAAGACGGCTTCCAGCGCACCAAAGGTGCGCGCGCTAGGAAAAGCACCAAAGGTGCGCGCACTGGGCAGGGCACCAAAGGTTCCCAAATGGCTCGTCACATGTGCCGCTTCAAGTTCGCCGGCTGCCTTGATGCACAAGGTCATTAGCAGAAAAAAAAACGTGGACGTCACCATGAGCAAAATGCCGCGCGACGTGCGGCTCGGAGTGTTCTCGTTCATGGCGACAACTCTTTCATGCCCTGTTGAGCACGTCCATGGGCACCAAAGCGTTTTAGGCGGCCCAGGTGTCGCCGGGAGGCGTGCGGGGTTTGGCCTCTCGCGCGGGGGCCTTCCCAACCACAGTGCGAAGGCCTCGGGCGGAACTTCCTGTGGATTTTCCCGATCCGAATTCCTCATGAAATTCGGAGCACGACATGCGCGCAAGCCGTCTTGCGTCCACAAGGCTCATGACCAATGGCACCAACGTCCAGCAAAAGAGGATGTAGCAGAGGCCTTGCCAAGGCTGGTGCAAGTAAAAGCGGTGCGCTCCAAAAAAACCCAGCGCGAGACTCAAAAGCACGGCAGTGCGTTTCTCGGGGTTCGCCGCTTCTGCGGAATGCCAGGGGTCAAGACAAGGGTCGCCTTTTTCGGGCGGGGGCCAAGGGGGCACGAAGCGTTTCCTCCAACATCAACGTGACGAGTCCTCAGAAGACTCCCCACGGTACCATATCGGAGTTTTTTGTGTCGGCATGATGGCGAAATTGTGACAATGCGGATTTTGCAGGGATGTTTGAGATAAAAACGGCTCAAACTGACTCAAATGTCACGAAAACGGCTACGGGGTGGCCGACGCACCCGGCTTCTCTCCTCCCTTGGGCTTCTTTTGCAGGTGGGGGGCTTGGTCGGTGAGGTCGACACTCACAAGCTTTGAAACACCCGGTTCTGGCATGGAAATGCCGTAAATTTGGTCGAGCACCTCCATGGTGCGGCGGTTGTGGGTAATGACCACAAACTGGAACTCACCCGACAGGGCTTCGAGCACGGCGTTGAAGCGGCCCACGTTTGCTTCGTCGAGGGGAGCGTCGACCTCGTCGAGGTAACAGAAGGGAGCGGGCGTCGTTTTCAAAAGGGCGAAGATAAGGGAAATGGCTGTGAGAGCCTTTTCGCCACCCGAAAACAAATTCATGTTCTGCTGGTTTTTGCCAGGAAGCTTGACCTGAATTTCGACGCCGGTGGCGAGTAGGTCGTCTGGCTTTTGCATCACGAGTTCGGCGTGGCCACCGGGGAAGAGAATGGGGAACAGGCGTTGAAACTGTCCGTTCACTTCCTGGAAGATGGATTGGAAGCGGGTTTTCGTAATTTCCTCAATTTCGCCAATGGACGTGCGAAGGTCGACAATAGACTTTTCGATGTCTTCTTTTTGTTGAACCAAGAAAATACGGCGTTCCTCGACGTCCCGGAATTCGTCGACGGCACGCTCGTTCACCGCGCCCATTTCCGTGATGGCCGTTCCAATTTCGCGGATGCGGCGTTCGAGCGCTGCCACGAGTTTGGGGTCGTCTTCGGCTTCCTTCGGCAAGGAGTCCGGGTGAAGCCCATACCGTTCCCAGGCGTCTTTTAAAGCGGTTTCAAGCACGGCTTCGTAGCGTGCCGCATGGGTTTCGCGCTCAGCGACAAATTTTTGGTAGGCTTCGCGGGTGTCGCGTTCCGCCTTGAGTTTGTTTTCAATGACCCGCAGAGTTTCATCGGCCTCGGCCTCGCGCCCTTGGAGTTCACGCATGACCTCAGAAAGCCTGGCCACGTCGGCTTCCAGTCCTTTGATTTCGCGGCCCAGGGCGGCGAGTTCGTCGGTGGCTCCGGAAAGCGAGTCTTCGAGGCCGGCAAGCTCCGCGAGGTCGCGGTCGACTTTTGTTCGCAAACGGCCGAGATGGAGCTGGCCTTGTTCGTAGTTGGTGCGCGCATTGCCTTGGCGTGTGTCGGCCACAAGTCTGTCGGACTGACGGGCCTGCGCCTGGGCTTGAATCTCGTCACGCATCTCTTTCTTTTCAGAAAGGGTGCCCTCGTAGTCCTCGAGGTCGGCGCGCAAACGCGAAAGCTCTTTTTCAAACCCTTCGATGCGGCCTTGGTTGGCTCCAAAAAGGGCGCGGGCCTCTTCCATTTCCTTCAGGTGTTCGGCACGTGCATTTTCTTGGCGCAGTGTGGTTTCGTCAATGTGTTTGAGTTCTATGTCAAAGCCTTTGAGGGCTGTGGACAGGCGTCCCACTTCGTCTTTTTCGCGTGAAAATTGTTCTGCAATTTCCGCGACCCGGGCCTGCAGTGCTTTGCGGCGTGAACCGATTTCAAAAAGGGTCCCTTCGGTGCGAGCAAGCTCTTCTTGCAGGCGCTCTTTTTCAAGTTCGAGTTCGGCCGCTTCTCGTTTGCGTGCCAAAAGCCCTTGCCCTTCGCCGCCCTGCTTTTCTCCGAAGGAAATTTCGCGTCCCACTCCCGAAAACACTGTCCCGCGTTCTGAAACGAACACGAAAGGAGACGCCGTGGCTCCCAAAGCCTCTTTGCAAAGACGCACCGCCTTAAGGGCGAGCCACTCGTCGCGCACAATAAAAAGGCGCGAAACAAGTGCCCGCACATCATCGCCCTCGAGGCGCACCGCACGTCGGCCTACGTTGCGAAAGCCCGGCATGGCGGAAAACTGTTCTTCCAGTTTCGTTTCTGCACTCGAGAGAGGAGCAAGCATGTCGCGTGCCACAAAGCCCACGCGCGTCACACCCATTTCTTCGGCCTTGTCGAGAAGCTCCATAAGGGCATCGGAATCGCTCACCACGCCTGCTTCCAGCAGTTCAGGCAGCGCAGACTCCAGCAGGCGCTCGTCGTCTTTGTGAACCGTTATTTTCTCGTACAGGAACCCTTGCATGTGCGCGGCTAAGGTGTCGCGGAGTGCTCGCGTGCCATCGGAAAGTCCTGTTCCACCCGAAACGAGTTTTGCGAGGCTCGCGGCATGGCTGGCCACTTCGAGGTGGCGTTGTTTGGCCTCGTCCCGCGCCCGGGTCGCGTCTTCCGAGGCGGTATTGAGTTCACCAAGTTCGCCTTCCAGGCGCGAGCGTTCCGAGGCCACCGATTCGAGTCCGGAAGAAAAATGCGAAAGCTTCTCTTCGATGTCTTTGCGGTCGGCGGCCACGGCCCCCCGTCGTGTGCGCGTGGAAGCGAGTTCTTCATCGGCGCGACCAAGCCCCAAAGACGCCTTTTCCAGTGTCCGAAGGTGCGCCTCGTTCTCGGTGCGCAAGCGCGCCACGAGCTCTTCGGTTGCGCGCACGTCGGAACGCAATTCCTCGCCACGCGAGCGCTCGACACGCAGCTCTTCGTCTATCTCTTCTTTGCGTTCCGTCAGTGTTTCAATTTCGCCATCGATGCGCGCAAGCTCTTTTTCAAAAGAGGAGAGTTCGGCAAGAAAGCCCTGGATGCGTTGTTCTTCACGGGCCAGCGACTCACGCTCTGCAGTGAGGTCGGCAGAAAGCGTGGCTCGTCGTTTGACGCGTTCTTCGGCCTGAGAAACGAAACTCGCTTCGCGGACGCGGTACTTTTGCAGGGTCTCTCGTTTGTCGTCGTAAACGTCTTCAGAGTTCTTGATTTGCTGCGCAAGCTCCATGCGTTCGCTTTGGAGTTCATTTGCACGGGTTTCCCACTCACCAGCGGTCACTGCCTTCGACTCGGCTTCGCGCGCCTTCGTGGCGATTTCCATTTTGAGCCTGTTGATTTCCTTTCGGAAGAAGCCCACCCGCTGGCCAAGCAGCCCTGTTTCTTTTTCACGCAGCTCTTGAACGAGTTCGGCTTTCTGGGTCGCTTTTTCCACTTGCTCCCGAAGCGCAGTCGACTGCTTAACGAGTTCGTGTTCCACGTCGCCAAGGGTGCGGAGGTTTGTTTCCGTGCTTTCCAGCCGCTTTTCCGCTTCCTTGCGTCGTGTTTTGAAGATGCTGATGCCCGCTGTTTCTTCCAATATTTCGCGCATTCCCTGCGCGTCGGCTTGAATGATGCGGTCGCGTTTTTCCTGTTGAATAATGGAATAGCTCTTCGAGCCCAGGCCGATAGACAACAGGAAATCGACGATGTCTTTGAGTCGGCAAGGCTCGCCGTTCATGAAGTACTCGCGGTCGCCGCTTCGGAAGATGCGACGTCCGATGCTTACCTCTGGCAAGTGAAGGAATTCCGGTGGGCAACGTTTGCCGTCGTTGGTGAAAGTGAGCTGCACTTCGGCCATCGAGAGCGGTTTGCGGTTCTGCGAACCCGCGAAAATGATGTCGGTTGGGTCGTCTGCACGCAGACTTTTCGCGGTTTGCTCGCCCATAACCCAGCGAACAGCGTCAATGACGTTTGACTTGCCGGAACCGTTCGGGCCTATCACGCCGGTGATGCCGTCGTGGTATTGAATGTGGACGCGGTCGGCGAAACTTTTGAATCCATGGATGGAGATGGATTTGAGCTTCAAGCGTTCCTGTCCCCCGACGGAAGTGATGTGGCGTGTGTTGGAACGTGGTCTGAGATGCTAGCATCCCGGGGCGCGCCCGCACAATCATCCGCTCACGCCATGAGGCGCTTCCGGCGTCTCGGACTGGCGGCGGCAGCGCTTCTCGCGGCGTTTCTGTTCCTGTCGTCGCTGCGCAAGCAGGCGAGTGAACTGGACGCAAACCGCTCGCTCGAGGCTCTTCTTGGCCAAGGCCGCGCTGTGCGTTTGGGCGAGGCTCGCATTGTTTTCCAGCGCTGCCTGAGCTCAACGGGAGCAACCGGTGGGGTGGAAACGTGTGAAACACGGGGAGAAGGGACGTTCGCCTTTCCGGCCGCTTCGAGTTTGGAGGCCGCCATTGCGAAACTCGGAAAGCCTCGCCCGAACAGAGCTCTTGTCACCTTTCCCTTGGACGAGTCTCTGCGTCAGTTTCTGGCAGCACGCACCCAGGCGGCGCTCGTCTTGGTGCGGAGCGTGCAGGACGACACCGGAGGCGCACGATTTCATGGCACAGACGCCATCGCCCGGGGGGTGGGGCAGAACGCCGTGTTTCCTTTTTCCACCGCCCGTGCCCTGGCCGACGGTGAGCTTCGGTTGAGGTTTGACTTTCTTGGACTCGGTTGGTTTGGCCCCGCCGACGTGCCGGCGGTGCTGGTCGACTTGCCGTCGGTGGATGCCCTCACATCGCTTCCCCTGAAGCTCACCTTTGCGTCACGGCTTTCTTGGCAGTTGGAACTCGGGTTTCCTCTTCTTTTGGCTGCCACGGCGTTGGTACTCGACCACTCCGCGGTGTTTGGTTACGCGTGCCTCTACGCGGTTGCGCGCGCTGCGCGCACCTGGCTCAACATGCAGGTGGCCGACGGAACACTCGATGTTTTCGGGCCCGAAGGACTGTTTCTTTACGCCGCATGTGGACTCTGTGTTCCCCTTCTTTTGCTTTTCGCGCGTTCCATGAGCGGAATGCACGGGTTTAGAGCAAAGTACGACATCCCCTTTGGCCTCGCCTGGCTGGCAGGGTTTGTTTTTGTGGGCCAGAAAAATTCTGACTTCGTCATGACAAGCGATTTGTGGTCAGATGGTCTTTCGGGCCTCTTGGGTGTGGGAGTCCTTTTCGCACGTTTGATGATGCGTGGTGTCGTGCACTGGGTTGAGCGCCGGGGAGACAGGACAGGCTCGCGTGCATTGGAACAACGCAAGCCTGGAGGTTCTGCACAAAGGGTTCTTCGCGGCGGAGGGTTTTTTTCCACCGTTGTTCCTCCGCTCATTTTGGGCATAGGACTCGCGCTGACCGCGGCCATCAATTTTTCGGAACTGCGCGCGTTCACGGGGCAGGGCTTCAAGAATCCTTTGGACTGGCGCCACATGGCCTTGTTTCCGTTTCTCCTTGTCACGGCGTTGTTCGAGGTGGGCTCAACGTCGCGGCGCATTGCTGAAGTTTCGCGCGAAATCGAAGAAAAAACGCGTCTCGATGACGCTTTGCGCATTGCCGAAAACATCCACGGACGTATGCTCCCTCCTCTTCGCGGAGCCTGGCCGAGGGGGGGAGGGTGGAGGGCTCTTTATCGCCCTGCTTACGCCCTCGGAGGTGACTGGTTCGACGTCCGAGAAGTTGTGACCCCCGAAGGCCAGCGTCATGTGGTGGGCTGCGTTGTCGACCTCACCGGTCATGGCATCGGGCCTTCGCTTGCCGCAAGCGCGCTGTGCTCGCAATGGCGCGAGTGGTGGTCGCGTGTGGCCAACGAAACACGTCCTCTATATGAAAAGGACTCAGAATTTTCGGAACACTCAGAGAACCTAGAAATTTCGCTTTTAGGAGAGGCTGCGCTCCGAATGCACCGAGCGTTGTCATCGCTCTCGAGCGAAGAAACGGCCACAGCATGTTTCTTTTTGGTGACTCCTTCGCAAGGCCGTCTCGCCTACCTCACCTGTGCACACCCAGGACTCTTGTTGCAAGACCTCCAAAGTAGCAACGTGCTGACCTTGCAGACCCGCTCGGGAGGGCTTGGCGCGGCGCGCGGGCGCTACACGGCACCAGGCGACTTCCCCGTAGCGTTGCGTTCCCTTCCTCCCGGAAGCAGCTTCACCCTATGCGCTTTTAGCGATGGATTTTGCCTTTCGGAGGCTGGTGTGTCGTCGTGGTCGCATCGTTTGGCCCGCGAGAGTCAGTTGGGCCGGCGGCCAGTGGCCCTCGCTCTGGCGAAGGCGCTGCGTGCCGCACTGCACACCGAGCGGGCCACAAAGAGCAGCTCTTCTCTTCGAGTGTCCGCGGGGGCATCGACGGGATTCTCGGCGGGTGAATACGATTTGCCCGAGGGCGACGTAGACGACAAAACCCTCCTCGTGGTTACCTTGCAGACAGATGAAACACGGATTGCTACGTCTCCGCGAGGCTCCCTGACATGAACGTCGCTCCTTGGAATGTCGAACTTGCCCGCATCGCAAAGCAGGTTGCCTTCGATGTCGTGGGTTTTGCCTTCCTTTATTTTCTCTTTCTTGCCGCCACTTGGCGCGCGCACGTCGTCTGGTTGCGTGTTTCAGGTACTGTCGTGTTTCTTTTGCTCGTGGCCTTCTGTCTGCGTGTGACGCCGGTCCTCTTGTCGAGTCGCTTGGTGGCCAAGGCGACGGCGCTCACAAAAGCCTCTGAAAGTGCGGGCTGCGTTCACAAAGCGTCGACAGTCGTGGTTCTTGGAGGAGGCATTCACTCTCCGGAGGTGCTCACCACGTCGACGCAAATGCGTGTCGTGGAGGCCGCGAAAATCGTGAAGTTGGCCACTCAGGAAGAGCGTATCCTCACTGTGGTTCTTTCGGGAGGCTTCGACAACACCCTCGGTGTGAGCGAAGCGCAGGTGATGAAACGTGCCTTGTTTCTCGAAATTGGCGAGACAGGCCGAACCCACACGTTCCTGCTCGAAGACAAGAGCCGGAACACTTACCAGAATGCAGCGTATACAAAGGCCCTTCTTGCCAAGAAGAGTTCCGAGCAAATTGTGCTCGTCACCAGCGCAGTGCACCTTCCCCGCAGTCTTGCCACCTTCGAGCGACAAGGCTTCGATGTGTGCCCAGTGGCAGCGCCTTCGCCCGAGCTGCGCACCCAAGGGCTTGCGTCGTTCCACGCCGGAGCACAGACTGTTGCGGTTTTGAACGAATACATTGGGATGCTGGGTTACAAGCTCAAGGGCTGGAACTAAAAGAGCACGGGCAGAGCCCAAATAAGCCAGGGGAGAACCCTTGTGCCTGGCTAGTGGGTCAGTTCCTTTGGGCACGACTATTGACCAGTGGCTCGCTGAATTGGTCTCAAGGGGCGATGCTGTGCGCGTGGTTCAAATTATGGACTGCGGGAGAAAGAGAAACAAATCACCTCGGCTTCTCTGCGGTGGCATGTTTTTTTTTATAAAAAGCGGCCCTACGTTGTGTTGTAAGGCGGAGAGCTTGATGCGAACGTCCACCTTGCGGCTTCCGTTCACCAGAATCCGCATTCCTTTGTTTTTCATGATCGATGGCTTCAAGCGTCGTGGTGAGCTCCCAGTTTTCTGGTTGGAGAACGAGGCAGAATGTGAGCGACTTTCTGGTGAGGAGGCCTTGCCATGGAAAAAGAGTTCGAAAAGTTCTGCAGCCGAGTGAAACGCGAGCGTGAAGGTTTGTATTCAAGAACAAAAGTTGCTGCTTGGATAAAGGAAGAA
>JADCJN010000254.1 GCA_020247005.1 Silvanigrellales bacterium
TCATGTCGTTCGTCCTCATGGAACGCGGCGACGACTGGGGCAGCTCAAAGCGTTACGTAACCTTCAACTGATCGACAGCAGAGGAGCAGAGAAATTACAGACGCGAGGTTGCACTATCTTTCAGTCACTGCCCCTTTGTCGGGGACGTACACCCATGCAAACAAAGTTGAACAACCAAATATTGCTGCAAATGGCGAGGTTTTTAGTTTTTCTATGGATAGGTGGAATGCAGATTCCACTACCCCGCCCTCTGGAATTCTCAAAAAAGATGAGTTTGCACTCTCCAATAAAGAAGGTGTGGCTCGGGAGTGGCAACACAACACAAGATGCGTTTCATTTACTCAGTACCTGAAAGACAAAACGTTCATTCAACATATACCACGACCCAATTCTTCAAAAAATGAAACTCGAAGTGCTTCAGATGCCGCAAATTCAACTGGATCATCAAATCCATCATCGACGACCTCAAGTGAAAGTCCATTCGTCGTGATCGAACCCCGGAACCCAGTGACTCGATCTTCCGATACGGACGCAAATTCCGGGTCGAACTCCGAATGAAAAATGTCTGAATATGACTTTTACTCACGAGTCCCGGTGAAACAAGAAAGGTCCTCGCTGTTTCGTTGCGCCGCCGAACCAGGGCTAGTTGAACTCTTTAAAAATGCTTTTTTGCAGGCGTGCCCAGACGCGGGCTTTCAAAGCTTCGTCTTCTTCTGAAGGCAATGATTTTTGGAAGGCCTCCAGCAGGGAAGTGGCGCAGGTGTCGAGGGGAAGACCTGGCTCTTCTTTGCCCTCCGTGGGAGAGAGGGTGTGGCCATGTTTGGTGGTGCCGCAATTGCCGCTTTCGTCATTCATTGGTTTTTCCTTGTTTCTTTTTTTCATGGTCAGAGGTGGACTTCGCGAAGGGGGAGAATGCTTGTGCGAACCGATTCCACAAGGCGCTTGGGGAGCCTCGAAACGTTGACGCGGGCGCACACTGTGCCCAAGGGTTCGCCCCTGGCCGCGGCAATGTCTGTGAGTTTCCGGCCTTGAGCGTACCGTTGCCAAAGAGTGTCGTCGTTTGTTGAGGCGCGGTGCTCGGTGAGTGCCTGGCGCACGATGTCAATGCGCTTTTCGCGTTGTTCAGCCTCCTTTGCCGCCTCGCCATTGGCGGACGGAATTAAACTCGCACAGAGCTCGCCATGAAAGTCTATCGAGTGTGTCGCGTGCACCTTGCGCTTGCGCAAAAGCGTGAGTGCTCGGTTCCTGGCCGATGCCACAAGAAAGCCCGCAGGCTTTTGCACGGATTCCGTTTGAACATAAAGCCAAAAGGCCAAGTAGGTGCCCTGAACAACGTCCTCCCGTTCTTCATGCGAAAGGCGAAAGGTGTTCAAGCTGTGAGACACAAGTCCAAATGTTTTCTCGTAGAGGGTTTGGAATTCGAGCGGGGTCATGAGGAGGGGGCTCCTGGGGCAAAGGGGAGGAGAGGCGTCGGGGCCTCTGTTGCTCCAAGAGACGGTGGACCTCGTGAGATGCTGCAAGGCGGGGGCAGGGAGTGGGGGGGCTGCATTCATGAGAAAAATTTGTCGCATGGAATGCTCACAGCGCGGCAGTGGGTAACATCGAGGTCCTTACGAAAGGAAGACTCATGCGTATGCTGATGTCCAGGCTGATGTGCAGGCTGATGCCAGGTGTGCTTGTAAGCCTCGTCATGAGCGCGTGCATCCTCATGAACTGCTGTGTTGACTTCGACTGGGGAGGCCAGGTCAGGAACCTGGGCAAGGCCTTCGCGCAGAGGGTGTCTCCGGCACCCCTTGACCTCGACGCCGTGGTGGATGCGTTGCGAAAAAGAACGTTTGGAACTCGGCGCGAAACCCTCGCCACCGAGACCCTGGACGTCGAGAGAGCCCTGCTGGACGTCGAAAACGACGCGACGTTTTCATTGCGCAGCGGACTGGGAGCTCGGCTCGTTCCCAAGGAAACAGGACCCGCGGCAAAGGACGACTCCAAGGTTGTCCTTGTTCCGCGCGAGCCGGAAGTTTACCAATCGCATGCCTTCACAGCCTCAAAACCACTCCATGACTTCGGCCGCACAGAAGCCAAGAAGCGGATTCTGGACGCGCGCCAAAAACTTGCGCCCTTTAACCGACTCCTTGAAGAGGAAGCGTTGAAATGGAAAGCGGCTTCCTTGCTCCTCGATGTGCGCACAGCGGCACTCGAAGTGGAGGCCCTCGAAGCCCAGGCGCAAAATGCGGAACAAAAGAAAGGCACATTGGACGCCGAGTACCGGAAAGGTCTGCGCTCCGAGGCCGATCGCACCCGGGCGGAAGCCGATGCCCTCCGTGTGGCACTTCCCCTGGAGCGTGCGCGCCAGTCCTTGCGCCGTGCCACCATTTCGCTTCTGGCAGAAATGGGCCTGCCTGTTTCAGGGCAGGCGTCCAGTTTCGTTGGCCCGGCTCCTTTGCGTCGCGACACAGCGGGTTGGAGAGCGCTTCTGACGAAAGCGGCGCCAAGTCAGCTTCCTCCCGCGACAACGCTCGAACTTCAGCGTCTGGAGGCCGAGCGGGGTGTGGTTCAACAGCAGCTGGCCGCTGTGGAATCGGAAAGCAAACCCAGGCTTTCCGCGGAGCTCGGCGCGCAGTTGCCCGGAGAGTTGTTTCCCCTTCGGAGCAGTGTTTTTGGTCAAGTCACCTTTGCCTGGGACATCCCTTGGAATGCCGTCTCCGATTTGGAACGCGAAAAACTCGCCAGGCAAGCGCAGGCTCTTGACCTCGAGGGCGAAGAAAGCCGCCAGACGGCCCTGACGCGGGCGGCACGGGCGGAACCTGCCACAAACGCTCTTCTGGCGAACCTCGAACTCTTGGAGCGTCAACGCGCCACGCTCGACAAACTGCGAGGCCTCACGAGGCAGCGTTATGCTGCAGGGCGCGCCACGAGCGTCGAATTGTCTTCACTCGAAGACGAGCTTCTATCGAATGCGACGGAAACACAGCGGCTTCAAGCCACGCTTGCGTCCACTGTCCTGACACTCGCGCAAGCGCGTGGAGATTTTTCTTTGGTGCAAGCGCTTCTCGCGCCCTAACTCACAACAAACGCCCACTCGCTGCCTTTGAACGAAAGAGGGACCCATGTTCGACTCCACTCCCGTCCGAGGGGCTTCGCTCCTTCTCGCGCTCTTGGCAGCATCTGTGGTTTGGGGCTGTCCGAAAAAAAAGGAAGAGGTGCGTGAAGGCCGCGGGGGGGGACGAGGGGGCCGAGGTGCGGCGGCGCCCGTTGTGGAGGTTGTGGAACTGCGCCGCGCCGAAAGTGCGACGGTCGTCGACCTTCCCGTGGTTTTGGAAGGCCGAAAGCAAGTGGAAGTGTATCCGCGGCTCGCCGGGCGGGTGAACAACATTCTGAAAGAAACGGGCACCAAAGTGGCCCGCGGTGCGACGCTTTTTCAAATCGATCGGTCGGAGCCTGGAGAGAGCTTTCTTCCCGTGCCTGTGACCTCTCCTATCTCGGGCTTTGTGGCTCAGTGGTATGTGGCGGTGGGCGATCAATTGCAGTCGGGCGACAGAGCACTTTTGGTTGTCGATGATGCCTCGTTGCGAGCGCGTGTGTGGTTGCCGGCCCTGGAGTGGCAGGACGTCACGACAAAGACAAAGGCTTCCCTTGTGGTTGGGGGCGTCACCAAGCCTGCGCGGGTTGTGAACGTGGCTCGCGCCGTTCAAGCAGCAGCGGGCAAGGGGCTTGTGGAAGTCGACGTTCCCAACGAAGACGGCGCTTGGAAGGCGGGATTTGGTGCTACGGCAAGATTCGAGCTCGCACCCAAAGCTCGTTTGCTCGTGCCTGCGCGCGCCCTCCTTCTGACGAGCGATGGCGCGTTCCTTTATCTTGTCGAAGGTGAGGGTGACGACATGAAAACGCGTCGGAAAAAGGTGACCTTCGTGGCGCGCACTCCCGACGTTGTGGAGCTCTTAAAGACAGAAGGAGAAGAGCTCCCAGCCGACGGGTCGCGTGTGGTGGTCTCGGGCACGGGCCGCCTTTCCGATGGTGGTAGCGTGCGGGTGGCCAAATGAATCTTATCGATCTTTCCATTCGGCGGCCTATTTTCATCTGCATGGTCACGGTTTTTTTCGTCGTCCTTGGTTTGCTCGCTGTGCGCACCCTGCCTGTTGACCTTTATCCTGACGTGTCTCCTCCGGTGCTCACGGTGCGCGTGCAATTTCCGGGTGCGTCTCCGGAAGAGGTGGAAGAGCTCGTTGTCAAGCCGCTCGAAGATGTTCTGTCCACCGTAGGGGGCGTGAAGACTCTCAGCTCAGCGAGCCGTGAAGGCACAGGATTCGTGTCGCTGGAGTTCGAGGCGGGGCGCGACGTGCGCCAAGAAGAAAATCAGGTGCGTGCGAAGGTGGCGGAGGCCAGGCGCTCATTGCCTGAAGACATCCGCGAACCCACGGTTTCCAGGCAGAACATCGATGAAACGCCCATCGTCGAACTCGTTGTGTCGGGGCCTCGCTCAGTCAGTGAACTGTCGGACATCGCCGAGAATATTGTGGCGAAACAAATTCGCCAACTCGAAGGGGTGGGTGAAGTTTCGCTTTCGGGTGAACGCACCCGCGAGGTTCGGGTTGAGCTTTTGCCGGAACGCTTGGCGGCGTTTCGTTTGAATGCCACCGACGTGACCTCGCGCCTTTCCGGTGCTGTTTCTCAAGACCCGGCAGGAAAGCTTGAAGGCTCTGAGCGCGTGTGGCTGTTGCGCATGCAACCCTCGGCCGCGCGTTCGGCGGAACTTGAAGACATTGTTGTGTCGCGCACCGTGGAAGGGCAACCCGTGCGCCTGGGCGAAGTGGCGCGTGTGACGGAAGGCTTTAATCGTCCTTCCCGCGTGAACCGCTTTTTTGGAGGCGGTGCGGACGCGAAGGCGGTGCCGTCGGTGGGAATTGAGGTCACGCGCCAGAGCGGCCAAAACACGCTCACTGTCGCAAGCCGCGTTCAAGAAGCGCTCGTGGAAATTGAAAGCCGATTGCCCGCCGATGTTTCGCTCGTAGTGACAAGCGACGCCTCAGGGATTATTCGCATCAACGTCCTCGACGTGGTCGAAACCCTTCTTATTGCTGCTGTGCTCACCGTCGTCGTGGTTCTTATTTTCTTGCAAAGCCCACGCTCCACAATAACAACGGCGATTTCGCTTCCCTCGAGTGTGCTCACCACGTTTCTGGCCATGAAGGTTGCGGGCTTCACCATCAACACCATGACTCTGCTTGGTCTGACGCTCGCCATTGGCATTATTGTGGACGACGCCATTGTGGTGCGTGAGAACATCTTTCGGCACATGTCGGAGCTCGGAAAAGACGCCAAGCGTGCGGCGTCTGACGGCACCAAGGAAGTGGCCTTGGCGGTTATTGCGACGACCCTCACCCTTGTGGCCGTGTTTGTTCCTGTGGCAGGTCTGCAGAGCGTCACCGGACAGTTCTTCAAGCCCTTCGCTTTGACCGTGGCGTTTGCGGTGCTTGTTTCTTCATGGGACGCGCTCACCATGGCACCCCTGCTGTCGGCTCACTTCGCAAACGTCCCTTCTCCCGCGCAGGAGTGGGCGCGGCTTGGACCTTTGGGACGAGGGTTCGGGGCGCTCCTCGCAAATTTCGAACACGCTTTCCATGCCCTCGAGAAAGTGTATGGGCGTTTTGTCAGGCGCATCCTCCGGCTTCACCTCTTGCAAGTGGCCTTGCTGACGGTCAGCATCGGCCTCGTGGCGGGAGGTTTGTTCCTTGTGCGAAAAGGCTTTCTTCCCACTCAGCTTGGGCTCGAGTTTCGTGTGAGCCTCTCGGGGCCTTTGTCGGTGCCCCCCGAAACGGTGGCCAAGCTTTTGCCTGCGGTGGAAGAAAAGTTGAAGGCTGCCGACGTTCTCGAAAGTTTTTCGCTTTCTGGGGGAACGGGATTCGCAGGCAATGCCTTTGTGAACGTGTCGGCCCGCGCGAAGCCCTCCTTGTCGAAATCGCAGCAAGCTCTGTCGGATGTCAGACAAAAGGCACGTGCCGCGTTGTCGGGCTTTCCGGGGTACTCGGTGCGCATTCAGGAAACCTCCGACCCCTTGGCCGGCGGTGGGGGGCGCTTTGCTCCTGTGGTTGTGAACATTTCGGGCGACAATTTGGAAAATCTCTCCACACTCGCGCGTGACGTGCAGCGTGTGATGGAGGGAACGCCTGGCCTCGCGGATGTTTCGAGTTTGGCGGAAGAAGGCCTTTCGGAATTTCGCGTCCGCGTGGACGAGGCCCGCGCAGGGCTCCTTGGCATCACCCCCCGCCTGGTCACGGAAAATCTGCGCGTGTGGGTTCAAGGCGAAACCGCCCTGTACCTAAAGGAAGGCGAAACCCAAGTTCCTGTTGTCGTGTCGCTTGAGGGAGGCTCGAAACTCGGACCTGCGGACTTGTTGCGTTATTCCCTTTACGGACAGGGGGCCCAAGGGTCGGCCACGCGTGCGACTGCCTCGGGGGTCGACGGCATTCCTCTCGCTTCGGTGGCAAGCATTGAAAGTGCTTCGGGCCCCACGCTCATTTCTCGCGAGAATCGGCGCAGAACGTTGAGGGTGTTTTCGGGGCTTGCGCCGGGTGCTGCTTTGGGTGAGGTCGTGCCCGAGTTGCAAACGCGCTTGCAAGATGTCGCCTTGCCCGAAGGGGCCACCTGGAAAGTGACGGGGCAAGGCGAGCAGATGAACGCCTTTTTTGGAGAGCTCGTGTTGGCGCTCCTGCTGGGGGCCGTGTTTGTTTACATGGTGCTTGCGTCGCTCTTCGAAGACCTGGCACACCCTTTTACGGTCATGATGGCCATCCCCCTGGCCGGCAGCGGAGCCCTTCTCACACTTTGGGCTTTCAACGTTCCGCTCGACCTCTATGGGGGCATTGGCCTTGTGCTCCTTTCGGGAATCGTGGCGAAAAACGGCATTCTCATTGTCGACATGGCTCTGGAAACCCGCCGCCAGATGCCGACCCTGACCCCGGAAGAGGCCATGGAACGCACGGCACCCAAACGGCTTCGGCCCATTCTCATGACGTCTTTGGCCATGATTGTGGGCATGCTTCCCATCGCCACAGGGCTTGGCGTTGGGGGTGCCACGCGTCAGTCGCTCGGGCTCGCGACCGTGGGAGGCGTGGTGAGCTCCACCGTTCTTTCGCTCGTGCTGATTCCAAGCATCTACGTTTGGGTGGAGCACGGACTCGACGTCTTTCGGCGACGTCGCCAAAAAAACCAAGTGCCAGCCCAAACGGCTCTGAGCTAACTTGTTCCTTTAGGAATTGTTACTTCGTCAGTGAGCCAACGAACCCTTCAGCATCGCAGCGCGCAAGAACGGTTCCCGCCGCGCCCTTCAACGTCAGGCTTGCTGCGCTGTCGACATTCTCGAGGACAGTGTCTGCGCCGCTTTCAAACTGAAAGCCGAAGGCCTTGAGAGTGAGTTTGGCACAGGCTGCAGGCACAGCGAGGGAAAGAGTTTCCGAAGTGTCGAGGGCCAGTGCGATGCGGCCGGCGGGCTTCAGGTCGTCTTTTGCAGGCGAGATTTGCGCGAAGATCTCTTCCAAATTCAAGAAACCGTCGGCGTCGGAGTCGAGAAACTCGAGCCCTGCAAAGCCTTTGTCTTGGCCTTGCGCAATTTTGTCGAAGTCAATGCCGTAGGCATTGCGCGCGCCGCCGCCGCGAGCACGCACGTGGCAGGTGCCGCACGATTCCTTGGCCAAAAGGGAGTCGACGTTGATGCCATTGAAGGCGTAGTGGTCGGAAAAATCCTGCATGTAAGCAGGGAATGCATGTGCAGCAAAAGGCAGGGCACTGGCAAGGGCAAGTCCGAGGGAGAGCCCAAAGGCGCGTCTGAGCGAGGAACGGGGGAAAAAAGGGAGTCGGGCAGAGGGGACGTTCATGTGAAGGCTCCTTGTCACGGGATGTGAGCCTTGTCGTGCCTTTTCGGTTGCGCGGCCGCAAGCATAAACTCAGGTTTCAGGGGGTTATTCCCTGAGTTGCTCAAAGTCGCGAGATTGACACATTTGGACTTCCGCTTTATTTGCAAGGGTGTGGTGTTTGGCCTTGAAGTTTCGTTTCGTCAACGGCGCGACCCACCCCCCCCATGTCGTTTTTTTTGGAGGAAGAGACATGACCCACGCTCTGAATTCTTTGCGTTCGTTCGCCGTGTTGTCAGCCATGGGCGCCGCTTTTCTGGGCTCTTCCGTGGCCCAAGCCGCATGCCAAGTTGCCCCGGGCATGTACTGCATAAAGAATGAAGTCGTCGTTGTTTACAGCGATTGCACTTATGAAAACCTTGGTGCGGCATGTGGTGGGGCGCGAGCGGAGGAGGGCGTGCCTGCAGAAACAACTCTGGAACAGTTCCTGGCAGCAGGATCGTTCGAAGCGAAGTGATCGTCGCAAAGTGAACCTCCGAGGCCGTGACTTTTCCTCGGTCGGTTTGCTAGCCCTTTCTCTTCAGCTCAAAGCCATGGCTCCTATCGAGCACGTCGAACCCTGCTTCAAGAATCTGTTTTTTCAGGGTGTCGGCATCGGCCCAGCGCTTTTCTACACGCGCCTGTTGGCGCTGCTCTGCCCACGTCTGAACCTCGCTTGGGGCTGCCACTGCCACACGGCCTTTTTCGGGCGCATCGAGGTGAAGCCCCAACACGGCATCGAAGGCCAGAGCCGTCGCGCGTTTGTCGGCATCCGCCACAGAGTCGTCTTTGAGCATGGTCCAGAGCACGGAAAGCCCCTGGGGTGTTCCCACGTCGTTGCATAAGCCTGCGCGGAATTCGGCAAGGTGAGATTCAGACACATGCCCTCCCTGAGGAAGACGCTCGATGTGCTGATAAAGGCGTTCCAAAGTCGTTTGCGCCGACTTTAAATGCTCCCAGGTGAATTCCATGCCTGCGCGGTAGTGAGCCCCCAAGCACAGGTAGCGGTAGGCCATGGGGCTCACCCCTTGTGAAAGCATGTCGTCAAGGCGGAGGAACGTGCCTGCGCTCTTGCTCATTTTGTCGCCGCCCAAGGTCAGGAATTTCACGTGGAGCCAGAAATTGGCTTCGCGTGTGCCGTGGGCGGCCTCGCACTGTGCAATTTCATTCGTGTGATGAACAGGGATGTGATCTTCCCCTCCACAATGGATGTCGAACGAAGGCCCCAGCAACTTCACACTCATGGCGGTGCACTCCACGTGCCACCCCGGAAAGCCTTTGCCCCAGGGGCTTTCCCACTCCATGGCCCGTGTGGTTCCGGGGGGAGAAAATTTCCACAGCGCGAAGTCGGACTTGCTGCGTTTCTCACCCAGCTCGACACGGGCGCCTCCTTGAAGGCCTTTCAAGTCGAGGCGTGCAAGCGTCCCGTAGCTGTCTTGTTTCGAGGTGTCGAAGTAAACACCGTCCGACGTCACATAGGCGAGACCTTTTTCTTCAATGGCCCGCACGGTGTCTATTTGCTCGGCAATGTAATCGGTTGCTTTCGGCATGTGCGCTGGCGTGAGAATGTTCAAGCGAGACAGGTCGACCAAAAAGGCTTGGGTGTAGTGCTCCGCAATTTCCCAAATCGACTTGCCTGCCTTCCTTGCGCCTTTTTCCATTTTGTCTTCGCCATCGTCGGCATCGGTGACAAGATGCCCAACGTCGGTGATGTTCATGACGTGGTTGACCCGAAGACCGACAAATTCAAGCGTACGGCGCAAGAAATCTTCGCACAGGTAGGTGCGTAAATTGCCGATGTGCGCATAGTCGTAAACGGTGGGCCCGCACGCATACAGGCCCACTTCGCCTGCTCGCAGGGTTTCCAAGGGGCGAAGAGTCCGCGTGAAGGTGCACTGAAGTTTCACGGGCGTGGGGTGCAAAGGCAGGGCGCCTGGGTTGGGTGCTGACATGGTGTCTTGCGAACTCCCGTGAAGAAAAAAATGAGGGCGTGCGTGGCGTGGTGAGGTTAACGAACGCCACCCCGCTCTGGCAAGGTGGGGAAGGCGCGATGCCTCCGCCACGCGCGCTCTCTCAGGCTTCTCCTTACGGACTCAGCCGGCGGGTGGCCATCACAAGGAAGTCGCGGTAGGCACGCACGTCGGTGTAGGTGTTCTTGCCCACGCAGCCCACATCCATTTTGCCGTCGCCGTTGGAGTCGGCACCCCCCACGAGCCCTGTGGAAAGGACACCAAACACCCGCCATTCTTGAGTTCCCGATGCCAAGCGGGCTTTGGCGTAGGCAGGACCACCGGAGTCTCCCGGACAGGCGCCTTCGGGCTTGCCTCTCTTTCCGGCGACATCAAACACCTTGCCTGGAGCAAACAACCCCGCGAAGCCGACTTCCACGCGACGCAATGTGCCCGTGTCAGACTGGGTTAAAGGCATGCCGTAAGTGTCGAGCAAAGGGCGACCCGTTTTAGAGTCGGTGCGCAAGGCGCCCGTGGTGCCAAACCCCGCAAGGAGGAGGTCGGCCGGCAAGGTGTCGGATGCGGCGGCAAGCTTTGTTTCTGCGAAGCCTGCCGGCACAGAGCCTTCAAACTTCAGCACGGCGATGTCGTGCGAAGGTCTGGCATAGCGGGCCCTTTGCACCGTCAGTGCGTGGTCGTAGCTCGGATGCACCACAACGGCGGTGGCACGCCGAAGAGTGCCACGGCGCACGCCCAACACAGACGTTCCAAAGTAAATAAAGTGGCGTCCGGGTGCGACGTCTTCAAAGCAGTGCGCCGCTGTGACAACAAGTTTCCTTTGCGCGTCGACAAGTGTGCCCGAGCAATACGACTTGCCCCAAGCCACGCTGGAGTCCGATGTGATGGCCACCGTCGAGGCATACTCTGGACCCTGCGCGTTAAAGACTGTTACAACCTGACCTCCCACAATGTTCGCTTCCGATTCTGTGGTTTTTGGGCCGCACCCTTGAAGGGCGAAGGACGCCAGCCCCACCGAAGCGGCTGCCACAGCAAGTGAGGGCATGAGTGGGCGACTCAGGAAAAGCGGTTGCAGAGTGTACAAGAAAAACGTCATGGGGGGATCTCCTCTAAAATGGATCCGTCGCAGACAGTGCGACACCCGATGGCTTCGCAAGTCCTGCGCCAAACCTAAGCTAAAGAGAGGCCCATCTCTCTTCAAAAATTTCAGTCAAAAGTGAAATTTTTCTTGACAAAAGGAGCGTCTAAAAACTCCAAGAGGGAACCGCACTTTAAAAATGTCAAGTTAAAAGAAATTCGCTTTGGAAAAGACTTTTGTGCATAAAAAAAGAGTCCCATCGACCATTCGTTGGTCGATGGGACCGCAAACTTTGAACAGTCTGCCCGCTGTGCCAATGAGACTTGAGACACCTGTTGAGGAGATCCTGCGTGACGATTTGAAGGACCAGCAAAGCTACAGTGCTTGCGTAAGGATGCCCACAAGCCACTCACGATTGCCGAATTGGAAGATGAACTTACCAACTCCCTTCTTGTTTAATTCCTTCTTGGCATCTTTGGGAATATTCTTGAAGTATTCTTCGTACTGTGGGTCGATTGTCTCTTTTTTCAGGCTACTCACCACACCAAGAGTATCGAAACCAAATCCTTTTTTCCCTAGGTTGCCGGGGCTGATGGCTTGATACACGTTCTTCTGATCGTCTATTGCTTGCAGGACATTGCGTTGGTTTTCGTCGAGAGTCGCCTTGTAGCCGGCATTGCCCATGGTACTTGGAAACTTCATCTCTACAACAACATCGTCGACGTATCCTATTCCAGGAATCTCTATGAAATTTGGCATTCCATCCGGCTGCGCACCGTCCTCTACAAAGTACCGAATTTGTGAATCGAACGTTGTCTCGATGGCTTGCTTGCCAAACTGCACGGTGAGCGCTCGTCTGCTATAGAACTGTCGGTAAATTAGGTCGAAGGAATCGTAGCCGAGATTTTCTAACAAGGATCTTTGCACGCGAGCTGTTATATAGAGTGCCCCGAGTGAATCCTTGAAATTAGCACCCAAGCCCATGATGCCCGGAGTGAGGACTTCCAGGGCGGCTTTCTGGGGGTTGCCGGCATCGAGGATGGAACGGGCTGCCTCCAATGTGAGTGTCTTTTTCAGGCTCTGAGCGGAAAGGAACGCGTGATAGGGTGCGAGCGCCGCGTTGAGCACCACAAGGCGATCTGCCGGTTGCTTTGTTTTGTCGTTAAGGAACGCATTCATGGCGTTTTGATTAAATATGTGGGATTGAAGGTCATTAAAAACAATTTCATTTTGATTTTTCGATTTGGCATTGCGCACTTCCTCGCGAAGCGACGCTAAGAAAGACTCAACCATTTCGCTTTCAGTGTTGATGAGCCCACCTGCGGTGACTGCACTGGTTAGCTTACTGAAAGCGTTGGCGTCCACTGCGCCCTCGGCCCCGTATTCTCTGCTTGCGTAGCTGAGATATTCCGAGAATTTTTTTTGACCGGCAGCGCTGTTCCATTCGGCATTAAGATCGGAGAGGATGGCGATGCTTTTTTTATTCTCTTTGACGCCTCCACCAAGATGCAAAATGGAGTCTTCAGGAAAAAACTCACCATTGCGTTTCCAGTTGAGCTTGAATTCGTCGAAAATGAAGTCGACCTTGTTGGCGTCAAAAGAGCCCGTCATTTTTGCCATACGGGAGTTTTGGCCTCCTTTTACAGCATCGTTGTAGAACTCGGCGCGAAGGTCGTTGTTTGGGTCGGCAATGAGATCTGCATACGTGCGTTGACGTTTGTTCAGTGAGGCCCAAATCTTTGTGTTGGCGACGTTGGGATCGTCAATTTCCACGGCTTCGTTGAGGTAGTAGTCGGTTGTTGTCGCACCAAGAACGGCTTCCTTGCCCTCGAGCTTTCGAAAAGGCACTTTCTCGCCCTCTCGGTTTTCAACCGTCGCCTTTCCTTCGGGAAGGTTTTGGAGAGTGAACACCCATTGGCGGGGGTCGGCAATTTTTGTGGCAACTGCCGCGAGCTTGGGATCGATCTTTTTGACGTTGTCAAGATATTGGCTCACTTGAATTCGCATTTTTGTTACATATCGGTCGTGGTTCGGCTTGTATGCCCAAACGCTGTTATCGCTCTTGTAGAGTTCCATGACCGCCGAACCAGCGGCACGCCTATCCTGTTCACGAGTGTAGTTTCGTGCCTTGACGTCAGAATTGAACTTGCGAGCCTTGCAACCGGACGTCGTTTGGAGGGCCACAAGGGCCATCAACCCCAAAGAGAATGCGGTGCTTAGGTCCTTGAACGCCCGTCTTGAATGCATTGTTACTCCTGTGCAGCATGACTTTAACTCGCTTGAGTTGCCAGACAAAGGATAACCTCACTGGGGCCTTTGCGGGGGACGAGGTTCGTCAATTTTTTCCGCACCTCGCTGAGGAGCGCCTGTGGCGCACCTCTCGCCGGATTCTTGAAGGAATCTAGGACACCCATGAATTTGGGCGCCGAGGCTCGGAAGAGAGCGGCAAAAATGCGCGCCGTCAATGCGCGGCACTGCATGCACGAGCCTTGGCAACTTTAAGGGAACAGACGTCCCAGGCGGGCGAGGAAAGGTGTTTCTGCGAACAGCTCGTCTTTCGCGCTTTGAAGCGCGAAGAGGGCTTCCACAGTTTTTGCGCCCGTGCCCACCGTGGTAGCTGTGGCCGCAGTCGCCGTGGACACGGCCTTCACATACAACTTGCCGTAGTTGTATTTTCCGGCGCCATCGGAAACTGCGACGTAATAGAGGTTGCCAGGAAGGACCTCGAAATTCGTGTCGTCTTCATAGAGGCCCGAAGTTGCGGACAGCACGGTGTCGCCTGGTTCTTGAATGCCTGGGCGCGCACTGAAAGAGCCTCCCTTGGGGGCGTCGAAGTCGTTGCGAGGCCGCGCGGGCAAAAGGAACACCTTGTCTTTTTGGCCCGTCACGAAAACCCGCTCGGAATTTGCTTGGGCGTCTTCCACGAAGGCGAACGTCGGCGCGTCGTCCGCTCCAGCGGCAATCCCCAGGCTTTGGCCCAAGCGGCAGTTCGCAGTGCCGACCAACGGTTTGTTGCAGCTTTCAGCAGCCCCTTCTTTTGCCGCGGTGCCCGTGGTGACGTTGATGGCGAAGCGCTGGTACGTTTCCGAGGCGAGACCTTCAAGCTTTAAATTCGTGTAGGCGGTGGGGATGTCTTCCACGAAATTGCTCGTGTACGAAATGGTGTTGGCCTCTTCCCCGGCCACGGCCACCACGAAGGCGACGTATTTTTTACCGTTGGTGAACCCTTTTTTGCCGTCCGAAAGCTTGGAGTCGTTCGGCACGATGCAGCGCATGAGGCGCCCCGCACGCGCTTCGAGTGCGCCGGAGGTTTCGCCCATGGCAGCCAAACCTTTTTCGATGGAAATCGAGAGTTTTCCGGCGGTGCCCAAATCTTTGTTGTTACTATCAACGCACTTCACCAGCGTGGGAGTGGTGCCGGCGGGTTCATCGAGAGGTGAACCCACAGAGGGAGCCGCTCCCGAGGCGGCGCTGGCAGCCTCCAAGGGTGTGTCGTCTTCGGTTCCGAAGTCGTCGCAGTCTTTCAGGCCTTGGTCGGCCGTGTCGGAAAATCCGAACACCTTGAAAAGCTTCGCCGTGTCTTTGCAGCGTCGCACTTGCTGGGAAGAAAGGTCGAGAGCAGCCAGAGGCGTGCCTGCGAGGGTTGCAGACAGAGCGTCGATGGAGCTTTCTGCCACGTACACATTGTAGCCTGCCAGGTCTTCTTCCGTGTTGGTAATGATCCACTCGAGGCTCATGGTGCTGTCGTCGGTGATGCTTTGCAGGTTCATGGGTGGGTTGAGTTCACCCTTCGACAGAATTTCTGGGTCACCCACCGTTTTGTCGCCGCCACAGGCGGCAAGAAGGGCGACGGCCGCCACGGTGAAGAGTGGGGCTTTGAATGCCGTGGGCAAAAATCGCTGCAGGCTTTTTTTTGAATGTGAAGTCATCGGTTCCTCGTTCTTTGTTCTTTGCGAATAAATTAAAGCCGACGTTGGCCTGCGCGGGAGCCAATGACAATGCGGTAGGCCTCAGGTTTTTCGAGGTCCGCTTTCGCGGGCGACTCAATGACGGCGTAGCGCCAGGCCTCGCCTTCAGGGAACGCGACCGCATAAAGATGGTTTGGGAAAAGCTTGCGCGACTGTCCGCACCGGGCGTAGCCGCCGGGCACACCCATGTCGTTTGCGGCGGGCTTCGTGGTGCTGGGTGTTGCGGCCTCGGCTGAGGGCAGTAAAACCTGCTCTTCATCGCGCTGGTCACTTTCGAGCAAATTCGACGTCACAACCTTCCCTTCAAAGTCGATGACAGGACCCAGATCAGAAATACGCGCGCCGTTGGCGCTCGTGATGTAGGGATTGCCGCTCAGAAGTTGGAAGAAGACAGTGACGCTTTTTGCAGCAGCCGTTGTTTCCTTCGGAATGCAAAATGCATTTGAGGATGGAAACGTTCCGCTGGCGTTGGCCAATGTGCCCCCGGCAAACGAAAGGCCCGCAATGAGCGTCGTGTCGGTGTTCGTGACGTTGCCGAAGAATGTGGCGGGTGCGGCCGCAGGCGTGGCAACGACGTGGGGGCCAACGACAATCACCTCGGAAGTTGGAGACGCCAATTCTTCACCGTCGTCGCGCGTAGCGGCAACAAAAACAGCGTAGGTTTTGGTGGGCGAAAGCGCGTTGTCGTCGAAGACGTATTGAACCACGCCGTTGGCGCGGTAGCCTTCCACGGCGGGCGTTGTTTTCACGCTGACGCAGGGCCCTTCGGCGTCATTTTTCGAAACGTTGCATCGCACGAATGGGGCGAAATTTTCGCCGTCTCCAGGCTTATTCACCTTCGCGTTGGCGTCCCAGTTGAAATACTTCGACAGCTTTTGACGCACAAGCGGCGCATCTTCGCCCTTCGCGTCTTTGAAAGTGATGGGCGAATAGGTGTCTTTGGCTGGGCTGTAGTCGAGCTCGAATTCTTTCACCAGTGGGTTCGCCGCCGGGTCGATTTCGGCCACATAAATATTGTAGCCAGAAAAGTCGCTTTCGCTGTTGTTGGCAAACCACGACAACCCCACGGTGGACGTGAAGGGCGTGGCGGAAAGTGAAAGGGGCGTCTTGAGCTTCAAAACCGAGACGTCGGCAGGCTTGGTTTCTGTGTCGCCACAGGCGGACAGGATGCCACCGCCCAAGGCCATGCAAAGAGCGACACGTTTCAGGAGACGAGGGGGAGTGCAGAGTCTCATGGGCAGGAGTTCCTCCAAAACAGGCGAGAACAGACAGGGGTCAGCCGAAGGACTTTACACGTGGCAGGGAGCACCCGCAAAGTACCCTCCTGTCTTGCCAGGAGAAAGTCAGCCGTGATAGGCGAGTTCGATTCCGGCACTGGAAGCGGCAAGGTCTCGTTTCGGTGATTTTTGAGGAACAGGAGTGCACAGTCCCCATGAGCATGTATGAAACTCGCGATTTTCGTCGCGGCCTGAAGATCGAGATGGAAGGCAACCCTTGGATCATCGTCGATTTCCAACACGTGAACCCGGGGAAGGGCGCTGCCTTTACGCGCACCAAAATGCGCAACCTCCGCACGGGCCAAATTGTGGAGAACAACATCCGCAGCGGCGACAAAGTGGCCAAGCCTGACACGGAAGACAGGCGCATGCAGTTCCTGTACCGCGACGCCGACGGCTTTCACTTCATGGACACCGCAAACTACGAGCAAATTCAACTCACCAACGAGCAGGTGGGTGACAATAAATATTACCTTCTGGAAAACAGTGTGATCCAGGTCCTCTTCTACCAGGGCAAACCCCTGACTGTGGAAGTCGATACATTCGTGGAAATGAAGGTCACAGAAACCCAGCCAGGCATCCGCGGTGACACCGCGACAGGCGGTTCGAAGCCAGCGACGATGGAAACGGGCCTGGTTGTGACCGTGCCTTTCCACATCAATGAAGGCGACGTCCTTCGCATTGATACGCGCTCAAACGAGTACACCGACCGCGTAAACAAGAAGTAAACGCCTCCCGGGAAGGGGAACACATGATCGATATCGCGAAGGTCGAGCGTCTCATGGCGCTCATGGCCCAGTATGGGGTCGACGTCGTGGACGCGCAGGGCGCCAACGAAAAAATTGCGCTCGCACGCAACGCCGGACAGCAAGCTTTCTTTGGGGGAGTGGGGGGCGCACAGGCTCCAGGCGTGGCGTCTTCGGGCGGAGGCCGCGGCGGCGCCTCGGCGGTGGGAAGCAACGCTCAGGGCTTCGGTTTGCACGCAGCGCCGTCCTCGGCGGTTCAGAGCGACACCGCAGGGACTCCTCCTGCAGCAGTGCCGGCGCCGGCCAAAGTTCCAGAGGGCACAACCCTGACGAGTCCGTTTGTCGGAACGTTCTACCGAGCGCCGTCTCCCGACGCACCCACGTTCGTGGAAGTGGGTGCCCGTGTGCGGAAAGGCCAAACGCTGTGTATCGTCGAGGCCATGAAACTCATGAACGAAATTGAGTCAGAGGTCGACGGCACCGTGGTGGCCATTCTTCTTGAAAACGGCAAATCGGTTGAGTTCGGAACCCCTCTCTTTGTCGTGGCGCCCTAAGATGAAAAAGATCCTCATCGCCAATAGAGGCGAAATTGCCATTCGGATCATTCGTGCCTGCAAGGAGCTCGGGCTTAGTACCGTGGCCGTTTACTCGAAGGCCGACGAGCATTCTTTGCACGCGAAGCTTGCCGACGAGAGCATTTGCATTGGCCCTGCCGAAAGCCGCCGTTCGTACTTGAATATTCCGGCCATTATGGCTGCGGCGGAAGTGAGCGGTGCGGATGCCATTCACCCTGGCTACGGCTTCCTTTCTGAAAATGCTCACTTTGCTGAGGTTTGCAGAAAGTGTGGCATCGAATTCATCGGTCCGACCCCCGAGCAGATGCGGGAATTGGGCGAAAAGGTGTCGGCGCGCAATGTGGCACGCCTGGCGGGCCTGCCCTTTCTTCCGGGCTCCAAGGAAGCCCTTGCCGATGCGGAAACGGCCCGGAAGATGGCGCGTGAAATCGGCTACCCTGTCATTTTGAAAGCGAGCGGAGGGGGTGGCGGGCGCGGCATGAAAATTGTGCACAACGACGCCGACATCGACAAGTCCTACCAAAACTGTCGAAACGAGGCAGCCGCGGCGTTTGGCAACTCGGAAGTCTACATCGAGAAGTACCTCGAAAACCCCCGTCATGTTGAAATTCAGCTTATGGCCGACAAGCACGGCAACGTTGTGCACTTAGGCGAGCGTGACTGCTCTGTGCAACGCAGACACCAAAAGGTGATTGAGGAAGGCCCTTGTCCGCTTCTGACGCCGAAGGAACGCGAAAAGATAGGCGGCTATGCTGTGGCGCTCGCAAAACATGTGGGCTACCACGGCGCGGGCACAGTGGAATTTCTGATGGATGACGACAAGAACGTTTATTTCATGGAAATGAACACCCGCATTCAGGTGGAGCATCCGGTTACGGAGCAAATCACGGGCGTCGATTTGGTGCGCACCCAAATTCTGGTGGCGATGGGCGAAAAACTTTCGTTCACGCAAAAAGACATCCAAATTAAGGGCCACGCAATTGAATGCCGCATCAATGCGGAGGACCCGAAATCATTTGCGCCTTGGCCCGGGCAAATCACCTCGTACAGCGCGCCTGGGGGCTTGGGTGTGCGCGTTGACGGATTTATTTACCATGGCTACACCGTGGTGCCGCACTACGACTCCATGATAGCCAAACTCATTGTTTGGGCGGAAACGAGAGAGCGCGCCATTCGGAAAATGGAGGTTGCGCTGGGCGAATATCTGATAGACGGCATTCGCACCAACATCCCCTTTCACAAAGAAGTGCTTGCGCACCCCGAGTTTCGGGAAGGTCGCCACAGCACGCGCTTTTTGGAGCGGGCAGGCTTCGTGAAAGCGAAGTAAAGCCCTCTCGCCACAGGCTTGCGTCAAGGGCTTGTGTCAGAGGCTCGCGTCGAAGAACAGCCCCACGCCGCTCGATTCGCGCTTGCGGGTTTTGCGGCCTTCGCGTGCATTCAAGTCGAAAATTTCAACCGTGTATCGGTAGCCGAAGCCGAGTCCTCCAAAGAGCCCCTTGATGCCAAAAAAGGCGCTCGTGAGGAGGGAGTCTTTTGGAGCAAGAGGGAGCTCTGGGGCCTCATTCACCCCCTGGTCGGGAAGGCGCACGGCGCTTTGCGTGCCGACGTCGTCAATGAGTCCGCCCGACTTGCGTGTGACGTTCAAAATGTAACGGGACTCCAGGGTCGCTCTTACCTTCCAAAAGAGGTCTGACCCCGCGACAGCCCGGAGGGAATCGGTGCGCGTGTCGGCAAAGAGAGACGTGGACGAGCGCGGGGTGCCGTCGGCATTCAGGTCGTCTACGTAGAATTTCGTGAAAGTCACGGCGGGGCCAAAAGCGAGACGCGCATTGAGGACGCTTGTAAAAAAGCGGAGGGACACCCAATGGTCTTGGGACACGAGTCTGGGGTCTCCCCACGTTCTTTCAAAGACACGCTGCAGTTCGTAGGAATAGTGCGTTGCAAAAAAAGGCAACACCAGAATTCCCTCATCGAAGGTCAATGCGCCAAGCTTAGACGGACTCACAAGTTTGCCGTTTATCTGCGCGTAGCGGAGCCCGAGCGTGGATTTCGAAAATTTCACGAGAACGGGGACCTCGAAGCCTGCCCAAATGCGGTGGTAGACGCCGGTCTTTTTTGCACTTCCCTCGGGAACAAGAGTGACGAATCCCAGCGCGTATCCGGCTTGTGGGGCAAGACTCGCGCCAGGGTTCCCCTCTTTCAGAGGGATGCCACTGGCCTGCACGCCAAGGCCAGCCTCAAGGGTTGTTGTTTGGGTGCGCGTGTCCCCATCGTCAACGTAACGAAAGCCAATGACCGGGTAACCTCCCCACTGAAACGAGGAGGCAGGCCAGTCGGGAAAGAGCCAACGTGGGCGCACCGGAGCCACACTCGCGTTTTGGGGACTCGTCGCCTTTTCGTTGCTGTCGGCTTCTTTCAGGTCGTTGGCGTTCGGGGCATTGGCACTTGGGGTGATCGCATTCGGCGTATTCGCATTCGGTGTATTCGCGTTGCCTGACGCTCCGGCGGGTTGGCCAGGAGCGCGCACTCGCGCACGCGGGGCGGGTTTCTTTGCCGGTTTTCCCTGTGCAGATGCCTGGCCAGATGCCTTTGCTTCCTGAGCAAAGGCCTGAGGGAACCACGCATGTGAAAGTGAAAGCGCAAGGAGCCAAGCAAAACGAGGAGCAACAGGCATGAGCCCTGTGTGCGCTGGGGTGCAAGGGCGAAGACGGCAAGATGAGGTCATGGGGACGTCTGGCCTCCGAAGGAAACGAAGTGGCATACGAAGTGAAATGAGATTGGGTGAGTGCAGGCACGCCATCGTAACACAGGACGTTTCACCGCGTCGCAGGCGCCAGGGAGGCGGGCTTCACGGGGCCGAAGAGGCTCGCACGAGCAGCAGGTCGCCTGGGGGAATGCAGTTGGTTGAGGGGGCGTAAGCAACCACGCGCGTTTTCGACGAGGCTGTTGTGGAGAGGCTCTGAAAGGTGACGTGCTTTGCTTCGAGAGTGGCGGGCAGGTGAATGTCGAAAGCAGCGCATTCCGATGTTTCGTTGCGGATCGTCACATACAGAACGCCGTCTCGAAGAAAGGCTCCGAGCGTTGCCTCTGTGCGCTGTGCAAGTTGAAAAGGCACAAGGCGACCCGAAGGAAGGAACTCAGGCGCGGATCCAAAGAAGGCTTCGAATACAGGATCGATTTGAGTGCTTCCTTTTTTGTGCTCCACTCGAAGGTAAAGGTTGCTTGAAACGGGGTCTGAGAAGGCCGGTGTTTGCCACCAAGCGAACAGGTGTTCAAACGATCCGAGCAGTTCCTTTTCCAGTGAATCGTCATTGGCGACGGGGCGCAGGGTTTCCACAAGCGCTCTTTTCTGGGCTTCCTCTTTCA
>JADCJN010000255.1 GCA_020247005.1 Silvanigrellales bacterium
CCGATGGGTCAGCCTTCTCTCGAAGGTGTTGAGGCGGGCTGTGTATTCACGCATGGCGCATTAACCCCCGCCCATCTTTGCAAGGGCTGCAACGATGGCTGGCAGAAAAAACAGCGCAGCCCCACCCACGAGAGCGGGAATAGCGTAGCCCCAATCGCGGGTGCCGATGTTTTTCACACCCATGAGGCAAAGACCTGCGCCAATGAGTTTGGCGGCAAGAAACATGACGTCCTGGCCTGTAGAGGCAAGGTTCTTAAGAAAACCAAGGTCGTTCATCATCGAAGTGCCTCCGCCCAGATCGATCTGGGCTAAGGCCGTGGATGCGAACGCGACGCTCAAAAAAAAGAAAACACCTCTTGCAGAAAACACTTGGAAACGTCCCATCACTTGTTCCTTTCGTTGTGGGAGTGGCGGAGAGCTTCCCCAGAAGAGGGGAAGAGAGTGGAGATGTGATTCAAAAGCTCGCCTTCGCTCTGTGCGCCTTGAAGGCGCACGGAAGCCTTACGCCGACGGAAGATCCACGTGGGCGTTGCGGTGATGGCGAACTGCCGGGAATGCGCCGCTGAGTAGGGAACAGAGCGCGCATGCAGGGGCGGCTGCTCGCCTGCATCCATCTGGATGAACACGACGCGCACCCCTCGCCTGGCGAGGTCCTCAACGTGTTCCTTTTCTGCCTGGCAATGAGGGCAAGTAGACTGGTAGAAGTAGAGAAGGTCCACTTCATTCCAGCGCACCGCATCTGCCGTCATTTTGTGGATTGGTTCTTTTTCTGTCTCAATGACGCGAGGCGAAGATGACGCCCCCAAGGTGCCCATCGCATGCTCGGCAAGCTTGGCGTCGAAGGTTGCGACGACCTCCAGGCGCTTTGCCTGCCAAGCCAGATACGCCTCAAGGTTTTCGGGAGTCGGATGTGCCACAGACTCACGCAGGGGGCGCGGTGCCACGTAGTCGCCGCCGTCGTCCCAAAACTCGGGGTTCTTGGGGTCCTGGTACCTTGACCAATCGAAGGGCTTCGCGTCCCTCTGGCGAATCAGAGAGCCTGAGGGTGGCATGGGAGCCTCTGCGGAGGTCGTGGAGCCCTTCGAAGCCTCACTCGAGGGGAGAAAGAAGGGCACCCGTTTTCCTTCGCTCCAGAAGTCCAAATCACGGCCCCCGAAGAAGCCGCCACCGTGCAGGGCAGAGGTCGGTGAGGCTGTATTTCCTTGCCCGTGGGCAACCGAAAGCGAGGCAACCTCCAAAGCCATCGCGAAAGACACAACACACAGGGGAGCTCGAAACGGCTTAGGAAAGCGCCAGCAGTTCGCTCGCATGGAGGACTCCTTGTTCAAAAAAGTGGAGGGCTTGCTCACGAAGCGATGAGGCTTGCGTGAGGACGCGAACGCCGTGTGCGTCTCGCGTGGGCGCGAGGTATTCGAAAAGAAGCAAGCGCCCAGTCACGCCTGTTCCGTTGCAATTCAAACAGCCGGGGCTTCGCTTGGCGGAGCTTGGGGGCCTGGCGCCAAAGACGGCTTCGACAAGACGTTGGCCTTCGGGGTCTGGAACGGCACAGGCCGCGCAAAGCTTCGGCGCCAAGCGCTGTGCGGATGCGAAGGTGACAGCCTCCCGCGCAAGGACGGGGTCCACTCCCAAGGACTCCAAGCGCGCAAACGCATCGGCAGCTGAATTTGTGTGCAAGGTGGTGAGAACGACATGACCCGTATTCGCTGCTTCCAGCAGGGCGCCTGCGGTCTCTCTGTCGCGTGTTTCGCCTACGAGAATGTAGTCGGGGTCTTGGCGCAGAAACGCACGCAAACCTTGTGCAAAACTGAGCTTCGCCGAAACTTGAGTCTGCGTGACACCGGGGAGCGCATACTCCACAGGGTCTTCAAGTGTGAGCACCGAGAAACGTTCCCGGTCCACTGCCATCAAAGCGCTCATGAGTGTCGAGGTCTTCCCTGAACCCGTAGGCCCCGTGAGAATAATGAGGCCTTGATCGCTCTCCAAAGCGCGTCGCAGCGCGGCCTTGGCATCCGCAGGAATCGCGAGCGTGTCGAGACTGTAGGAGGTGTCTTGAGGGAGTGCGCGCAAAACGATCTGCTCAGCTTCGCGGTCACCCACCCGCACCGGAATAAGACTCACGCGGTAGTCGCATCGAGTGCTTGCGTCCGAGAAGCGTGCGTCCTGCGCCACACCACGCTCGAAGCTCAATCCCGCGCGGCGTTTAAATTCCTTGACGAGGTCGTCCCAGGTGTTCGCATCCTCAAACGTGCGAAACGGAACAAGGCTTCCAAAAATCCGAAACCGAACTTCGCCACCACCTTCCCGGCCACGGGGCACAAGGTGAACATCGGAGGACTGGCGTTCCTTCGCGGAACGCAGAAGGAATGAAACCGCATCCTGAAAAGCGTGGGTTACGGGATTCTTTTCTTGCACAGAGGAGAGGCTCACAGCCAACCTCCATGCGCGTGAATGCTCGTGCACGCAGCGGAGTTTTTTGCGAGGTGTCCCTTGTGGGCCAGGCTCCAGCCACCCAAGGTTTCGAGGGGCTCTTCGCATGTTTCACGTTTGCGCCAGACGGCAATGATGTAGGTGCCCTTGCGCGCCGAGAGCGGCGCAAGTTCGTGACCCATTCTTTGGGTCAAATTCTCGAGCGGTGCCGGCGCGAGGAAAGGAAACGGAGCGCCGGGTTTAAAGCACGTTGACGCGACGCTCATGGGAAAGACAATTTGCCATTTGTCATCACCTCGAATTTTCCAGCGGTCATTGAGATTGAAATCAGCGGTGAGTGAGGTGAAGCGGTAGGCGGCTTGCATCGCGGAAAGCAGAGGGTCGGCTGTGACGGACCACCCCGTGCGCGGCAAGAGATTCCCCCATGCCCCCATGCAGAGCTTCGAGGAAATTTCAGAGGGGCCCATGGTGAGAGGTGCAAGTGAATCCGAAGAAGGGCGAAGATTTTTGGAGGCCCCTTCCGCTACTCCCACCGGACGGGCACAGACTTCGCCTGAACCTCCTTCGAAACTCTTACCGAACGAGAAAGAGCTCACGGCCCCTTTTGCGACCTCCAGGCCGCCCATGAAAGTCGCACCCGCGGGCATATTGCATAGCCCTGCGCCAAGCGGCGCCCACGCCGCTGCATAAGGCGCATCGGCCGCATTGTAATTCCACTGCGAAGGAAAAAATTCCGAAAGCCCTGCGTAACAGGTGGGAGCTTCCGTGCCCTGCACGCCGGGAAGCGGCGAAAAACTTCCCATGAGGTTTGCGTAAGGCATGGCAAGGATGCGCGCGTGCCACAGGTTCGACTGGGTTGTGACGTCAGATTGAGCCCGGGACGCAAAGGGAATCGGCGCAAGGGAAACCGCCTTCCACCAGGCGTGTGCGAGGGAAAGGTGCTTCTTGAGCAGCGCACCATCCGCAGCAAGTGTGAACGCGCTCACGCCTGGGGCCGTGGTGACCTCGATAAAAAACTCAGGCAGCCACATCTGCAGGTGGTCACCCAAGTAGGTGACGCAGAGGGGGCATGGGCCTTTTGTCTTCACGCAACCGTTTCGGCCTCGAATCGCAGACCACCCCGCGCAGCCCGCAAACGAAACACCACCGGCAAAGCTTTGTGCCGCAAAGAGAGGTGCGTTGAACGTGCAAGCATTAAACGGAGAAAGACCCCTCGCCTTCGCCAACATCGAGGTCGAGACGCTCACGAAAATTGTCGTCGTGACCACTGTCAGAGGGAACAGGGCATGAGAAAATCGCAGCATTGTCGGCTCCCAGAAAGGACGCAATGCTTCGCTCATGCGGACAGAACTGGCTTCCGCACAAGGGGTTTCGAAACTCGCGTCAAGCCCCTCTTCGCAAACGACGGGCCAACGCGTTTAGACTGAAATCTCTGACTTTTTTAGGGTGCGAGACCCATCAAGAAGACGACGACCAAAAAAGATCTTGGTCGGTATCCGGCGGGCGGATTCGCTTGCAGCACACTCGGTGCCTCTCCATCAAGCAAGCAGCGCGAGACTGCTCTCCTCCGAATTCCTTAGGTGCGCAGGTTCCATGCCATTCCTCCTTGAGTTGAAAGGCTATGGCTTGCTCCCACAAAAGAATGGCTTTTTCAGACGGTCACGTCCGAACGCTTACGAATTATATAATCGAAAACGTCTGCAATGATCACTTGGGTACCAAAGCCCTGACGAACTTGAATGCGGAGTAGTCTAGGACTTCGGCAATTGACCGGTCCACGACACTATGCCCACAAATCGTTGACACCTTCCGCAGCTTGTGACTTTGCTCCGAACTTCTTTTAACCTACTTTGTCATGTTGAAGTCTCCCTGGGTTAGGAAGACCTCAGGCTACAGGGTTAAATCTCGACGAAAACCTGTCCCGCGTGAAGCGCTCACGTTGGGAAGGGCGATGACCTAGGTAGCCCCCGGGGGTGGGAAGGCCATCGTCGAAAACACGCCCTATGGACGTCTACAAACGTTTGTACTCAATACGAGCACAGCCTCTTCCCTTGCATAGCATTGACGGCTCCATAGGTGAGCTTCACCCCCGCTTTTGGGTCCTCCTCGCGTTGTCAACCGCGGCGTGAAATGCCGGTAGCTCAAGCGCGACCTTGCCCACGTCACCATCAAACAGTGCCTCAATCTCTGGGCCCAGGTCAGACTCACCCGAAGCGCGTAAGATGAGTCCCTCAAAACCACGCCTGCGTAATTCTCGCGCCAACGTACCGCCGTCGTGGGGATCGCCCGAAGCGAAATTGTAGTCGGTCACGACGACGTCTAGGGATGCCAAGTAGGAAGGCTCGCTGTCCCAAAGACAGAGAAACGCACCGGAACTTGCGAAGGCACGGAACTCCGTTCCCCCTTTCAATCGGCTCTTCCACGCCATCCGCTGAGAAACGGAATCGTCGATCAGGGCGACCGAGAGTCTTTTTCCGATAGTAGGATTGGCTTGGGTGGCAGTCTCGATGGTGCGCGTCTCGGGGATCGAGGCGAGAATAAGCTTTAGGAAGTGTGCGCGCCCCATGGGTTTAGGAAGCACTGCATCTGCCCCCGCTTCGAGTGCGGCGCGGCTGTCCCCAAGGAGAAACCGATTCGAGTGGACACAAATATGTCCTGCGAATCCTGAATCTCGCAGGTTCTTCACGATCTCCAGTCCATTCCTCGAACGAGTGCCCAAGTCTACATCTTCGATAAGAAGAATCGGCTTGGACAAGCTCACAGCTGCGATGGCCTCCTCATCATTCTTCGCAAAAACCATTCGAATACGCGCAGAAAGTCTGTCCGACTGCTCGAGTAGCGCGAGAAGTCCGTTGCGATAGACGACCTCGTCGTCGACAACGAGTACCGTCACCGGGTTTGCATGCACCTGTCCCATGGAATCAAGTCGGGCGAGAATCGCGGCCTCAATTTCGACTTCCCGTGGATCAGGTCCTGAGCCCCCCAGCCTTGCCGCGGCAATGCGAACGGCGGCAAGTGCCGCTTGAATCTCCCGTGAGGAGCGAGGAAGAGCCTCGCTCCGAGTCGGGCAGGTTACCTCGGACATAGGCAGCGTGAAGTGAAACTCGACCATGCCGGAAGGGTGCTTCTCGTTCGTCTCGGAGATGCATCGGATGGTTCCGCCGTGCGCCTCGACGATCTTTTTGGCGATGGCGAGCCCGAGTCCCGTGCCTTCTTTTTTACCCGAAGTGAAGAACGCATCGAAGAGCTTCGGGAGACTTTCCGCGGGTATCGCCGAGCCGCCGTTACCGAGTACGAACTCGACAAACTCGTCGCGTTCGTCCGTGCGAATCCACAGAGAGCCTTTCTCGCTCATAGCTTGAACGGCGTTACCGAGGATGTTTGCGAACACCCGTCCGAGGCGAACCGAATCTGCATGCACCATGTGGCGATGAGCAAACTCGCAGGAAATGGTCACGTCCGCTTCGGGGTACACGCGGAATAGTTCACCCAAGGCGGACTCGACGAGCGACTCCGGAGCGGCTTCTTCCGTATGCATCTTCGTGTCGGAGCCAATCAGCATCACGTCCTGAATCATACCTTCGACGCTTGCCATGGCCTGGTTTACTTCGGGCAGCGTGAGCTTCAAAACCTCTCGTACCTCGCTTGGATCCTCGGTTGCCTCGACGACCTGGATGATGCTCTTGAACATCGAGAAGGGCTTGCGAACGTCGTGCGCGAGCGCCTGCGTGGTTCGAGCGACGGCTGCCAACCGAGACTGACGCGCCACATTATTCTTCAACTCATCCATGCGCGTCCTCAACGCCGACCAGGCCGAGGAAATTCCAGGCACGAAGGAGTCCACGTTTACGGACAAGGGACGGTCGTCAACCATGTCCGAGAGCGCATCAATGACCACTTGAAGACGGGTTTCGTGCTCCGCGGATAAAATTTTGTGCGCGATAGAGAGGATCAAGAAGGTGGCAAAGCCCACAAAGGCGACAAAGAACACGAGGAGCCAGGGGGCCCATCTCAGATGTGCGAGAAAGGCAACACACAGCGTGGGGTCTTCAGGTAACCGATAGACCCCAATTGCCTGAAAGAGCCCAGCAGGAAGAACGTGGACTCGTCCTGCCTCCCTGGGAATTCCTTTGCCTGGAACCTGGAAGGCGCTGCCCAACTCAATGGGCTTATCGCGCACCTCGCGGCCTTCCTGGTCGAGTCCTAAGAGGGCGATGCCTTCGACGACATCTGACGAGAGAAGGACCCTCTGATTTTTGGAGAGAGAGGTAAGCAGATTTCCTTCTTGGATGGCAACCGCTTCCGACTGCAACCAGGATTCGAGAAACTCGCCCGCAAGTTTCTGCGTGTAGAACTGCAAGCCAGACGCCAATGCGATTGCCATTACGGCGACGAACGACATCCAAGGCAGAAGCAATCCAAGGCTTTTACTGCGTGCACTTTTCATAGACAGAATCTCTCCATCGCTCCGTCGACGAAGGGAGGCTGATTCTCGAAAAGGCACCGGTACACGCACACGACGTCTGAGTACGCATGAGGAATCTCATCGTCCATCGCGAGGGGGGGCAGAGCGACCTTCTCCTCGCCTCTCGAACTCAGTCGCCTCTTGACGATGCTTCCGCCTGAACCAAGGGCGAAGAACGAAAGCCGCTCTTGGTAGAATCCGCTCGGTTCCGCTTTCATTTCAACGAGCCTCTTGGCAGCGAGTGCGTGGCGAAACAGTTCCGCAGCTGCCCTCGTAAGGGTCTCTTCCTCTTGCCCTGGCAAACCGCACGCCCCGCCCGAGAGGAACCCTCCGTTTTCCATCTCGCACATGAAGATGACCAAACGTTGCCGAGTCGCGGCATAAGGAAAGACAACGCTGATGCAACGGACTCGGTAGGGAGTCGGAAGCCCGTCGAGAAGGGCACGCACAGTTTGGAAAGGGCGCGACACGTCTGCTGCGGGAGAGATGACGGCCCCGATACGGGCGTTATCCCACCAAGATGCCCATACGAAACGCTCACATGCTTCCCCATAGGCACGAAGCCGAGCTTCGCTTCTTGCACTTGCGTTCCTTCTCAGGGTTGTCGGAAACGCAGCGAGCCCGTCGGAACGGTTTGTCATGCACAACACGTTGTTGCCGACTTTACCCCTTCGATAAGCCTCCAGTTCAACGGCTTCTGACACGACCTTGAGGAAAGCCACGTGGGGGTCGCTCGAGAAACCTGTAACAACGTCCTCGCTTATTATTTCGTCAGCATCTCGCGTACCCATTGACGCGAAAAACCCTCCCGGGCATGGGACCAATTCGACGTGCTCATGAGCAAAACCGCGTTTCGCAAGGCGCTCAAGCGTCAAGCGAAGACGCCATTTATTGAGTGAGAGGAGAATACCGTGGTCCATTCAATCGAACACTTGCCAGGGAGCCGGCGACGTCAGTGCCAAGGGAAGGCTCTTTTGCTTTTTGGATTTCGGACTCAGATAGAACCTCTTCGTATGTCGATAGACGCCCATCAAACTCTTCTCATAAAGGTAAACGTTGAAGTCCTCGGCGAGCTCCCGGCGCTTTAGGGGAGGCAGTGGCTTTCGAAGTTGCTCGATCTTCTTTTGCAGCTCCTCATCGTTCGCGATGAACTGAAGGTCTCTGTGAAGATTCGGCGTGAACAGCATCTGAAGGTCACCGAAAGGGTCTTGAGGCCAAAATCCCGATCCGCTGAACTTGAGAGGACACACCCCGGAAACGAAGTCCTCAGTGAGTTGATCGCGGCTTTCGTAAACGCGTGGCTCGACAGACTTCTGGCCAAAGAACTTCAGCGTTCGCGTCAAAGCAGCTTCGGCAATTGGATACCTCATGCCCTTTCGGACTCCGAACTCAATTCGTTCTCGCCTCAAGATCGCCTCGCACGCGCTCCGAACGGAAGGGCTGAGAGGCGCAGCTTTTCGCGCCAAATCCTGAAGGCTAAGGTAGCCCGGAAGAACCTTCGACGTCAGGGACGCCTCGACCTCGTGCGACGCCATCCCGCTTTCGACAAGTGACTCCCTGAACTTATCCACGAATAGTCTGCGGCAATCGGCGCTCTGAAATGCAGAAGATTTAGGACTCAACGACAGTTCTGAGAAGCGACTTTTTGGAAGGTTGCGAACTTGGTACTCCTTCTCCAACCTAGAAATCTCTTCCTCCGAGAACGATGTTTCGTTACCAGAGATAACATAGCTCTCATCCACCCCAGGGACGCCAGCTAGGACTTGCTGGGGGGTATAGTATCTGAAACGAATGATGTCCGCTCGTGGAGCGCTGTCGAGTGAAGGGACGTTCGCACGCCTCTCGAAACGGATTCCCTCTTCGGACTCATCGACGATTTTGTAATATCCGCTTGCAGGTGGTCTCTGACAGGTCAGCTTGTTCGATGCAAGGTCGACACAGCTTTTCGGAATGACAGAGAACAGTTCCAGAGCAAACCGGAACAAGGGATGGTCAACTGATTCCGAAAGCTTGATTCTGATGACGTTTCCACGAACGGAGATGCCGGAGGGGTAACCGGCTAGCGCCCCTTTCGATTGTGCCCAGAGGGCGACCCCTTCGATTTCCTTGATGACTGGAAACCTCGGCCGCGCATAGGCCATCCTTGCGACAGAAAAGGCAACATCTTCTGCGGTCATGTCCTTTCCGTCTTCGAACTTCAGACCCTTTCGAACGGTCCACACGATTTCTCGGTTCTCAATCGAGTAGGAAAAGGACTCAAGGACGCTGCTCGTCAAACGTTCATTGGCTCCCATTTCGAGAGGAGTCGCGTATATCATCCGCGCGACAGGCAAATTCTGCGTCGAGTCTGCATCGAGTGGGTCGAGAGAGGAGTGGCGCCCTGTTTCCGTTATGACGTACGTATTCATCAAAGCTCCCGATGACGAGGCCAGGTTCGGTACCTTCAATGAAGCGTTACCGACAGCAGAGAGAGAAACCGTAGACACTCCGGCCAAAGCGGCGGCCAGAAAGGTCGCTCTCATGGTCTGTCCTGCGTTCCATTCGCCATTGACCCAACATCCTTAACGACTGGAATAAGAGCGCCTCCCGATGCTTTCTTTACAAGGTCCGAAGCTTCTTTCGCCTTCCGCTCGGGCGTAACTTCTGAGCCACAGCCAACGAGAGTAAACAGCCCAGCAATCAGGGATAGAATCGATTTCATGGAACCTCCAACGATAATGAAGTGATCAACTCTGATGCGTTACTTTTGAACGATGCCAGGCATATCTCCGTCCTGGAGTCCTTCGAAAAAATTTGTCGCCTCCCGGAACTCTTCAAGAACAGCCTTGCCATCAGCGGAATCGAGCGAAACTTCGCCGCTGAGCACCAGGTACTCGAAGTTGCGCAGCGCCATGATGTGGTTCGCGTGGGCGTGCCTTAGTTGCCGTTCGTCCATTTGGTTCCGCGCCTTTCGTTCGTTTCGAGCACAGGTGGCCAGTGTTGAGTGAGATTCGCCCCGTCCGATGCAATCCCTTTCCAGAAACGGTCTGGGAGGTCGGACCGATGCAGGAGTCCCCGGTCGACGGCTCGCCGCAGTCGGCGCGAGATGACGGAGCGCGAGACACCAAGCTGGGTCTCCATGACCCGCAGGGACATCTTTGGATCTCGTCCATGCAAGAATCGAACCACCTCGACAAACAGCCGCTCTTCGAGGCCGGCCAGGTCCAGGTCGCCGAGCGGACTCTCGATCGTCGCCCGGAAAGTGGGAGGCGCTTCCTCAGCCGCAAGGAGGGCCGAGAAGACCGAATCGGGAACATGATTCGGCCCCAGGATCCTCGACTCTCCCTCCTCCGTCATGGCGCGAAGGCAGTTGCGCAGCTCTCGGACATTCCCCGAGGCCCATTCATGACGGCAAAGAAGTTCGAGTGCCGCCGGAGTCACGGTGAATGGGGTCTCGCCAGGACCCGTGAATGACCGGCACAGATGACTAACGAGTTCGGGGATCTCCTCTTTCCGCTCCCGGAGCGGAGGCAGACGGATCTCAGCCTCCCGAAGACGCTGCCACAAGTCGCGGCGAAATGTTCCCTGCGCGACCCTCTGCTCCAGGTCTTCGTTGCAGGCCGAGAGCACTCGGACGTCAACCTTGCGTGGGCGGCTCTCCCCAACAGGGTTGAAGTCCTGGTTCTCGATGACGCGCAAAAGAGCAACCTGAGCCGCCAGGGGAAGGCAGGCGACCTCGTCGAGAAAGACCCATCCTCCATTGGCCGACTCGATGAGTCCGCGACGGGACGTTACAGCACCCGTGAAGGCTCCTTTGGCATGTCCGAACAGCTCGCTTTCAAGCAGCGAGGGGCTAATGGCACCGCAGTTGATCCTTAGGAACGGTCGAGGTGAAGGAAGACTCCGAAGTGCCTCCTCAAAGAGGTCCGCAACAACCTCTTTGCCTGTGCCCGTCTCACCCGACACATGAACCGACCGAATGGCAGACCCTAAGATCTGGGGGATCCGTCGTGCGACGACCGCGAGCGTTGCCCCAGCATAGCGATCCCCATAGGGAGGCGGCGCGCCAATACCGTTCCGCCTTCGTTGCACGAGCCTGTGAAGCTGAAGAACCTCCAGGGGGACCTCTTCCATCGGCGTCTTCTTCGAGATGAAGCCGTCCGCCCCTGCTGCCTTAAAGCGGAGCACGGTCGAGGCATCATCGAACCCTGAAAACATGACGATGGTGGCGTTGGGAAGACGCGTGCGCGCCAGCCGCGCCAGCTTGAATCCCGCTTCGGAGTCGCCGCCCATGTCGACGTCGAGCAGACAGACCTGGGGCGCATCATTCTTTCCCAGGCCTTGAATGCAGTGGCTCCATTCCTCGGGTCCATCGAAGAGTCTGACCTCAAACTCGACGAGGGTGTCTTGGCCCTTCCCTCGATTTTTGTCTCCATCAGAAGACAAAAAATCCTTGAAAGCGCGGCGAGCGGCGAGCGCGACACCTCTTGAATCATCAACAATGTGGACGCAAATACTTGGCATCCCAGCCCCCTCATCGTCTTCCTATCGAGACAGAGTTCGCAAGGCAAGCTCGTTATTTCGACGTTCTCCGAAATAACCTGGAGCAAGGATTCGAGAGACTTTCCAGAAAACCCCCCCGAGGGCCCGATTGGCGAGAAGGTGAATCCTCGCCTTAGCCTCCATTGCCGGAACTTTGTTGAGTGAGCACCGCTGTGGTGGGTCGGTAGATCCGGACTTCGAGCAGCAAGGCCTGCAACGGCAAACTCCTCGAAAGCCATCCTTTTCCGTCACACTATGCTTCGGCACACCTCTTGCTGAAGGCGCTTATCAGGCTCGTCGCCCCGGATTTCGAAGGCGCGTCGAAACTGTGGATCGGTATCACGCAAAGAAAAGAAGCCGCCATGATCACCACAGCACTTCGGACAGAGCGTCCGTTGGCCAATCAAATGCATGCCGACGACGTGCTGTCTGTTGCATCGGTTTGGAATCTCGAAAAGAGAGAGCGAGAGCTCATAAACCTGACCGCAAACGAAAATGTTCTCTCGAAAACTTCATCTCGATTTCTTGCGATTGGTTTAAGCGGCCGATACCTGCTTGAGGATCTCTCCCTTCCGCGATCAGGAAGTCTTTTGGCATCAAAAGGCAATTTTACCTTTCCCTCCCTCGGCAATTCAGTCGACCTCATTCAAAGAGCTCAAGCTGCGCTTTGCGACGCACTCCAATCCAAATGGATCGAAATGCGCCCTCTTTCAGGAGTGCACGCCACTCTCGTCACGTTAGCCAGTCTCACGACGCCTGGAGACCTCGTCGTTTCCCTTGCACCAGAACAGGGTGGGCATTTCGCGACAACGCCATTAGCTCGTCAAATCGGTCGTAACGGATGTTACATTCCCTGGAACGAGAAGTTAGACAAGCCCGACTATGTTAACTTGCTTCGCATCTTGAAGAAAAACCAAAGAAAATCGATTATTTTCATCGATCCTGGGCTCCCATTTGGGCCGTTTCCACTGAGCGAATTGCGTGACGTCGTGGGACCAAAAACAACTCTCGTTTACGATGCCTCTCACTGCCTTGGACTTATCGTGGGAGGGGAATTCAAAAACCCCTTAGATGAAGGTGCAGACATCGTTCAAGGAAATACGCATAAAAGCTTTCCGGGTGCTCACAAAGCAATCATCGCAGGACGAAAAACAGACTATGGCCAGTCCATAAAAGACTCGCTTGATCACCAACTCGTATCGAGTTGTCACACGGGCGCCATTCTGGCCAATGCCTGCACTGCGCTTGAAATGCGAACCTATGGAAAAGAATATGCCCAGCATATGATTAAACTGGCACGGCACCTCGAAAGCGAACTTGCCACGCTTGGGGTCCCAACAGTGCAGGGGAGCTCGACGCACATTGTTGCCATTCCACTTCACTCTCCCGCCGCCGCGTTTGAGGCGGCCGCTAAAATTTTAAGTGCAGGCGTACGAATCAACAGTCGAGTCATCAATGGAATCGCGCTGCTTAGGATAGGCATGCAGGAAGTCGCGCGCCGAGGACTGGAACCAGACGACGTTCAACTTTTGGCACGAGTGCTGGCTTCAGCATACCGAGGTTC
>JADCJN010000256.1 GCA_020247005.1 Silvanigrellales bacterium
GTTGGCCTCTGAGGCAACAGGGCAAGCCTCGGGAATCTGCTAGACTCAAGGAAGCCCCCTAGCAGCTCTCAAGAGGTGTGATTCGTTGCCGGTCTTCAACAGCCTTGGTGATTCCTGCAAGAAAGCCCCCGCCAACCCGCGTTCCTACGCGAGTCATCTTAGTTTGTTTTGGGTGGTCATCTGGCTCTCTTGCATTGTGTCGCCTCAGAACGATGCCGTCGCCTCTCAGGCTTCGAGCCAGAAAGAAGAGGTCCGCACACTTCTCTACATTCCGCAGGAACCAGCCACCCTTTTTTGGGAGCGTGACCTTGGCGTGGCGAGAGCCCAGGTCAAGGGATGCGAGAATCTTGACCCGGCAGCGGAATGGTTCGACCTTTGCAAAAACCTCTTAGGTCTGTCACCGACGTTCGTGAATTTGAGCCTCGGAGATTCCCACAGCCCCTTGCAAAGCCCCCGTGTGCTTCTCAAGGCTGGGCGTCGTCGCATTCGGGTGGAGTTCAAGCCCATTCTTCCCACAAGGCAAGCAGTCAGCGTCGCAAAGTCCAGGCCACCTCTCATTTCAAGGAACGCACAAACGGGAAACCTTTTTTGCGAAGCAAAGGTCGCTCCAGATTCTGGTCTTTCTGTCGTTCGAACGGAATGGAAGATCGCGCGCAAAGGTCAGGAAGCACCTTTGGTGGTCGAAGAGGCCATCCTTCCCGTGCGCTTGTTTGAAGGCGCGACAGACGTCAGGTGCAGGTCAGTTCTTTTCGATGGCCTTTTGTTTTTGAACCGAGACGCCGCAGCTCCTCCTGCACTTTACTCGAGCACTTCGCCAGTGGATGCGTCGCCCATTGAACTCCAGCCGGATACGCTCTCATTGTTTGAGGCGGGAACCCGGCTCGGTCGGCTGCGTGCAGGCGAGTCATACAACTGTGAAACTTTGTGGTCCGAGGGGCGCGATCAAGATCCGTGCATTGCGTTTGACGAATTGACGGGGCGTTTTACACCTCGGCTTTTGACAGAGACGGGTGCCCGCAACGGAACACGCGGGCCTGCGTTGTTTCAAGTACAACTCACAAGACGAGACGGTGAAGACGTTCAAACTCAAGTGGCAACGCCGCTCCTTGTTGATGCGGGGCCCACTCTTTCAAAGCCCGCGCTTGTCGTTTCCCTTGCCCGCGACACGTTCACCGAGCACTTGGAGTGTCGCGGCCCCGATGGAAGCCTGCCCCTCGAGCCTGTGCGATGGGAAGCGGATGGACGGCCCATTCAAGGATGGCAACAAAGCTATTTGCCCGCGTTTCTTCTTGCCGCAGGCGGAAAGTACAAATGCTTTTTAGGCCAATCGACGTCTGATGTGTTTCTTTATGATGACGACGAAGATGCTTTTCGGGTGCCCTCGGAAGTTCGTTTTCCTCAGGGAACCACGTCCCTTCTCTTTTCCGTGTCAGTTCCTCCTTTTCGCCGCGACGGATATCCAAACGCCGGCCAAACTTTAGGATGCGAGCCCCCGCTCGGATTTTCGTGCGAGAGGATTGCCGATGCTTCCGAGGAAGCAGGGACGGTCTTCTTTCGGCTCACACGGAAGTTAGGCCAGCCGAGTCACTTGAATCCGCAGTTGCGTCTCCGGCTGCGCCGAGCGGTGAACGAATTGGAACGCGCTGTTCCCATCGTGGGTGAGGGAGCGAGTCTCTTTTTCAGGAGCGGAACTCCGCCCGAAATTGCACTTTCGTTCACAGAAGGACAATGGGCCTGCCGATGGCCATCGAAAGACAACCGCACCCATGTGGAATCGGTGCACTGGTATTTGGGTCACACGGAGGTCACTGCAAGCCGAGGAAAGACCTCCATTCCCCCCCCCGACGTCGCAGTGCCTACTCCCCTTCTTTGTGTTCTGGTTGTCTCTGATGCCGACGAGGGCGGCCGCACCGTGGCGTTTGGACAAACGCTCCTGATGCCGAAAGGTCCGGCCTTTGAAGATGAAACTACAAGCCTGGTTGTGCTCTCGGAAGGGAAGGTGGAATTCTCTCGTCGGATTCTCCACGCAGGCGCGCCTTTGCAAAACGTGCGGTGCACCCTTATTTTTACGGGAACGGGGACGTCTCGCGAGGTTGCGTGTCGCCTGGATGCTGAAGGGAAGGAAACAAAACAAACAAGGAGTTTGGACACAGAGCCACGGCAATTGACATTGTCGACTTTCATGTCTCCACACGACGTCGACGCCTTGCGCAGGGCGATTCTCCAAGAAGCCAAGATCGATCCTTTTGTTCCCCTCTCTGCTCGTTTACAGGTGCTTCTTTCAACAGAGACCTACGATTTCTCACTGTCTTCGCCACTTGAGCTCGTACTCCCAAACGCCCGTCCCAGGATGATTTTGTTCTCTCACTTCGTTGATGGGAAGAGTCGGACTTCGTGCGTAGCCCAGGTGGAAGATCCGGAACGCAATCACGTCTCCCTCACACTGAGTCCGCGATTTCAAACACTTTCGCGGTCCACGTTCACCACGCGCGAAAGTCTTGTTGCTCTTGCAAGCGTGCGAGACCTTCTTCCTGAAGGTCAAATGAAACTTTTTGGCACTCAGCTCCTGGCACGCACGGTGCTCAATTCACAACAAGACGGCACAGGGCTCGATCGGGCGGGTTGCCGCGCCATCGTGTCCGATGGAACTTCACTTTTTGAGGCCTTTTCTCTTCCCTCTACGGAATCTGCCGTGCGTGGGGCGCTTTTGGAACAGAAAGAATTCACACCGACATTCGCACCAACGCCCAGGGAACAAGCGACACCCCAGTCGCACCATGCCGCAACTCTGAGTCCCCAAACTCAGCAGCCTTCTGAGGAAAATAAACTCACCGTCGCGCAAGCGCGAGCACATTTTGATGCCGCGGGCACGCACGATCTTCCTCTGCCCCCGGGAGCACCCCTCGATTTCCGTCTTGTGACGTGCGAAGGACCCCGTGCGCTGTGCTCGGCCCTCTTTGTTTCGATGGGACAATTGCGGCTATCGCTCACGAGTTCGGTTCCTGGTGGCACCGCATTCCTTCAGCTTGAAAACACCGTTTTCCCCTTCAATCGCATGCTTCTTGTTGCCGACATTTCGAACGGCACTTACGCACCGCTGGGCACAACACCATTGCCCTCCTGCGCAGAGCTCCTGTTCAAGCAGTCGCGAGGAGGACTGCCCTCGTTTCTCCAACTCGCGACCTTCTCGCGCGTCATAGGAGACGACTCAGGGCGGTTGGAACGTGCCGTGCCCTCGTCCCGAGTGATGGCAGCTCTTTCGTCGGGCGCAGAAGACATCATTTGCGAAGCGACACTCCATTGGGCAGGTCAAACACTCGGTGTTCGATCGTCTTCGCTCCGTGAGTCGTTTCTTTCAAAGGCAGGCGGTCGCCAAGCGCCTTTTGAATCGCCCTTCTCCAGCAACGGGCTGCTTCCATCGCTCCCGTCTCGACGGGCTCCTCTGGACGCTCGCCTCTCGCTTCCTGCGCTCATCGCCGCCGCGGAATCGGAAGCCCGAGAGTTTGCGGCTTCCTTCGCAGCGGTCGAGTGGAAAGCAAAAAGATGCCAGGTGGAGTCCATCGACGGGCGTGCGGAGTGTCGCATCGATCCGGCATCTCTTCTCATTTACGAACTTCCCAGGAACAAAGACTTCACGATCGATGCGAGTGTGGAGCACAAAGTGATGGGCCGTTCTCGAAAACTCCGCGTGGTTCAGTCGTTTCGTGGACGTGGACCAAATTCCCAGACTCTTTTGCCCGGCGTCCTCTTGCGGCGATCGGAAACGCACCTCGAATGTCTTGTTTCAGGTCATTTCCCGGCGGAAACACTTTTTCGCCACGAGCTCAGGTTGAATTCGACTGTGCTCGGACTTTCTGTTTCAAAGGAAACGCATCGTAAATTCGAACTCACAGGAACTGACACCACAGCTGTCACGGGAGCTCTGGGGGAAACTTTGAAAGGCGCTCTTGCCAACTCGCAAGGAACTTATTCTTGCCACGTGAGCTGGCCAGGCGGCGCGGAAACCGCGTTTCTGCCCTCTGAAGACATCAACTCCCTTCAGGCAGTGAAAGGTCTCTGTATCGTCGAGGACGGCACACTGGAAGGCCCCTGGGCTGCCCCCTGTGACTGGCCAGAGGGGCTTCCACTCGGCGAAGCGAGCACGCAAGGCGATGAAAGACTTCGACAGCACTTTGCCCGCACGCTGAATCTTTCGCCCTCAGCGTGGGTGAAAGGAATCTTCTCTTCAACGGAAGTTCCGTGGCGCGCGTCATTTCTGCTCTCTCCCATTTCTCCCCGAATGTCGATGACTGGCATCGGAGCGGCGCGGGAATCGAGATTATTGCCTCCTTGGTCACATGACCGGAGGCTTTGCCTTGCCGAAAATACCGACATCCAAGAAAAAACTGCCCCCATGACGGGCGAGGGGACCCGCTCTCATTCATTGTCGACCGCAGAAACCGCCCTCAATGCGGGGACGTCGCGACTTGCCAGGACCTGTGGCTTCCTGCACTCGCAAGTGGTCCCGACAGCACCGCCTCTGGGCAACCTCAGGTCCCTAGACACCTCTGCACTCTATCAAAATGGCGTCGCGCTGGGGCCCTCAGGCCCTGTCCTCCCTTCCCCTTTTCTCTCCTCGGCGCGCACCGCTGTTTCGCGAATGCAAGCTCGCCTTACCGCCTTTCTTGGTTCCACCTCAGTGCCCTCAGAGGGAGCGCGAGAAGGAAGCCTGGATACACGTTCTCACACCTGTTTCCTCCGATGCAGCGGAGCGGCCACACACCCAGCCACAGTCGCTTGTGAAGCCGCACTCTCAGAGGTCCTCTCCAAGTTTGAATCCATGACCCAAGGACCAAAGCCGCCTCACGGGCTAAAATGTGAACGCGCCGACTGGGAAGGGAACACGTTGACAGCGCCGCAAGACGTGTCGGTCCTTGAGCTCATCTGGAAGAAACGGGATACTCCTTCCATGCCTGACGTTCGTGTCATTGGGATAGTCGTCCCTTGATTTCGACTTTCAAGCTTTTCTGCGACCGCTCCGGACACCCTGGGGATTTCCTGAGGACACCATGACCATTTCCAAAAGCGCCGCAAGTTCTGCATTGGCCTCTTCTGAAGCAATGACGGACAACATTCGGGTGCGAACGCGTATCGCGGTTGTCCACCCCTCTGGAATTCTCTCTCGGCCACCCGGATTCACCGAAGAAAGGGATGCTCTCCTTTCTCAGCTTGGGTTTGAACTCCATCACTTCCCCACAGAGTGTCCGTCTGAAAACACGTTTGCGGCAGGTACCGCCATTGAGCGTGCAGTTCTTTTGTCGCACGCGCTCACGAATCGAAAATACCCACTGTTGTGGGCCTCACGTGGAGGCTCGGGAGTCAGCGAGATTCTGGCAGCTCTCGAGAATATGCTTCCTCCAGTTTTGCCCCCCAAAACGTTTATTGGCTTTAGCGACAATTCGCTTCTGGGATGTTACCTCGCTTTGAGGCATCCCAATCTTCGCTACATCCATGCGAACCACATTTACGATCCTGCACTTTTTAGCGGCCCTGGACTCGATAGTCGCATTCTCAACACACTCCTTGAAGGGCAGGTCCCAGAGCCTGTCCTCTTTCGCGTCGGGGCTGCCGCTTTTCCCCTTTCCGCACAGCCTCCCCCGTTCTTGGAAAGCCGCGCCACTTATCAGGAAGGCCCCCTTGTTCCCCTCAATGCCTGCTTAGCCCAGGTTCTTTCGGCAGTTCCTGGGTGCACACTTCCCTCTGGAAACATTTTGTTCCTGGAAGATCTCAACGAAGACGTTTATCGCTTCCTGCGTTCCATCGACGCCATGCGACTCAACGGATTCTTTTCTCAGACACAAGCTATTGTTCTCGGATCATTTTCCAATTGTCCGTTCAACAACGGCAAGCCTTCATCGGAAAATGAAATTGCGGAACTTGTTTCTCAGAAGCTTCGTCTCCCCGTCTACGTCCTTCCTGTGTTTGGCCATGACAGATGGCGTCTGCCTCTTGTTTTTGGAGCGCGAGTTCGGCTTTCTCTCGACGAAGTCCTCATTTCGTTCGACGCAGCTCGACCCGACCTCGCCGTCTCCTCGTTCAAGGCTGCGAGCTTCCTTCCCACTTCGAGTTCGGGTTCCTCCACGAAGCCTCGTGTTCACTTCACAGGCATTGGGGGAACAGGAATGGCAGCGGTTGCAGGTCTTTTCGCAGCAAGCGGATTCTCAATCTCCGGCTCCGATGGGCCCATCTATCCGCCCATGGACAAGACTCTTCGCGACATCGGCGTGAAGCCTTTGGTCGGATACGCGGCCGAGAACATCATCCAGAGCCGTCCCGATGCCGTGGTCCTCGCCAACGTCGTTTCCAGGCGCAATGCGGAACTCAAGCCGAACCTCGAATTCGAAGCGCTCTTGCGCGACTCCGTGCCTCTTTTTTCGTTTCCTTCTGCACTGAGGCACTTCTTTCTTCATGAAGCTCGAAACGTTGTGGTTTCTGGCACCCATGGCAAGACGACAACGACAAGTTTTCTTGCGCATCTCTTAACCGGCTTAGGTGAAAATCCATCGTTTGTCGTTGGTGGAACACCCAAAAACTTTGGCATCGGGTTCGCCTTGCGTAACCCCACCCTGTTCGTATTGGAAGGCGACGAATACGACTCGGCTCTCTTCGACAAAGGACCAAAATTCCTTCACTACGAACCTACCGTAGCAATTTTGAACAACATTGAATTCGACCATGCAGACATCTATGCGGATGTGGAAGCCATTGAAAAAGAATTCGAGCGCCTGGTTTCTTTGTGCATGGCGAGGGGTGGAATCGTCGTTGCCAATGCTGGTGATGCCCGCGTACGACGCATCGCACAGGCATACGCCAACCGCGTGCTTTGGTTTGGCACAGAGTCAGACGTCGCTCAATTGGTTCGACCCGCCGCATGGACTCTTGTTTCTTTGCAACCCACGCGGTCGGGCATGATCGTTACTTTGCGTGCGCCCTGGGGCGAACAATTGACCTGCCCTATGGGGCTTTTCGGAACCCACAATGCGCTCAACGCCATGGCCGCAATCGCATCTTTGCAGGCTTTACACCTTCACGCAGACTACAGTCTTAGGACAGGCATCAGCGCTGCTTCTCAGAAAGCATTCGAAGAACGTGCCCGCATCAACGACAGTTCTTTTCCTCTTGCCAAAGCACTGGCGGCCTGTGGAACGTTTGAAGGCGTCAAACGTCGTTTCGAGCTCGTGGGGTTGCATGCCGACATTCGTGTTTACGACGACTTTGCCCATCATCCCACTGCGATTGACACAACTCTTGCGGCTTTCAAAGCCTATCTTTCAGCCGCTGGCGTGCAGGGCCGGCTCGTAGCATGTTTCGATCCTCGGAACGCCACGATGCGGCGCCGCGTCCTGCAGAACGCCCTTGCGGCAAGTTTCAGCCATGCGGATTTGGTCTTTCTAGGTAAGGTTGCTGTGGACAAGCGCCTTGCGGAAGACGAAACACTGGACGGTCTGGCGGTTCAGCGGTCTATTGGAGAGAAGGCTCGTTACTTTGAAGACAATGAAGAGATGTGTTCTGTTCTCAAGGCAACTCTCCGCCCAGGCGATACCATTGTCTTCATGTCGAGCGGCTCGTTCGACGGACTTCCTCAAAAGCTCTTCGAACGCTTGGCTCACTCCTGAGGCACGAGAAAAGAATCTTACGTTCCGAGGTCATGTATGCCCTATTCTCTGGATCCCCTCGCGTTTGCCCCGCAATTGAAAAGGAGTCGTGTCACTTTTTTCACTCTGTTGAAGGCACTCGGCGTGGCCAGTCTGATCGCTCCGTTCACAGTGAGCTGCTCGACGCGAAACCAGGCTAAACCCATGCCTTCAGGATTCGTGAAAAAGGTTTCTAAAGACGAGACAGGGACTCGACGCGTCACCAAAATGCTCGAGCGGGCAGGCAAGGAACCTCTCAAAGGGATGGAAGCTGAAGAGGCGTTCCTCGTTGCTGAAACCCTCCTCCAAGAGAAGCAGTTTGACGCCGCCGCAAAGCTCTACGGCGCGGTGTTCGACGTTCAACCGACTTTGGTGGCGGGCCTGAAACTTGCCCGCCTTCTCACACTCTCGGGAGAAACGGCACGCGCCGAAAACGTGGTGAAGAAGCTGGAGCTTCTCTATCCAAAAAGCGCGGAGCCCTCTTTGGCTCTCGCGTTCCTTGAACAAATTCGCGGAAGCCGTGACGAAGCCCTTGTGACTCTTGAGGACGCCTACCGCAAGCACTCGAAAAGTGAAGAAGTTGCGGCGAGGTACACGGAAATACTCCTTGAGGCAGGCAAAAAAGAGAAAGCAAAGTCGATTTTGTACGAATCGATTCGAGCGATGCCGAACTCGACCTATTTTTTGTTGCGACTTGCCAGGCTCCGCACGGAAGATGGAAACTTCAAGGAAGCCAAAAACCTTCTTGATCGCCTTTTGCGTGTAGACCCTGAAAACACGGACGCATGGATGCTTGCCGGCTATATCGCATCCGAAGAAAAAAATAACGAAGCTGCTGAACGCTATTTTCGTGAAGCCTACGAAAAACAGCCTGAAAATGATGTTCTTGCTCGATACTACGTTGGACAACTTCTTCGCCAAGAAAAGTATCAGGAAGCACGTCGCCTCCTGGTTCGACTGGAACAGGCGGCAGATGAGACTTCCCCCCTCGATCCAGAGCTGACTTTTCAGCTCGGGTACGTTCTTTTCCAGCTTGAAGATTACAAGGAGGCCAAAAAACGATTCGAAGGACTTGCCGAAAAATCGGCCGACAAAGGCCGTATGTATTTTTTCGTTGGCCAATGTGAAGAACTCTTGAAAAACGCTTTGTCGGCGCAAGCTTGGTATCAACGCATTCCAATGGAAAGTGAATTCCATACCCAAGGGCAGCAACGCTCCATCATTCTGACGCTGGAGGAAGGCAAAGTCGATGCCGCAAGAGCTCAGCTCGACACCTACGCTCGTGAGTCGAGGGGGGAAGAGGCTCATTTCCGATTCCTTGCCACCATCCAAGCCCGTCTTAAAGAACACACGAAGGCCATGGAAACTGTCGTTGCGGGCCTTGCCAAGCATCCGACTTCTGTCGAGCTCGAGTATTTGCGCGCCGCATACCTCGAACACACATCCTCTCGCGAGGCTTCCCTGAAAGCTCTCGAGGAGTTCCTCAAGAAGCACCCTTCTCATAGCCAAGCTCTCAACCATCTCGCGTATGCGTTCGCCGAGTCAGGAACGCGCCTGGAATTCGCTGAATCCCTGCTCAAGAGGGCATTGAAAGACGACCCCAAAAACGGCTTCTATCTGGATTCTCTGGGATGGGTTTATGCAAAGCAAGGCAAGCTCGACGCGGCCGAAAAGCACCTCCTTCTCGCTCTCCAGCAAGAACCCGAGGAGCCTGTCATTTTGGAGCACCTGGGAGAGGTCAAGATGATGAGAAACGAATTCGGCTTGGCACTGAAGTATTTTGAACGCGCGCAATCCGTGTTTGGCGAAAAACCCGCTTGGAAAATCGAGTCTGATGCGGAGTGGAAACTCTCGGCGAGCCGGGTTAAAGAAAGAATTCGCGAACTCAGACGAATGGCGTTAGGGAGTGACGCGGCCGGAGTCGCCCGATAATGGGTATTGAGTTATGAATTCTCAAGAAAACCCAAAGTTTCTCTCTCCTTCGCCCACGGATTTTGTGAGTCCTCTCCATGCACTTGTGCTTCCCGAGCTTTTTGAAGCATTGGGCAAGTACGTTGCCATCGACGAAACCGACTGGTTGTTCGCAACTCGTTTTGCCGAGAAGTGGAAGGTTTCAGTCGCGGACGCTCTTCTTGATCTCCATTTCTTCGACGAAACCGCACTCGCCAAGGCGCTGGCGGCGGCGCATGAACTTCAGTATGTAGCAGGCGCCGAACTTCAGTGCGACTTCACCGACATTTCCATAGAAGACTACGACGATCTCCTTGCCGTGGGAGCAGCGCCCCTCACGGACAGTCGGCTTGCGATTTGCAATCCGTATGACGACCACCGTGGATACCTCGGAAATCGACTGTGTGAGCGCGAAATGGTTGTTACAGAGCGCTCTGACCTTTACGAAGCGCTTCGGAAACAAGGAATTGAGCGCTGGCTGGAAGGCTCGCTCGACGATTGAAACGTTCGTCCGGCGTAGGTGTTCCTCACCTGAGTCTTGGAAATTCGCCGCCGTGCCAGGGAGTAACTTGAAAACAAAGAAGCCCGGAGACCTTACGGTCTCCGGGCTTCGTCTCCACTCTTGCGAGAAGGAGAAAGGGAAGGCTGCACCGAGCTACTCTCCCACACTTAAAAGTGCAGTACCATCGCCGCTGACGGGCTTGACTTCGGAGTTCGGAATGGGATCCGGTATTTCCCCGTCGCTATCAGCACAGCCAAA
>JADCJN010000257.1 GCA_020247005.1 Silvanigrellales bacterium
CAGAGGGGCTTTTCTTTTGCCCTGGCTCTCCGTTCATCGTCTGGCACGGATTTGGCGATTTGTGAAAAAATCGCATTTTCCGAGTCAAACTGCCCGGGGGCTCTGGGAGCAAATTACAGAAACGGGGTTACACCAATGGTTGCATCGCAACCGTGAAACGTTTCAAGGACAACGATCTCGTTTTTTTCCCGGAATCGCCGTTTGATCCCCGCGTCGGAAAATCTACGAATTTTTACTCAAAAAGCAAAAATGAGAGACGCCTCGTTACGGTAAAATCGCAGCTTAACAATAAAATTTCCGGACTACAGTCGGTTTCTTTCGGCTTCTCAGAACCGGCGACAAAAGGCGTCGTCGCAATGAAAAACCTCGGCATCCCTCTTGTCGGTTTCGGCGCCAAGGCAATTTCGATGCCAGAGCCAAACTTGGTCCTTGTGACTTTGAGTGTCCGTGGGAGTCCTCGAGGTCGCCTCTCCATCCCCTTCGAGCTGGGAGGTTCGGCACGAGAGGGAAAAGACTTCTACGCGCCTCAACTCGCAGGATTCATTGTGTCCCCCAACAATTCCCCAAAATCTTTTGCTTACATTTACATGAGACTCAATCCGAAGCGAAAATCAAAAACGCAGCGGATTCTTACGGTGACTTTGAGAGGCGGAAATTCACACGTTGTTGAAAACCCCACGACATCCTTTGTTATTCCTCATGCAAGGGCCAAGAAAGATGTTTCAGCCGAGGAGCGCGAAGATCAGGAGCACGAAGATCAGGAGCGCGAAGATCACGAGCGCGAAGATCACGAGCGCGAAGATCACGAGCGCGAAGATCACGAGCGCGAAGACGACTGAAGTCGTCTCGTGTTCTCACATCCGCATGAGATTGTGAAACGCAGTGAACTCCGCTTGAAAGGCAAGCTTCACGGTGTCGGTGGAGCCGTGACGGTTCTTCCCAATAATGAGTTCTGCAATTCCTTTTTCGGGGGACTCTTTGTTGTAGTACTCGTCACGGTAAACAAACATCACCATGTCGGCGTCCTGCTCAATGGATCCCGACTCGCGCAAATCGGAAGACTTCGGCCGTTTGTCGGGACGCTGTTCGAGGCCACGGTTGAGCTGCGCAAGCGCAACAACAGGACACGAAAGCTCCTTGGCCAAGCCTTTCAAACCTCTGGAGATATAGCCCACTTCCCCTTCACGCGAAGCCTTGGCACCGAGTCCTGGACCCGCTGTCATGAGCTGCAGGTAGTCGATGATAATGAGGTCGCACCCGCGTTCGCGTTTCATTTTCCGACACCGGCTCCGCAAGTCGGAAAGGCTGATGCTTGCGGTGTCGTCGAGAAGAAGCCGGTCGGTGTTGAAGTTTGCGGCTTCCTGGTAAAGCCTATCGAGTTCTTCCGACGTGAGCTGACCATGGCGGAATTTCCCCGCCTCAATACGCGCGGCCGTAGAGAGCATACGTTGCATGAGCTGGTGGCTGCTCATTTCCAGGCTGAACACGGCAACATACTTTTTCGCCTGGATGGCCGCATGGGAAGCAAAATTCAACGCAAGAGAGGTTTTTCCCATGGCGGGACGGGCCGCCAAAATAATGAGGTCGGACGGCTGGAATCCAGAAGTGATGCCGTCGAGGTCCACGAAGCCCGTGGGAACTCCCGTGACGCCTTCGCCTTTGGTTGTCATCACCTTTTCAAGGTGCTGGATGGTTTCCTTGAGAATGTCGGAGGAGCGGCGGAGGCCAAGCGAATTCTTCGCCTCGGCAAGCTGCATGAAGACACTTTCGGCTTCTTGCAGAAAACCGTCGATGAGAGCGCCTGACACGCGACGTCCACGCTGAGCCAAGTCGGAACACTTATCGACAACGAGCCGAAGTTCCCAGTAGCGTTTGAGTTCCTGCAACCAGTGCCCGAGGTTGTCGGGGTTGCCACTGTAGTTGAGCAGGTTCTCAATGCCTTCGAAATCACCCGCCTCAAGGTGCTTGTTGTGAAACTTCAAGCGCTCGAAAAGGGACACGGCGTTGGGCGGAATGTTCTCACCGAGAAGCTCAATAACGGCTTCAGCGATGACGCGATTGCTTTCCAGAAAAAAGAAGTCTGGCCTGAGCGCGTCGGCATGTTCCGCCGCAGCCGAGGGGGCTGCGAGGATTGTGCCGAGCACGCTCAGCTCGACTTCTTCGGAAAACGGAGAGTTTCGGGCCGTCATATCACCTGCACATGAGGAGAAGATGAAGACAAGAGAGAGGGCCCGAGGAGCTTTACTCTGCCTGCACCATGTCGTCGAGGGCGTCTACGACAGAGCGGCGATCGCGGATCTTCAGTGCGCGACGAAGATCGCGCGGCTGAATGGCGAAGCCTTTGAGCTTGCGATGCAACGTGTTGCGGTTGCAGCCGAGCACTTCGGCGGCCTTCGACTGATTGCCCTTCGTTTTGCGAAGAACAAGTGCGAACAAAGGACGCTCCACGTGGGCCAGAACCGTTTTCAGAATATTCTTGGGCGGCTCCTCGTCGAATTTCTCGAAGAGGCCCTGGAGCTTCCAGTAAACCAAACGTTCGAGGCTCGTGTCTTCGATGAAGCGGGCATACTCCTCGGGGCACGGCGGGAGGTTGATAGACTGCGCCGCCAGCGAAAGGGAATCTACGGGCACGGCGGGGCCTTCTGCCGTGGCGCCCTGAATAGGGCGCGAGGTGCTCACTGCACCGTTGTGATTGCCTGGCGCCACGTCCGCCTTCGTTCCCCAGGGTGCAGTGTTGGGAGTCGTAGAAGTCATCGGGGAGAACCTCAACAAGAAGAATGAGTCGTCACTTTGCGCGGGTCTCAGGAGGCAGCAAACAATGCGTACGAAGCAAGGTGCGCACGACAAACTTGCGAATCAGGAGCTCTCTATTAACACGCCCGCTTTGCCTGTCAATGAGCGCTCCCCCATTGCACGGAAGCATATTGCCACGTTAAGGTGCGCCTTTAGCGTGTAAAGGAGTGCAGCCCCCCATGGGATTCAATTGCGGCATCGTTGGCCTTCCCAACGTCGGAAAATCGACCCTCTTCAACGCGGTCACCCGCACCGCCAGCGCGCAGGCCGCGAACTACCCGTTCTGCACGATTGAGCCCAACGTCGGGCGAGTGGGGGTGCCCGATGAGCGTATCGATCGCATCAACGCCATTGTGGTCGCAAAGCGTGTCATTCCCACCTTTATGGAGTTCGTCGACATCGCTGGCCTTGTGAAGGGCGCAAGCCGCGGGGAAGGCCTGGGCAACCAGTTCCTCGGACACATCCGCCAGGTGGATGCTATTGTTCATGTGGTGCGCTGCTTCGAAGACGACGACGTCACCCACGTTGATGGCGACACCGACCCCGCCCGCGATATCGACACCATTAATACGGAACTCGTTTACGCAGACTTTGAAACCGTAACAAAGGCCGCCGACAAGCTTCAAAAAAGCCTGAAATCGGGTGACAAGAAAATCATCGCAAACCACGAAACCGCGGTGCGGTTGAAAGACCACCTCGCAGCCCTGAAGCCCGCACGTTCGTGTCCACGCGACGGCACGCCGGAAGAAGCGGAGTTCCTTCAAAGCCTGCACCTCATTACCCTCAAGCCCGTCCTCTATGCCGCCAACGTAGGCGAAGACGAACTCGCTTCTGGTGGTGAGACGTCGAAACACGTTCAGGTCGTCCGCGAAATCGCGGCGCGAGAAAAAAACGAAGTCGTCGTGGTCAGCGCTCGCCTGGAAGAGGAGCTTGGTCAGCTCGACGAGACTGAAGCGAAGGCCTACATGGAATCGCTCGGTGTGAAGGAACCCGGTCTCGCGCGCCTCATACGCGCGGGTTATCAACTTCTGGAGCTCCAAACCTATTTTACGGCTGGAGTGCAGGAAGTGCGCGCATGGACCTTTCCAAAAGGTGCAAAAGCCCCTCAGGCCGCAGGAGTCATTCACTCTGACTTCGAAAAAGGCTTCATTTGCGCTGAAGTTTATCACTACGACGACCTCATTCGGCTGGGCAACGAAGCAAAAGTGAAGGAAGCCGGCCTTTTCCGAAAAGAAGGCAAAGAGTACGTCTGCAAGGACGGCGACATTATGCATTTTCTCTTCAACGTTTGACTTCGAGTGAGGTGGGCATGTCTGGATTCGCACCCACGCTGTTCCTCTGTAG
>JADCJN010000258.1 GCA_020247005.1 Silvanigrellales bacterium
CCCGCCTAATTTCTTCTGCTTACCTTCTTCGGTAACACTTTCGGTGGCTCGACTCGAATCGCTGGAGAGTAAAGGGGGGAAAAAGTCGCTGGTTAATTACAGGTCTTCAAGATTTGAAGCGCATTGCCGATACCCCCAGAGGGTTTCCGAAGCTTCGAGACGCTCCGGACTCCCCAATAAAAAGTCAGCAATTTTGGCGGAGAGGCCATGCTCATGCTGTGTCATTCCAGGAAAAGGGAACAGGCGAAGGCACTGGGCGTGCCTTTGGCCAGCGCAGCCCCCCTCCTTTATTTCCTTCTCGTGGGCTGTGGCAGCCCTCCCAATGCGAACCCCGAAGGGAAGGCGGCGATTGCGAAGGTTAAACCTTCAGCAAAACCTTCAGTGGAGCCGTCAGAGGAAGCAGCCGACGAAACGCCTGCCGCAGCGACATCGGGCGGGGTCGTGGTTGTGAAGTTGGCAAGCATCAACACGACGAGGCCGGAGTTCGAGGCGGACGTACAACCCTTGCTGAAACAGATTTGTGCAGATTGCCATTTCAACTTCACAATGAAAGAGGCCTTCGAAACAAACCGAGCCGCCATGCTCCGCGCCGTGAAGGGCGACAGCAAGTCAATGCCGCCAAAGCCAACAGACTGGCGTGTTTCGCAAGCCGACATTCCCGCCTACAAAGCCGCTCTCGAAGCCGTATTGAAGAATTACGACGGAAAGTGAAGGCGCATGTGCTCTTCAAGGGAATGGGCGATATCGGCCATGGAAAGCTTACCTCCCACAAGCAGGGTGCTGATGCCCAATTTGTGGGCCGGGAGGTCGTAATACGGATCGTTGCCTATCATCACCGTGCTTTCAGGGCGCGCACCTATCATGCGGAGTGTTTCGGTGAAGAAGTCGGAATGGGGCTTGGTGGACTTCATCACATCCCACGACGTCACGAGGTCGAAGTCGTGCAGGTAGAGGTCGGACGCCTTGAGGCGCAATTCAATTTCCCGGCGCCCGAAAACAGCATTCGTCGCCAGGGTGATGTGTCGACCTGTGGCGTGCAGCAAGTCAACCATGTGGCGCGCATGGGGTTCCGAATGAAGAATAAGGCAGATGAACGGATAATCGGAATCGAAGAACTTTTCTGAAAAGCGCTCCACGCGAGCCCTTGTCACCTTGAGTTCCATAGCCAGTGTTTCGAAAAACGCATCTCGGTTCGAGGCGAAGCCATGGCTCGAAAGCACAATTTCCTGTGTTTTTTTGACCGCACGCAACAACTGACGAAACGTGGCTAATTTCGACAGGCGCAGAAGCGCGAAGAGCGCAAAAAGGTTGTGAAACAGAGCTCCTGGTTGCCCAATGAGTGTGCCGTCCATGTCAATAAGAACGTGAGACTTCCCTTCCCACCACTCCGAAGACAGGCTCACACGATTGCGGATCTGCTTGAGGGCGGGTTTTTGCTCGGGTTCGAGCTTGCGACGTTTCAAAATCATGGGGCCTCGCCTTCCCACACTCACTTTGCACTCGCGGGCTGGCGTGGCCTCAAAGACCTTCCACCCCGTTCAGCAGGTCAGATTGACGGGTCTTCTCGATTTCCGCAACCCCGCCACGCAGTGGATCTCCTCAATGAGCTTTTGCTCCAGCGAGTCGACGGGCACAGATGCCAGCAGTGCCTCGAGGTGTTCCCTTTCGGAGTCGGCAAGACGCCCAGCCCGGCTCAGGCCTTTCACAAGAAAATAGAGATTCAGGATGCAGGCGTCTTCTTTGGTGTGCGTCCTCATGCGATCGAGACCGCCCTTGATGTCACCTTGCGCCAACAGCAGGTAGCCATGCAGTACGCCCATGCCTGGGGGCATTTTCGCCGCCGAACCGCCTGTGCCTTCATACACGTCGATGGCAGCCTCAATCAGGCTCTGGGCACGCGGGAATTCCACACCTTTGAGCGCAAGAGCAAGAGCTTCTACTTCAAAGAGTCTTGAGCGCAGCTTGCGGTCTTCCAGACCCGCCTTCACAGCGATGTCGGTCCATTCGTCAACCAAAGCCCACTCCCCCGAGCGGCCATAAATCCGCGCCACCATGGTGGCGAGCAGAGGAAGTCCGCTTTTGACGTCTCCCTTTGAAAGGAGTTGCAAGGTCTGTTGGGTCGCATTGCGTGAATTCCACGCCGCTCCCGCGGACGCATAGAAGGCCGTCGTTTCTTCGTCATGAGAACAGTAAAGAAACAGCGTGCGCGCCATCGTCCACGCATATTCCACCCAGCCTGCACGCAAGGCGGCTCGAGCCCGTTCAAGCCACGGCGCCACGAGGTCTTTTGGAAACGTTTTGCCCCGAGAATCCACCCAGTCTTCGAACCGCACCAAAACGTCGGGCTGGGGGAGCGAAACCGAGTTTTCGGGCGCCAGTAGCCGGAGTGCCAGGGCAAGGTAGCCCGCATTCCAAGGATCCGCCGCAAGCGCCTTGTTCATTTGAATGCGCGCTTCTTCCTGCTGGCCGAAGGAATGCAGGCTTGTCGCTCGAACCCAATGGAGCTCCGCGAGTTGCGCTTGCCCGAGTGTGGCGATGTCCATGGCCTGGAGGGCTACTTGCTCCGCCCGCGAAAATTCTCCGAGCCTGACGAGATGCGAAACGAAGCGGAGCGCGAATTCCGCATTCAACGAATCCAGCCAATACATGCGAGCGAAATGGGTCGACGACTCATCGCGTCTTCCAATGCGCCAAAGGCATTCACCCATGAGCATTTGCGCTTCGGGGTCTTCATCCGTCTCGCGGAAACCTTCTTCCAGCAACGCCACCGCGCCACCCAGATCTCCGGCGCCGACCGCCGTCCGAGCTTTTGCCCGCCTCTCCATGTAGCGCTTCACTGGCACACCGGCGACGTTCAGGGCGCAAAGCAGGGCGCAAAAGCGAAGTTCTGTATGGCCACCGTGAATTTGGTAGGCAGTTTGAAGCACTTCTTTTAGCGAATGGCTTGGCATCACGCTCACGCAGTGGGCCGCCGTTCGAATGGCGAGATCTTCTGACGTTTCACGGGAAGTCAATACCGAAAAGTAACACATGCGCGCAAGCGGAGCGAGTCCCTGCTCTTCTGCAGCCTGCCCCATGAAGGCCATTTGAGAGGGGCTTTCGCCTCCCTTCTTGGCCGCTATCACGATGTTCTCGGCTTCACGTCGGCAGGCCTCAGCCGCCGGCACGTTGCCCGCAAGCCTGTAAGCCTTCATGGCTCCGAGCAAGCTCACAGCCTCGATTTCCGGAGGCACTTCTCCCCGCTGCCTCTGAATCCAGTCGGCCAAGGTGCGCAAAGCCGCAATGGCGAGAGTGTACTCACCCCTTGCGAGATATTCTTTGTGAAGTTCCATGTGCGTTTCAAAGGAGCCATGAACAAGGTACTTGTCAACCGACTCGAACCGCTGTGTGAAATCTTCCGATTCCTGTGACAACGCGCCAATCTGCTGAAGCTCCGAAAGCGTGGACAGCACGGAAACCGACGACGGATTCAGCCGAAGGGCTTTCGTCCAGGCGTCCACGGCTCGCGACAAATCGCCGACATATTCAAAAGCACAACCCGCCACGTACCAAGCCGCGAAGTGATCGGGATGCAGGGCAACAAGTTCGTTTGCCTTCACCACGGCTGGATTCACCTGACGTTCGTTCCACGACTCACCGGCCACCCGCGCAGCGTCGTCGGCGAAGGCATCTGCGAGCGGAGGCATCTCTTCTGGCACGGCGTCATCCGCAACACTTGGATTGCGCGGAATGCGCACGAGGCCGCCCATTGCGCTCACACGAGCAGCCGACGTCGAACCCAGCGAAGAATAGAGTGATCGGGCGTCTCGGCTCAAACCACCTGCGAGTCCGGAAATGCCGCCGCCTTGCAAACGCTCTGTTTCCAGCGAAAGTCCCGTGACATCACGGCGCGAAGAGAGCGACGGATTGACCAAAGCGTCGTGTTCGTCACCTTCGTCATGACTCCGCTCCAAAAATCGGATTTCTGCCAGACTCGCCGCGAGCTGCAGTGCAAGAACCTGAGGATTGTGCAATGCGCGTGAGGTGTATTCGTGGCAAACGTCTTCAAGTTCTTCTGTTCGAGCAGCAACTTCAATGCGTCGAAACTGAACCTCATAGTCAGCCGGGTAGACCTCCGAAAGACGGCGCAGGAGCTTGCCCGCCTTTTCGAAGTCTTGCACGAAAATAAGCTTGTTGACTTCTCGGAGCGATCGACCCAGGTCGACACGCGTAGAAGACGGCGTCGCCTCACGCAGCGCGCGCAACTCGCGAAGCCGACGCTTCTCGAGCCCCGCGCCCGCACGTCCCGCCTGCGCGTTGCTCTTCGTGAGCACCGTGCGGACGCGATTGCGGAGGCTGGCTTTACCGGTGACGTTTTTTCGAGACATGAACTCTCCCTGCAACGAACCCGACAGAGTCGATGGACGTCAAAGGGATCGGCGCTGAGGTCTCTTTCTGAAGGGCTATTTTGGCCGGCGCGACTTGAAGAATCGCAAACAGATTCAAATTTCTTCTGTTACGGCAGGAACTCCTCGCCTCCAAGCATAGCGTAAGCAAAGAGCAGAACAGCCCCCGTCAGAAGCAAGGAAACAAGGAAGGCAGGCTGCAAGACTACCGAGAAGACGCGCAGCGAGAAAACACCCCCATCGCGCTCTGCGCCTCTAGGAGACGGCCCGTGCGCGAAAATCTGACTCGCGGGCATCTCGGAAAACGACGCTTCGCTTGCCTGCGGAATGGAGTGCGACTCTTTCTCCGTTTTCTCGGGAAGGGCTGGCGTGGATGCCTTCGGAGCTGACTTCGGAGCTGACTTCGCAGGAGGCGGCGGGGGAGGCGCCGCCGGTTTCAGGGGCTGAGCGGGGGGCGGCGCCGGTTTCAGGGACTCAGGTTGAACAAAGGGAGTTTTGATTTGTGTGAGGTCTGAAGAACCACCAAAACTCGACTCTTCACGAACGGAGGGAACAGTTCCCGGCTGCACGAGAACTGCTTCAAGGTCCAAGGGAACAGCCGCCGCCGACCGGGCACTGACGTTGACCCGCACCAAGGCCTGTTCGGCCTGGGCAAGGCGAGACGCCTCTCCGAGTTGTTCGGCGAAGGCGGGCGAAATGGGTATCTGCTGTGTTTGACGAAGTTCGGCCGACAGCGGAGGCATGGGAGCCCGCGGCACTGTTTCTTCTAAATTGAAGGTCCCAGTGCCAGCTTCGGCGAACTGTGGTTCCAGCCCGGCTTGTGGCGACTCATCGCGCACGCGCCTCTCCCACTCCGCAAGGAACCGGTCGAGCCTCCGCCCTACTCGCTTCACGACGACTTCCTCGGACTCCTTGGCTCCCACCAAAGTCAGCACGTTCAGACTCCCTTTGACCCCAACTGTCGCGCCACGGCGCACCAAGGTCCTTCCAAAGATGCCGCCTGCACCTCGGTTTGCAAATGAAACACTCACATTCCGCCTACCGGCTGTTTGACGGCGGCAGCCTCACGCGGCGCGGCATGTGGTGCTACACTCCACTCAAGTTGTTAAATTCGTACGCAACTTTCGGGACGCCCTCATGCAGAAAATCCTCGGGCTCGATATCGGCAGTTACTCCATCAAGGCTGTGGAGATCCTCAACACCTTCAAAACATACAAGGTTACGAGGCTCTACGAGATCGTCATTCCCGAAATAGAGGGGCTCGACCAGCACCTTATCGGGATGACCGCCGTGAGGCAGCTCTTCGCCGAAAACGAGATTGACGCCGACCGCACCTACACGGCCATGATGGGCCTTCTTGTTTCCATGCGCGTTTTGAATCTCCAAAACGTAAAGAAACGCATGGTCCAGCAAATTGTTGAGAACGAGCTCGAAAGCTCGGCCCCGTTCTCGCTTGAGGACGTTGTCATCGACCAGCAGGTGATAGACCAAAAAGACGGCACCACTTCGGTGTTGGCTGTCATGTGTCGCAAAGACCATGTTGAGGCCTACCTCAATGGTCTCAAGGAGCTCGACATCGAGCCCAAAATCATCGACGTAGACTACCTCTCGTTCCTCAATCTGTACCCGTACCTCAAATTCGATGACGACGACGCCGCGGAGTCGATGGTCACGACACCAGCCAAAAAAGGGGCACTCCCAGAGGCCCTCCAAAAGTGCCGACTTGTCATAGACATCGGCCACTTGAAGACGAGCATGGTGCTGTTTAACAACGGCAGGCTCGTAACCGCGCGCACCATCCGCATGGGCGGCCGTTACTTTACGGACACTCTGCAGAAGGCCCTCGGCGTGAGCTTCAACGAAGCGCAACGACTCAAACACGCCGTGAGCTACGTCGAGTACCGCCCCGACGCTCGGCCAGCCGCAGGCAACGAGCGTGAGTTCTCGGTGGCCCGCCATCTCGGCATTGCCGTCACAGAGCTCGTGAAGGAACTCATTCGAACCCTTCACTCCTTCAAGGCCCAGGAACGCCTGATTCCCGAAAGCATCGTCATCACTGGCGGCAGTTCTTCCATTCGGAACCTTCCCGAATTCCTTCAGGAGATGCTGGAAATCCCTGTAGGTCGCATGAAGTTCGACAGCGCGCGCCTCAAAATAGACGAAGTCGACCTCGTCCGTTCCCCCACCATCGCACAGGCCCTTGCGGTGGGCCTGCGAGGCGTTCCGGGCAAAGTGCAAAGCTCCATCAACCTCCGCAAAGGCGAACTGGCCCTTGTGGGAAGCTACGATGCCGTTATTCGACAGGTTGCCAACATCAGTCTTCTGGTGGCATCCCTGCTCGTGTGCCTCATGGCAAGCTACGGGCTCCGCTGGTGGCTTTACGGGCGGCAAATCACGGCTCTCAAAGACCAGTACAAAAAAGAAGTGGTTCAAGTGCTGGGAACCGAGCCTCGCAACCTAAAGAACATGTCGGCCGGAACGAGCTGGGACATCAAGGCCTACGCCAGCCAGGCTCAGAAAATCATCACTGAAGAAATCAAAACCCGCGATGCCATTCTGCAGCAGTTTTCCACGCGGAAAAGCGCCTTTCCTCTTCGCGTCCTGGAAGAGGTTTCGCGCAGTATCCCGAAAGACACCCTCATCGACGTCACGAACTTCTCGATGCAAGGCAACCAGGTTGTCATTGAAGGGGAAACCGACAGCTTCACCACCTCCGAAAAAATCCTCGATCTTTTGAAGGGGGTTCCGAGCTTCTCCACCGTTGAACGCAAATCGCAAGAGAACAAACCCGGCTCGGAAGGCAAGATCGTGAAGTTCACAGTCTCGGCCACCCTGAAGGAAGGAGGCTGAAGTCCCATGGAAGCCCAAGAGACCTCGCCAAACCGTTATCAGCAGTGGCTTGTTCCTCTTCGAACCGCCATTTTCGGACGCCAGAACGAGCGTCTCGAATTTATTATGGACAGCTATTTCAAGCTGCCACCCGAAGGCCGTACGGGCGCGCTGGTGGGTGGATTCGCCACCGGTCTTCTCGTTCTCGCCGGACTCGTGGCCCTCTACATCGCCGCGCTCGGCAGCTTGCAAGGCAAGCTCGACGAGGCATTCGAGGCGACGAATAAACTCCGAGAAGCGCACACCGCTCATGCCATGAACAAACAAAAATTCACCGAGCTTGAAACCAAGCTCGAAGGCGCGAACCAGGGGTTGGTGCTCATCTCCGTTCTCGAGACAAAGGCCAAGGAACTTGGACTTGCAACAAGCGGCTTCCCCCCGCAACTCCCCACCACTGACTTTCCTGCGGGCAATCCACTTGCCGCAAAGTACCAGAACGCGAAAGTCGAGTTCCGGGTCAGCAACGTGAGCCTCAAAAAAATAGCAGACTTTGTCATCGCCGTTGAAAGCACGCCGCACATGCTGCGCGTTAGTTCGCTGAAGGTGAAGTCGCTCTATCAGAACAAACTCTACTTCGACGCGACGTTCGAAGTGGAAGGCACCGTGGCCAAGCGTTGAGGGGCGGAGAACACACATGAGCACGAGCAACGTGAATGGCCACGGCAATGGAAAACTCCCCGGATCGGGCGAGGACGAAGGCTTCGAGCCCGATCTCGGCGGCTTTGATCCGAACCATCGAGGGTCTGAAGCCCCGTTGTTAAACGCGGAAACGCCGCTCGCAGCGGCGACCTCTGCGGGAGCAACCGTGGCAACCGGACCGACTTCCGCGTTGGGCCTCCTCAAGAGGCCGACTCTTCTCGACGACCGCGACACCGGTTCCTCGTGGGACGAAAACGAAACACGCAAGTCGAAGCGTACCAACCCCGTGGTTCGCGCTTTCGTGTTCATTGGGCTTGGCCTGGCTAGCTTTTTCTTCTTTCTGTACCTGACGTTTCCTTATGGAGTCATAAAGGAAGTCGTGGTCAGCACCATTTCCGACACTCTTCGGAAGTCGGGGATTCCTGTCCGCGTTTCTATTGGCAGCCTTCGTCCCTATTGGTTCACGGGACTTCAACTGAAAGATGTTCAGGTCACCAACGCGGCCGATGCAAATGCAAATTTAAAGCTGGGTGAAGCCACCGTTCGACTGAATCTTCTCCCCTTGCTCATTGGCAGGGCCACGGTCACCGCGCGTCTCACACAAGCCGCTGGCAGGCTCGATGCCGAAATCGTCATGCCTCTTGTTGGTGCCATTCAAGGTCACCAGTCTCCCTCGCTCGCGCGCGTCGACTTCAAGGCCTTCGCTCTCGATCCACTCATCAACCATGCCTTGGCGGTGGCTCGTGGTTCGAAAGATCCGGCCATGGTCCTCGTTTTGCCGCTCTTGGCCAAAACGACGGCGGGCGGAGCCCTTTCGGGCAGCCTTGTTCTCGACAATCCCGATACCGCGCACTTCGGGCGGGCCAAGGGAACGGTGACTCTGGACGTGAAAAACGCTTTCCTTCACATCGATGACTCCACACTGAAGATGCCCAAACAGAATTTCAGCGACGCCAGAATCGGCCTCAAGTTCGAAAACAACGCCATTGTGGTGAACGACACAAAATTCAAGGCCGAAGACATTGGCGTCGGGCTCGACGGAAAAATCACCCTTCCGGAGCTGCCCGGAAATTCAGCCACAGCAGAGCTCGACCTCGCTCTTTCCATGCACGGGGAAATCGAGAAAAATCTCGGCTTCATTATTCCCAACATGATGCGCTGCAAACCACTTGCGAATGGCGAACTCAAGGCAAAGCTTTCAGGTCCTGTAGCGCAAATGCGTTGCGACTGAAAACTCCTTCAGTGTCCTAGAATGCAGACGCATCGGCCCGCGCAGTTCCCGCAAAGGCTGAGCCTTTCTCTTGTTTCCGGCAGCAACCCTCTGCCGAGCGATGGTTGGCACACATGTCGCTTGGAAGAACCCAAACGCATTGTCCCAGGCAATCGACACTGAAAAAAACGCACCGCGGGACAACGAGGAGACACGCCATGGCTTTCCGCACGGCACTTGCGCACCTCAACAGCGACGCCAACCTCATCGATTCACCCACGGCCACCGGCAGGGGTCCGCGCTACCCGGTCACCAAGCCCGACCAGCCCGATGAGCCGCACAACCCCGACAGACCCGCTCCTGCACCCGACGAATCGCCGGCTCAGTACCCCGATCATCCCAACGAACCGATCGAAATCAACGGATTCAAAGGCCCTTTTTGAAGGGGGCAATTCCGTTTCCAGGAACGTTTGGAAAGCTCAGTGCAGGCGGCGAAGCTGCGGCTCGAGGCCGTGCTTCTGAAGTCGAACAGTCACTCAGAAAGGGCAGGGAGTGGCCGTAGCTCACCGAACACAGACGGCATTGTAGGTGTAATAGCTTCTGTCCAAGTACCATGTGTAACCTGAGCTCAGTCTCACCCACCACGCCAGCGAGGTATCGCCAGAATACACAGTGGCTGACCAGAATTTGTTCGCCAAATCACCGAAGAAAGTTTTCAGGTCAGCAGTCTCGTTCAACCCCAACACACCCGATGCGTAGAGGGTCATGAGTTCCTTCTGAGTCGGCAGCCGCCAATCGGTGTAGGTTGCCCCACCAATGATGGGAATGGGGTGGGCCACGGCCCCACTCGCTTCTCCGAGTTTATCGCAATACTGAATAGCATCATTCAAAAGAAGGCCCGAAGGGGAGGATTCCGTGACCATGAGCCCAGAAATGAGGTCTCGAAACACGCAGTGTTTGTCGGAGGCATTGCAACCGTTCGTAGGGTTCGAACTGGCTGTTGTGGTTGCCGCGGGAACCACGCCGGGAGTGAGATCTTGCCAGTTGCCATTCGGATCGTGCGAAAGTGTGGAGTCGGCCCCCGTGGTGCCCGAAGCGTTGCTCCCAGTCGAATAGATGCCTCCACATGCAGAATCACTTCCATATGAAGTGGCACCAATCATCGTCCACGCAGGAATTTCAGCAGGAAGACCCGCCAAGCTGTTGTTCGAGTCGTCTAAGGTGTCGAAGAAGTCGGGCGACCCCACACCCACACCACCGGCCGACGCAGGAGCGGAGGTTTTATTGTAAACCGAGCGGTTCGCCCGATTTTTGCAAGTTTTATTCTGGCCAGAAAGCCCGGCAAAAGTCAGGATGGAACCATTGATTTCGTTTCTTTTGCGACGAACGTCCCAGGCATTAAAAGTGAATCTTCGATGACCCTTCAGTAGTTTCCGCGCAAGCGATCGTTCTGATCCGGAAAAAGGGCAACTTTTGTGTTGCACCCATTGCGTGAGGCATCCAGGAAGTCGTCTAGACGAAAAAGACCCCA
>JADCJN010000259.1 GCA_020247005.1 Silvanigrellales bacterium
CACATTGCCCAACAACGGAACATGGAACCTTGCTGCCGGAAGCAACCCGGCAGGTGTCTACGATGGCTCCGTGACAAATGCGCCGGCTGCCTCGGCGGTGTGCTCGCTCACCACGGTGAACGGTGTGCCGGGCACCGCAATTTGTGATGTCGGAGGACACTTGAACTCGACGCTCGCCCGAACCAAGGGAACGGCCATCATCAGCCAGAAAGAAGAGATCGCAGCTGGAAGCCTGCCTTCAGGCTATCGCGAAATACCAAACGTTGCACTCGACAGCGATGGCCATGGTGGGAGCGAAGTGACCAAGGCTTCTCGGCCAACCACCGCCTGCGGCATGACGCAAGCCACCCTCGACGCGCGCATTGCCGACTGTGTGACTCGGAACGCGGGCAATGCGACTTGGAATGGAGCCACACATGGCATTGGTGGAGAGGGAACATGGTCTCTTGTGACCGCATTCTTACCTGCGGGAGCGAATGGCGACCCTTGCGCCGGTTTGTGCGAGGAAGTGTGGCGAGACAACCGCACGGGCCTTGTGTGGAGCGATTGGCTCGGCTCGGCATCGAATACGAGGTCCACCTGGTGCCCAGCCTCAGGCAACGTTGAGAATGTGGGTGTCAACTGCCTACCCGGTGCCGGACAACAGCCCAACCCAGCGCAGTCGTGGTGCGCCGAAAGTGCGGGGCTGACGACGCCGAGCACTTATGACCCCGAAAAAGGGGGCATGCGGGCAACGGCCACAGGCACATCACCCAGCGTGCGTTGGCGCTTGCCCACCCGCCGTGATTTTATGATGGCAGACCTCAACGGACTTCGTTTCGTTGTTCCCCATTCGACTTCTTATTACTGGACTTCGACTTTATATTCCGGAAACGACGACAGGGCGTGGCGTTTTGAAGGCGACTACGGCCAAGTTTTCTATGACGCTCAGCTTTACGGCGGCGACGGCGTCATTGCAGACGATAGAACGAGTTCCCAAAGTCGAGTCCGTTGCGTCGGGCGATGAGCCCGCATGGAATCGAGGTCGACGCTCTCTTTCTCGTTGCTCAGGCCGACATCGCTCTTGAGCCGGCGCGAGCGTCCGGATAAGAAGGGAGCGAGACCGCGCACCTGGAGGCACGCATGAAAGCAGTGATCTTGTATGAAAATCCCGATTGGCTCCCGCCCCTCGTGGAGGCCCTGCGGGCCGAGGCGATTCCCTTTGAGGCTCGTTTCGTTCATCGGAGCTGTTTTTCTTTGGCAGAAAAACCGGAGGCTGCCGTCTATATCAACCGCATGAGTGCGTCTTCCGACACCCGCGGACATGGCGAAAGCCTTGTTTTAGCCAGGCACATCATCGATTGGGTTGAGGCAGCGGGTCTCCCCGTGGTGAACGGCAGCGGCGCGTTGGCGTTGGAAGTCAGCAAGGTGAAACAATACGCGGAGCTTGCCCGCGCTGGATTTCACGTGCCCGAAACCCGCGTGGTGGTGGGTGGCCGCAGTGAACTCGTGCAGGCGGGAAACGACCCGACACTGCCCTTTCCCTGCGTGTACAAATACAACCGTGGCGGCAAGGGCACCGGCGTTGTTCTACTGCGCACGCGCGAGGAATTCCTGAAGTTCGCAAGTGAAGCCGACATCCCGGCGGGCTCTCCCGACTTCACCCACCTTCTGCAGCGCTACATCACGCCGGGCCGCGGCTCGTACATTACCCGCGCGGAATTCGTCGATGGCAAGTTCCTCTACGCCATTGAGGCCGACACGTCCCGCGGCTTTGAACTCTGTCCTGCAGACGGGTGCGATGTGGGCAGCGCGACAGGAAACGCGAGGCCTCTGGGCGCGTCCGCTCAAGGGGCTGTGTGCGCCGTGGACGCCCGAACCGACACGCCGGCACCGCCTGGCCACCAAGCCCTGTTCCGCCTGTGCGAAGCCCCTCCTGCACACCTCATCGCCGCACTTGAGTCGTTCGTTCGCGCCCAAGGGCTGCGCATCGCCGGCATCGAATTTATTGAAGACGCTCAGGGCACTCCGTATGTGTACGACATCAATTGCAACACAAATTACTCGCCCACGGTGGAAATGCGCCACGGGCTTTCGGGCATGAGAGCCGTTGCCCGCATGGTGGGCCGGTTGATAACCGAGACGTCGTGGGCTGAGTCCAAAGCCCAGGAACGCGGCGCGCGGGGCGCGCCATGAAACTCGGAATCTGGCTTCCCCTTTTTGGCGGATGGCTGCGCAACGTCGACGACGAAGGCATGCCCGTTGCTTTCGAAACAGTGCGGCGCGTCGCCACCACCGCCGATGCTGCGGGCTTCCACACCATTCTTGTGCCTGAACTGAATCTCAATGACATCAAAGGCCCCGACGAACCTTGTCTGGAAGCCTGGACAACGCTTGCAGCCCTCGTGCCTCTCACAAAGCGCATCCGTTGGATGGCAGCGGTGCGCCCCGGCTTTCGCCTTCCTGCCGTGGTGGCGAAAGAAAGCGCCAATCTCGACCTTATTTCCGGCGGCCGCTTCGAACTCAATCTTGTTTCCGCTTGGTGGAAAGAGGAAATGGAAATGTACGCGGGCGAATGGATGCCTCACGAATCGCGATACAAAAGAAGCAAAGAGTTTTTGGCCGTGCTGCAGGGTCTCTGGTCGCACGAAAGATTCTCGCTCGAGGGTGAATTCTACACGTTGAAGAATGCTTTGCTGGCGCCCAAGCCCTTGCAACGCACGTTTTTGGGGACAAGTGGAGTGCCGGTTTACGCAGGAGGAGAGTCCGAAGAAGGGCGCGCGTGGATCGCCTCACACTGCGACGGGTATTTGATGCATGGCGACAAAGAGGACAGCATTGCCGCCGCCATTGCCGACATGGACGCTCGCCGCTCGCGGCTCGAGCTGCCCCGCTTGAGTTATGGCATGGCCGCTTACGCACTCTGCCGTTCAACAGAGGCCGAGGCCCAACAGGAATTGGCCCGCATCACGAACGTGCGCGCGTCTGCAAAGTCGCAGCACAGCTACACCGATTTCATTTCACAGAGTCACCTGCGGACAAGTGTTTCCCTGGAAGATTATTCGGTTTCGAACCGTGGGTTGAGGCCGGGCCTTGTGGGCACCCCAAAAACGCTTATTGAACGCATACGAAAGTATGAAGATCTGGGCGTCGAATTTCTTCTGCTGCAAGCAAGCCCGATGGCCGAAGACATCGAGAGACTTGGCAACGACGTGTTACCTTACGTCTAAGAAAAACGGGGTGCCGCCTCTGTTTCCGTAAAGGGGCTCGCCGCTGGAGGCTTCTTCGTCAAGATGAGCTCGACGAGATCTCCAATGGTGCACGGGTGCTCTACGTTGTGACGCAAAGACCGGTTGAGGTTGAGTTGGTAGGTGTTCCGACGCCCTTCGCGCTCTCGCGCGAGGTAGCCTTCTTCTTCGAGATCGGCAACGATCCTTTGGACCGCGCGCTCCGTGATGCCGACGCGCAAAGAAACATCCCGGAGTGTTAAACCGGGTTCTTTCCTTAGGCAGATCAACACGTGCGCATGATTCGTAAGGAAGGTCCAGCTCGCTGAGGTGTCTGTTCTTTCCGTCATGGCTTGTGTGTCCTCCATCAAGTTCGGCACATGATTTTCGGATTTTAAACGTAACTGAATTCCGTTCGCGATACAACCTGCTGACACGCTCATTGTGCACGGAGATTCTATTGCTTCTCACTACAACGGTTTGAGCCTCAGGTTCTATTCCTGTCTCTCTCAACGCGACCATGATATGGCCATTTGCATTCGTCCTGTGACTTGCGCTTTTCGGAGGTGATTCCCCCATGTTCTCTTCTCACTCACCGTCCTCAAAGCTTTTTTTTCGCCGAAACATGTCTACAGGTGCGTCTGCACGTGCGTCTGCATGTGCTTTTGCCTTTGCAGGTTGGAGTGTTCTCCTCACCATGGCCTGTGAAGGGCCACGCCGCCCGGGGAAACCTGAAGCGTCTGCCGAAGGTGCGAAGTCTCCCCTGGCGTCTGTCCGGGGGCGTGTTGTGGACCTGGCTGGCGACCCCGTGGGGGGGGCTCGGGTCGATGTGGAAGGGGCAAGCGTCCTCACCAACAGCCAGGGTGAGTTCGTCACTCCCCTGGGGGCAGGGCCGCGCTGGGTCAGCGTCTCGCATCCGAGCTTTGTGCCACGGGCCCGAGTCGGGTCGCCAGCCGAGCCCTTGGTTGTTCGCCTCACGGACGACCCGGAAGGCGACGTGGTGACCCTGGCCTTTGGTGGCGACACCATGGTGTCTCGTCGTTTTTACGACCCGAACGAGGATGGCAAGTCCGACGACGCTCTGGTCGCACCCGGTGCGGAAGCGCGCGACATGCCCCTGCTGCTCCGAAACGTCGCCCCGTTTCTGAAACTCCCCGACCTCGTGACCCTGAACTTTGAGTCGCCTATTCTGGACGACGACCGCATCTACAAGGTTGAAAATTCTGATCCACCCCCCCCGTCGCCCAACGTCAACGCGACCTCGGCAGCGCGCGACCCCGTCTACCACCCCACGAAGGCCTACGCGTTCGCTTCGAAGCCCGAGGCTCTGCGCGCCCTGAAGGCAGCCGGCGTCGACATGCTCGGCCTCGCCAACAACCATGTGTACGACGCGATGGAAGTGGGAGTCTCCACAACCTTGGACGCTTTAGCAAAAGAAGGCTTTGCACCCGGCACAGGAAGTTTCGGACTCGGCCGCAACGTCGACGAAGCCTGGAAGCCTGCATTTGTCGACGTCGTTTCTGCTCGTCAAAAAGCGAGCGCCCAGCGCAGCGTTGAACGCATCGCAGAGAGCACCAGCGCCCGCAAAGGCATGCGTGTCGCTTTTTTGGGATGCACGACCATCTCGGGAAAAGAACACGCCATCGACTACGTGGCGTCGAACACCAAAGGGGGCGCCCCTCAGTGCGATGAGGTCCGCATCGCAGCTTCGGTGGCCGCCGCGCGCGGTGACGCCGACGCTGTCATTTTTCAAATTCACGGGGGCAAGGAGTACAGCCGAGAGGCCACACCGCCTGTCGCGCGCTTCGCGGACGCCGCCCTGAAAGCAGGCGCTGATTTCCTTATCAACCACCATCCCCATGTGGTGGGCGGATTCTCGCTCCCTGCCGCACAAGCACCTCTCCCCGGAAAACCCGCTCAACCCACGCGGCTTGTGGCCTGGAGCCTCGGCAATTTTCTCTTCGACCAAACAGTGTGGCCCACGTTCGAAAGCTACATGCTTTTTCTTCAGTTTCGACGAGGCTCCCTTGTGCGCGCCTATGTGGAACCCTTCGCCGTGGAACGGTATGCACCCAAACCCGTGACGGGCGGCCTCGCCGCCTCTGTAGCCAGTGGGGCCGCAGGACGCTCCTACGGAGAGGGGGGGCCTTTTGTGGTTGAAAATGGCGCCGTGGAACTCCTTCCAAAGGCGGCCGTAGAAATCAGGAAACGCTCCGTTGCCGCCAACGCTTTCAAGAACACGAAAACCGCGCTGGTGTCGCACATCGGAGAAACCCTCTCGTTTGGCCACGCGGCAACCCGCGTCGGACGCGACGTCCTTTGGGTGGGGCGATTCGAAGACGAAATTCTTGGAGTCTCCCCGCGCGGAGGTCCCTTCTGGCTTTTCGAAGGCCCTGACAAAGAAATTTCACCTCGCTTTGCGTTCCATGGGCTCTATGGGGCAGCTCTCTGGCGTGAGGCACCCGACGAAAAGGACGTCCTTCTGACTCCCAAACACCGCTTTCTTGCGAAGCCCATGACCGACGTCACACTTGCGGGGCGCGCGCGCTCCACCACGGGAAAAATGACCGTGGAAGTCGCTTGGTACAAGGACAGCAAGGGCGCCTCATACAAACGCGAA
>JADCJN010000026.1 GCA_020247005.1 Silvanigrellales bacterium
AACTCGGCTTCAGCGCTTCGCCTCATGTCGTTCGTCCTCATGGAACGCGGCGACGACTGGGGCAGCTCAAAGCGTTACGTAACCTTCAACTGATCGACAGCAGAGGAGCAGAGAAATTACAGACGCGAGGTTGCACTATCGGAAAAGGGATGAAAAAAGTGGGAATGAGTCGCGTTTTGGTGGGTGTGTTGTTGCTTGCAGTTTCTCTTGGAGCGTGTGGCAAGAAAAAGTCGGCGTCGGCAGCGAGTGAATCGTCAGAGCAGGATGTGTTGACGGTCAAAGTTTCGGGGCTCGACGACTCTCAATCGTTTGCGCTCGCTTCGGCCGACTCTTTTTCCGGTTCCATTGGTGGTTGTTTGTCTGGATACGCGAAGTCGGGCATTGACGCCTCGACGGTGGGCCTCTCGCTGGCGCGCGGCGACAAAAACTGCGTGTTCAAGCTCGATGCCTTCGCGTTCGGTGGCGAGGGCTACAATCTTTCGAGCGCCGTGTGGAGCGAAGGAAGCAGCTTTGTGGCTTCGAGCAATTCCGGTAAGAAGCTTCGCTTCAGTGTTGTGAAGAACATCGGCGCGACGGTTTCGGGTGCCCAAGCCGTGAACTTGGTGTTCTCGGCGCTGGACGTCGGCCCCAACCAGAGCGCAGGCGCGAACATCGGCGCTGCCATCAGCATCTCGGGCGCGGATCCGGTTCTCCTTGATGTCAGCTATATCGACGTTTCGGTAGACTCCGTCTCGGGTGCGGGGGTCTTCGACCTGAAATTGCAATGCGGGTCTGCGCTCGTGGGCAGCGGCTTGTCGGCGTCGTGCGGGGGACTTGAACTTTCCAAGCTCCGCTTTGGACTTTCCAAAAACACCCTTCCGGCAAGCCCTTCCCTCTAAGAATGTCGTGCTTTGGCAACGAATGCCACATCAGGAAATCTTCCTGTCGTCGCATCCGACGTCGTGGAGGCCGGCCAAGGTGGAATGTTGAATGGTGGCGTGGTGGCGCCTCAATTAAAAGGCCCCGCCACGCTGTTTGGTGCGAGCAATTTGAGCCTCGTTTTGGCTGTCGCCAGCTCCGATACCGGCGGCAGCTGCAAGTATTTCCCCATTGCCATCACGCCTCCCTGAATCCTGACTTTGACTCCTGGGCGGCAACCCTTGCCTCCTTCTGACTCCTGAGACGTCCGATACGGCTCGCAGTAGAAGGAGGTCTCATTTTGAGCCTAGGGGCTTACGACACATTAGAAGTCGTTTACATCCATCGTCCGCTTGGCGTGACGCTGGGGGAACGCACGCTTCGCGGCGTTACGGTGAAGTGCCGTGACGCCGAGGTGTCGGAGCTCGATGCGCTGGCCGAGAACATCAATAAACTCCGCCTCTATGTTCTGACACCCCAGCAATATGCCCCGAGGCGGGTTGCGGTTCAGCGGCTCATGGAGAAAAGCTCCGGCAAAGGTGTGGTCGGCTTCCTTCTTGTGGAAGACCCCGCGGACCTCGCCACTGTGCGGCAGCGCAAACGCATTCAGGCCTCCATGAATTCCCCGTGGATTGTGGGCGACCTTCGCGCCCCCTACACGTTCAACCAAGTGCTGGGCGAAATAAACAAAGCGACACACCATCTGTTCCTGAATGCCAATGAAGACCTCTTCACCTCAATGGCTGCCATTCGGGAACTCGAGAGCCGTGCCATCAATGAAATTGGCCAGGCCATGACAAGTCAGTCGAGCATAGACGAGCTCATGCGACTTATTCTTGAAAAGGCCATTGAGCTTTCCACTGCCGATGCTGGATTCCTAGTGCTGCGCGACAACCTGTTTGGCCAGCCTGCGGCCGCTACAGAAAACAGAGTGAAGCTTTTGCGCAACTCGAGCCACCGATTCGTTCTGAAGGCTCGGGTGTGCAAGAGCCAGAACGTTCGGATACGCCCCGAACTCCTCGACCCCCAAAAATCGGCCCTGACTTCGAATGTGGTGAACCGTGCCAGCGGCCTTTCCTGGGCGGAAGGCATGGAGGGGCCTGTCGTTCGACGGAATGCGTTTGGAGGCGCCGACATTCCCTTGGTGAAACCTGAACTCGAATTCGACGATCGCACTTATGCCGTGAAGAGCTTTTGCTGCTTCCCTCTGCGCACACCTTCCGAGGAGGTCGTTGGATTCATTCTTTTAGTGAACAGGCGTGTTACTCCTGGCGTGTTCCTCGACGGCAGGCCCGACGTCGACCGTTACGTTGGTGAGTTCAACTCACACGACCTCAACATTTTGGAGGCCCTCGCCAACCAGGCCGGTGTGTCCATCGACCACACGCGTCTGATTCAAGACCTCAAAACTGTATTTGAAAGCTTCGTGGAAGCCAGCGTTGTGGCCATTGAAAGCCGCGACCCCACCACGAAGGGGCATTCGGAACGGGTCGCCACACTCACATGTGGCCTCGCAGAGGCCGTTACTCGAACATCCAATGGCTCCTACGCGAACATTTCTTTCAACCCGAGCCAAATTTACGAATTGAAGTACGCAGCCCTCTTGCACGATTTCGGAAAGATTGGTGTTCGCGAAGACGTGCTTCGAAAAGAAAAGAAGCTATACAACCATGAACTGACATCTATCCAGCAGCGTTTCCAGATGCTTGAAAAGCAGCTCCATTTGCGTTGCATTGAAAGCTACCTTGAAGGCCTTTTGGCGCGTGGCGAGCCTCCCACCCAGGACGGCATGGCTCGCATTAGAGAAGAGGTTGATCGCATCAGCATGGAGCTGAAAGGCTTTTGGGGAGCCATTGCGGAGGCAAACGAACCGCATGTGGTGAACACCGGGAATTTCCAAAAAATCTCGGAAATCGCAGCCGTGCGCGTGATGTTGGGCGACGAGCAGGTGGAAATTCTGTCGCCGGAAGAAATGCGCCGTCTTTCTATACGGAAAGGCTCGCTTTCGCCCGAAGAACGGCTCGAAATCGAAAGCCACGTGACGCACTCCTATCGCTTCCTCATCAACATTCCGTGGACCAGTGACCTGTCGAACGTGCCCGACATTGTTTACGGCCATCACGAACGCCTCGACGGCTCTGGTTACCCTCGGCATCTTGTGGCCGATGAAATTCCCATTCAGGCGAAAATCATGGCCATTGCGGACATCTTCGATGCCCTTGTCGCCATGGACAGGCCCTACAAAAAAGCCATTCCTTTGGAACGCGCCCTCTCCATTCTCGAAGCCGAGGTGAAGGAAGGCAAGCTCGATGGCGAGCTCTTCCGCATCTTCGTCGAATCGCGCGTGTGCGACCTGGTGAAGCTTGGGGAACACAAGGTGGCTTCTTAACTTTCAGGGAACGACGCGTCCTCCTGCCGCATAGCAGTCGGCTTTCACCATTTCTTTCGCGTTGACTCGTTGGAAACGGTGGCACCCGCAGACTCCGTTTTCAGCAGAGCAACCTTCGTAATAAACTTCATTGTTATTTATGTATCCATTCACGCATTTGTCAGTAAATGGCACCATCCACCAGCGTTTTATTCCCTCAGAAGCATAGAACGTGCACTTCACTCTTTGAGTGATGCTCGTGGCTGTTTCTTTGTTGATGTCGATATTTGTTTGTGAGGCGGGAGCCTGGTACGTGCTTCCATCACGGTTCACTCCATTGCGATCGCACCAGCTTTCGAACGTCGCGTGAACGCTGTAACACGTCCTACACATCTCGCTTTTTCCCGTGGGCAGAAGCTTATACATTTCCGCACATTGGGTCCAGGCACTAGGCGCGGCGTCTGCGGGCGGTTCATTTGCATCGGGTTCTGCGAACGGTTCTGAATCGCTCGAGTTTCCAGCCGTCGCTTGTCCCGTGCACTCGTTGGTTAAGGACCCAAGGTACGCCCAAACGTCGTTTGCCCAGCACTTCGAAACGCTTTCCTGGCACGCTGTGGTCGGCTGACCGTACCCTTTTTCCACACAACACTTCAGCATGGTGGGGGTCGCCATTTCTTCGCGAACGGGGTTCGCACACCCTGTTGCTTGGGCCGCGTTTGTATTCACGGGTGGGGCTGCGGGCTGCTGCCAATTCGGCATTTGCGTTACCGGCGGCAGCTGTGGCTGCGCCGAAGCGGGCTGACCCGGTGCTGCGTTCGGAGCGGATGCTTTGGGCTTGCAGGCCACATGCAGCTGAAAAGCAAACGCGAAAACAAAGCCTAAGAGCGCAGCGCGCGAAAAGAACAGTGTCGTATGGCGTTCCGTAGAACGTTTCATGGACAGGACTCCCCAGGACAGAGCAAACAAACGAGCCATCACACGGGAGGGGCGGGCAGATTTTGCCGCCCCATCGCAATGGGGGTACTATCGGCTATGTCGCTTCCATCCTGAAGGAGCTGTTCGTAACCAGTGACTTTGTTCTTGTTCTTTCAAAGACTTACTTCTTGGCTGACTGAGCGGCAATAAGGTTCAGAGCGGACCCTGCCTTAAACCAGCCGATTTGCTGGGCGTTGAAGGTGTGGTTAAGGGCAATGGCGTCGGAGGAACCGTCGGCATGCTTCACCGTCAGTGTGAGCGGTTTGCCCGGCGCCAAGTTGTGTGCGTCGAGATCGAAGGTGTCCGTTTCCTGAATCTTGTCGTAATCGGCGGGGTTGGCGAACGTCAGGGGCAACATGCCCTGTTTCTTGAGGTTCGTTTCGTGAATGCGCGCGAAGCTTTTCACAATGATGGCGCGACCGCCCAGGTAACGAGGCTCCATGGCAGCGTGCTCGCGTGAGCTGCCTTCGCCATAGTTCTCTTCACCCACCACCAACCAGCCTTTGCCCGCCGCTTTGTAGGCGCGTGCGGTGTCGGGAACGCCGCTTGCCGAGCCCGAAAGGGTGTTCTTCACCACATTCAATTTACCGTTGAAGGCGTTCTCGGCGGTGATCAGAAGATTGTTGGAAATGTTGTCGAGGTGGCCCCGGAATTTGAGCCACTTGCCAGCTGCCGAAATGTGGTCGGTGGTGCACTTGCCTTTTGCCTTGATAAGGAGGGCAAGGCCTTTGAAGTCGGCATCGACCTTGGGTGGCGCGAACGCCGCGAGCGCCTGAAGCCGGTCGCTTTTGGGGTTGATGGCGACACTCACTTTGGTGCCGTCGGCGGCGGGAGCCAGGTAGCCGTTCGGGTCGGGTACGAAACCCTTCACGGGCAGGTCGAGGCCCTTGGGGGTTTCGAGCTTCACCTGCTCGCCCTTGTCGTTCGTCAACGTGCCATTCAGGAAGTCGAACGAGAGGCTTCCGCCCAGTGCAAGCGCCACAACAGTTTCCGGCGAGGCCACAAACGCGTGCGTGGCGGGGTTGCCGTCGTTACGCGCTGTAAAGTTCCGGTTGAACGACGTGACGATGCTGTTCTTCTCGCCGTCTTTCACGTCGTGACGCTTCCATTGCCCAATGCAGGGTCCGCAGGCATTCGCAAGCACTTTTGCCCCAATGGACTCGAGCACGGCGAGCTGGCCATCGCGCTCTATGGTGGCTCGCACGGCCTCGGAGCCTGGCGTAATCACGAGTTCCGACTTCGCCTTGAGGCCCTTGGCAGCGGCTGCGCGCGCGATGCTCGCCACACGATCGATGTCTTCGTAGCTCGAGTTCGTGCACGATCCGATGAGCGCTACTTTCAGGGTTTCCGGCCAGCCGTTTTCTTTCACGGCCTTTGCGAATTCGCTGATGGGAAACGCGCGGTCGGGAGTGAACGGCCCGTTGATGTGGGGTTCGAGGGTATTGAGGTCGATTTCAATGACCTGGTCGTAATATTTCGCTGGGTCTTTTTCGACTTCGACGTCGGCCTTCAGGTGTTCCGCAACGGCGTCGGCGAGAGTGGCGATGTCGGCGCGGTCTGTTTTGCGCAGGTAGTCGGCCATACGCGAGTCGTAAGGGAACACAGAAGTGGTGGCGCCGATTTCAGCGCCCATGTTGCAAATGGTTCCTTTGCCAGTGCATGAAAGCGAAGCACAACCGGGGCCGAAATACTCAACCACCGCTCCGGTGCCTCCTTTCACCGTCAGGATGCCTGCGAGCTTCAAAATGACGTCTTTGGCCGAGGTCCAGCCCTTCAGAGCGCCGGTGAGCTTCACGCCAATGAGCTTGGGCATCTTAAGTTCCCAGGCCATGCCCGCCATGACGTCGACGGCATCCGCTCCCCCCACGCCAATAGCGACCATGCCAAGGCCACCGGCGTTGGGGGTGTGGGAGTCGGTGCCAATCATCATGCCGCCAGGGAAGGCGTAATTTTCCAGCACCACTTGGTGGATGATGCCAGAGCCCGGCTTCCAGAAGCCGATGCCAAACTTGTTCGAGACGCTTGCGAGGAATTCATAGACCTCAGCGTTTTCACGGTTGGCCGTGGCAAGGTCTTCACTTGCGCCCCGTTCGGCCTGAATGAGGTGATCGCAATGCACTGTGGAGGGCACTGCGACCTTTGGAATGCCTGCGCTCATGAACTGCAGGAGAGCCATTTGGGCCGTGGCGTCTTGCATGGCGACGCGGTCGGGAAAGAAATCGACGTAGTCTTTGCCTCGGCCAAACGCCGCAGCCGGCGTGCCCTGGCCGCCAAAGTTGTTTGAAGAAAGGTGCGAGTAGAGGATTTTCTCGGTGAGAGTGAGGCCTCGTCCCAGGGTTTTGCGGGCCTGAGCCGTGCGCTCGGGGTAGTTGGCATAAACACGGCGAATCAATTCGAGGTCTTGGGTCATGGATGTTCGTCCTTCTTCGAAGGGAGTGTGGGGGCCTGAAAGTGGTCTTGCTTCAACCACTACCACTCCCATCGTCGTTCTTTAAGCTGCCAGGGAGACGAAGTTTTTGAAGGAAGCATCGAAGGAATTGATACCGCCTTGGGTGTGGGGCTTTGCGGAGGGGCGTTCGAGGCACTTTTTTGAGGTCGGTGCTTGACAGAATGCGGGGGGCTTCTTTAGAAGAGGGCCTCGGCTCGGTAACGAGCTCCAGTGGCCTCTTCGTCTAGCGGTTAGGACACCTCCCTTTCACGGAGGCGACA
>JADCJN010000260.1 GCA_020247005.1 Silvanigrellales bacterium
CCAACTGGAAGCAGTTGCTTATGCACGGCCACAGTGCTCTACGTCTCCTTGTATGCCGGCCGACTCCATCATGTTCACAATCGTGCTGCGACAAGGTTTTGACGCCTCGAATGTCGTTGTTCCCATTCGAGGCGGCACTCAAAAAGAATTGGGTCATCGTATATTGCGGGCAGAGGTGAGCATTCCCCGAACCATGCTTGCGCGACAGGGTGTGAAGGCTCTGAACTGCCCAAACATAGTCGTGGGTGGCGTCGTGACCCAGCAGCGGATGATTGGAATCGGACCTTCAGGGGACGCCATTTGCGGAGCCGTGGACAGTTGTCCAGAAGGCACATTGTTTGCCGGAACGAACCCCAACGGAACTCCGAATTGCCAGACACAACCCCAACAACAATGCCAGCCTTACCAGGATTTCATGGGGTTTGCCCCAGGGGGCTCGGGACAAATCATTTGTGTGAACAAGTCTTACGTAAACTGCCCAGCAGGGACCATTAGCACCGGAAACGATTGGTACGGGAACCCAATTTGCCAGTCATTGCAGTCGGGATACTGCTATACCACTCAAGGTGCTTGCGCAGGTGGTTACTTCACGCAGTCGTATTCCACAGTCTGCCAACAAACAAATTGCGGCAAGAAAGGTGGATGCCAGACAGTCTGCGACAAGGCGGCAACCTGTTGCCGTCCGAACGGGTAGGGTGCCAGTGGACTCGAGACCTTGTTCTCCACACTCGATTCAACGAACCCTGCAGCTATCAATGGCAACCGCACTTCTTGTGGGGCTCTTGAGCAGCGTTGCACTTCCTGCCGGGGAATATTGGCTCCAGGGCAATGGACTCGTGATGCTGTTCGCGCTCGCACCCCTGTTTTTCGCCATCGAGAGATTTTTCGAATCCCAGCCGTGGAAGCAGGCCACGGCTTATTCGCTTCTTTGCAGTTACTTATGTGCGTGGGCTATTGAGATCGGATTTTTTCACTGGGGTGTTTCTGGCATTCAAACTTTTCTCGGATTAAATTTTTACTCCGCGAGTGTGATGGCTGCAGCCGTGCTTGCTGTGCATGCACTCGCCGCTCTGCCGGCATTTGCCATTTACATTGCCGTGAGGGGCGTCTTTGGGGCTCAGCCAGTGGCGCAGCTTGGCGCCCTCCTCATGATGCCCATGTTCGAACACCTGGCTCCACGTATGTTTTATTTTACATACGGAAGTTTTCTTTCGCTCTCCTCGCTTTCCTCACCTCTTATTTCATGGGGTGGCACTGCACTTCCGTCTTTGTTGGTTTTCCTGGGAGGATGGGCGCTGGGTGCTGGCCTCGGCAGGATGTGGACGCACGACTTGCTAAAGCGTCACGTCAACTCGAAAAGTCGTTTGTTGCCGAGATGGAAATGTTCTTTTGTAGGAGCCGCTTTCGCTCTGGGAATCTTGTCCTTAAGTCACTGGACGCGAAGTGAAGAAATGCCGTGGACACAAAAAGACGAGGTGCCAAAGGAAGGTGGCACGCAGCGCGCAGAGGTGGTGGGGAACCGCCCGCCGCTCAAACTTCTGCTCGTGCAACCTGCAAGACGCTTTTCAAAGGAAGTCCACGCAGCTCCGCTCACCGACGCCTACGAACGCTATTCGCTCGAAGAGAAAGAAGAACTCAAACTCTTCAGAGACATGGTACTGAAAGTGGAAAGCACACTCGCTCGGCTGCCAGTTCGTCCCGATCTGGTCGTGTTCCCAGAGTCTCTTTTCTCACCGATTTACAAAACGTCTGACTCGCTTCGAAATGAGCTTGCAGTGTTCCTCAGTCAGCTCGAGATACCAAGTCTTCTTCATTATTCCGTTGTCGCTCCCAGTTCGCCTGTGATGGGTTTAACTGCTGCAAATTCTGGATCGACGCGAACGGTTCCATATGTTTCTTTGGCCGAAATACGAGAAAAAAGCACCATTCATTATGGTTTTCCGTACCAAAAAAGACAGCTCATGCCTTACGGAGAGTACCTCCCCTGGAGACCCCTGTGGGAACTTCTCCTTCCCACAAAAACGCTCGAACGACTTCCAAGAGCCGATGCCATTCCCCAATTGGGCCACTCCGCGCCGCTTGTCTTGAACCGGGGGTCGACTGATTCGAACGCCCCTTCTGATGATGTCGTTCTTGGAGTGACTATTTGCTTTGATGGAATTTCTCCTGAATTTGCGCGCGAGGCCGCTCTTGGTGGCGCGGATGTACTCATCAACTTGTCGAATCTTGAGTGGATGGCCAGCGCTGCTTCGGAGCGTGTTTTTGGCGCCATCGTTCGATTGAGAGCCCTGGAAACCGGTCGCCCGGTTGTTTTTTTGAACAATAGCGGCGGAACCGCGGTGTATGACGGAACAGGCAAAGCATTGCTTTCACCACTTCCACACGATGATTTTCGCGTCGCTTTTGTCGAAGTCCCCCTGGACGCCTCTGCCAAAAACACTTCCGTGCGGGAACGAGACGAAAAAACACTCTTCCTGGAACGAGGACATGAGGTGGTGGCTGGTGCCGGACTGGTGGGTGTTGTCATGATCACTTTTCTTTCAACAAGAACTCGACTGCGACGCAAAGGAAAGTCATGACCACCGCACGGAGTGAAGTGTCGGAAATGCCGGCGGACATGAAAGCACGAAGATTATTCTTCTGGGGAGCGCCGCTTTCTAGCATCGCACTCCTTGCAATCGTGCTGGCGTATGGCCTCGCAAGCGGTTTCGATTACTTCACACCCATGTCTTTGGGCACCCATCTTCCCACTCTGCCTTTCTCGTTTTACCAAATCGTCATCGTCTTGTGGTTTTTCGGGGTGGATGGGTCACATCTCTTCCACACAATGGCCCGTGCACTCATGCTTCCGGACGTCTTTCGCAGGCATCGAAAATCCATTCTCTTTTCGTTCGCTTTTTTCATTGCGGGCCCAACAGCTATTGTCTGGCCCGCCCTCATGGGTGGAGCCTTTTCGCTCGAGCCAGGCACTCCCACTCGTCAAACAATTGATTCGGTTCCGGTCGTTTTGTTGTCGCTCTACTTTTTGTGGGCCTATTGGCACGTGACAAAGCAACATTGGGGCTTCATCGCCATCCGTGCGCGCTTGCGAGGACAAGCACCAGACTTCCGCCAACGCGCGTTTCATGTCTTCACAACGGCTCTCGCGCCCGCAGTGTTTTTTCTTGTGGATGGACACGTGAAGATATCCGCGAGCCAGGCATTGTCGACCTCGGGCTTGCTCTCTTGGATAGGCGTCTCGAAAACGCAAGTCGTCGGCGCCGGGGCCTGCGCTTTCGCGGCAGCCGTTTTTCTTGCCTTTGTGATTCGCTGGGATAGCGCTGGGAAACCATCGCAAGCTGAAATTCAACCAGACGGCTCGTCCACATTTCTCTTGGTTTCGAGCGCCGCCTTGCATTTGTTCACGATGTCGATTGAACCGCTCGCCCTCTTTGTGCACCCGATTATTACTCTTGGCCACGACCTTCAGTACCACGTTTTTTGCTACTTCGAAGGCAAAGAACGATCGGGACTCGCCAGAAAGAATGGAACGATAAAAAGCCGAACGGAGAGTCTCTTTTATTGGCTTCATGACAAGCGCTACGGAATTTTCCTCGCAGCGACACTGTTCGCGTTCGCAAGCACGAGCCCTCTCCTCCTCACCCCGTTTGTGTCTTCATTCGTCGCGGAAGTACCATTCTTGTTTCCTCGCGCCGATGACATTCGTGTTGCTGTCGGAGCTTCCACTTACTTCATGCCTCCGCCCATTGAAAGCCAGTTGATCAATGCGTTATGCCTCGGCTTCGCCGCGCAACATTATTATATAGATGGAAAGATATGGCGGTTCTCCAAGGACGAGGCTGCGCGCGCTTCCGTTGAAGGCGCCTTTCGGCTGCCCCCAAAGAACCCAGAAGACGAAAAAATGGCCTCCTGAATTTCTCAGTGAAGCCATTTCTTTGAGCAGCAGATGCGGAGTGATCAGTGCCCGCTAGCCCTTGGGTTGAGGAGCACCGTGTCGATGACCTGTATGATGCCGTTGCTCGCACGCACGTCTTCCTGGACGACGTTCACGCGTTGGCCACCACGGCCGTTCACGAAACTCGAGAGCTGAAGGAGGCCGTTGACGGCTCCTGAGTTCGTGGTCGTGCCGACAACGCCCGCAAGGGTTTTCACGCTTTTGCGCAGGAAGATGCGATCGGCGCTGAACGTGCCCGACGACACGTGCAAGAGCAGAACGGATGTCAGAGCTGCCTTGTCTTTCAACAGGGCGTCGACAGTTCCTGCGGGAAGTTTTGCAAAGGCTTCATCGGTAGGTGCGAAGACCGTAAAGGGGCCAGGGCCTTGGAGAGTGGCTACGAGGTCTGCGGCCTGCAAAGCTGCCGCCAAAGTGTTGAACTTTCCAGCAGCAAGTGCCGTTTGAACGATATCGAGCTTCGCAGCTTCAGGAGCCGGTGACGAAGCTGTGCCTTCAAGAATAGAGTCCGATTCCGTTTTGGAACTGCTCGCCACGCCGGGATCGGCCAATGCGGTGCTGGCGCCAACGGCCGACGATGCGGAACGCAAAGTCTTCCCATTGCAACCAATTGCCGACAGTGCGACGAGAGGAAGTGCGAGAGCGAAAAGGGACCGGGACACGTTGAGACGGTTGAACACCTTCATGGAAAACTCCTTGTGTGAAGGGACGTCTCCTTTCTATGCTTCGTTTCACGGCACCGGAACCCCCGAGAACGTTGAAGGGGGTTTCCGAATCGGAATCATTGGGGGAAGCATGCACAAAGGCCTCGAAGATCTCTCGGTACGCGACCTCGTTTGGCTTGCGGAGCTCCCCAGGTTCACTTCCCTTTCGAATCTTGCACGCAGCCGACACACGACTCCGGCCAATGTGTCGAAAGCGTTCGCACGCATGGAAATGGTGATGGAGTGCAAGCTCCTGGCACGTTCGAGCGCAGGGACGCTGTTAACCGAAGAAGGGCTCGAACTCGCGCGGGCTGCCACACAAGCCCTAGGGCTCCTCGATCGCGCTGCGGGAGCCAAAGTTGAGGGTACGCGAGGGTACGAGAAATCTCTGCGCCTCGGCTCTCGGGGCTTTTTGAACGTGATTGTGGCCCCGCTGCTCGTGAAGCGCTTTGAGGCCTCGTTTCCTGAACTTGGCCTCACATTTATTGACCTTTCCCCTGCCGAAAAACTCGAAGCCTCACGAAGCGATGGCATCGATGCGCTCATTTCCGTGGGAGAGCTCGACCTCGGCAAACAATGGGTCAACGAAAGCGTGGGTCGCATGCGCTGGGGTTTGTATGGCAGCGCATCACACCCCCTGACACGCGGCCAAAAGACACTTTCGGTTGATGAGCTCTTGCCGTGGCGGATTCTGCGTGCCGCATGGTGGGACGGACGCGCGATTTCTGGTGGAGATGACTTTCTGCCCCTTGCCCCCCACCGAAAATCGCAAGGCCATTTGGTGCAAACAGCAAGCACGGCTCTGGCTATTTGCGCGGACTCCCGTTACCTCGTGTATGTGCCCTGTGCCGCAGCCCGTGCGCACGTCCTTTCAGGCCTCGTTACAGAGCTCCGTTGTCCGGAATTGCCGCCCCTGCACCAGACCATTTGCCTTTCGGTGAATGCAGAACGGGTCGACCAACGAGTCAAACGCCAAATTTCTCTGGTTCTTCGGGCGCTTTTGTTAGAATCCGAAAGGGATGACGAAGACGAAGGCGCGCATGCCGACGCATGACGCAAGGCATTGTTCAGGAGGGCAAGCTGGGATAGTTTCCTTGCGTTCGAGTGCTGCACTGCACTCCACCTCAAGGAGTTCCTCCGTGGATTACAAAGTCAAAGATATCTCTCTCGCAACCCAGGGCCGCCGCGAAATTGAAATTGCGGAAAAAGACATGCCCGGCCTCATGGCCCTGCGGGAGAAGTATGGCAAAACAAAACCCCTGAAGGGAGCCCGTATTGCCGGCTGCCTGCACATGACCGTGCAAACGGCCGTGCTCATTGAGACTTTGACAACACTCGGCGCCGAAGTGCGCTGGAGCAGCTGCAACATCTTTTCCACTATGGACACCTCGGCCGCGGCCATGGCGAAGGCCGGCATCCCCGTGTTCGCATGGAAGGGCGAGACCGAAGAAGAGTATTGGTGGTGCGTTGAGCAGTCGCTCAAGTTCGCCAATGGACAAGGCCCCAACATGCTGCTTGACGACGGCGGCGACCTTACTGGCCTGGTGCACAAGAAGTACCCGCAGTTTTTGAAAGACATTAAGGGCGTGTCGGAAGAGACGACGACGGGCGTGCACCACTTGCATCAAATGGTGGCTCGCGGCGAACTCAAAATTCCAGCCATCAATGTGAACGACAGCGTCACGAAGTCGAAATTCGACAACCTCTACGGCTGTCGCGAATCGCTTCTTGACGGCATCAAACGCGCCACCGACGTTATGGCCGCAGGCAAGACGGTTGTGGTGTGCGGCTACGGCGACGTGGGCAAAGGCAGCGCCAAGTCCATGCGCGGCATGGGTGCCCGCGTGATTGTGACAGAAATTGACCCCATCAATGCGCTTCAGGCGGTGATGGAAGGCTTCGAAGTCAAGACCCTTGAGGAGTCCCTTGGCGAAGGCCATATTTTCGTAACAGCCACGGGCTGCTGCGACGTCATTAAGGCCGAACACATGGCCAAGATGAAAGACAACGCCATTGTGTGCAACATCGGCCATTTCGACATCGAAATCGACGTCGCTGGTCTGAAATCGTATCCAGGCGTGCAGCACGTGAACGTGAAGCCTCAGGTCGACAAATTCCGCTTTCCCAATGGAAACGAAATTATCCTCCTCGCCGAAGGCCGCCTTGTGAATCTGGGTTGCGCCAACGGCCACCCAAGCTTTGTGATGAGCACGAGCTTCACCAACCAAGTGCTTGCTCAGTTGGAGCTTTGGCAGAGCCCAGGCAAGTACCCCGTTGGGGTCACGATGTTGCCTAAGAAACTCGACGAGGAAGTCGCCCGCCTCCACCTCGAAAAGCTGGGCGTGAAACTCACACAGCTCACAAGCAAACAAGCGGAATACTTGCACGTGCAAGTTGATGGCCCCTACAAGCCTGAACACTATCGTTACTGAAAACGAGAGCGTCAGGAGAGTGCGAAGTAACCGCGCACACCAAAGCCCTCAGGCGTAAGGGAAGGGACGAGCATCCTGACCTTTACGCCTTTCGCTTTGGCGAGGGCTAACAATTCGGCATAGGCCGGATCGATTTCCTGCGCAGCCCGGAACCCGAGCGCAAGCTGAGAAGCCTCGCGCGACCCGCCGCGCATGCAGACGAAAAGCAGTATCGCAAGGGAGCCTTGCTCCACTGCGGCCATAAGATGACGAAGGTGCTTTTGCCCCCGCTCTGTGACGGCGTCGGGAAAGGCAACAGTCGACGCATTGAGGCGCAACGACACCGACTTCACTTCCACCCATAGTTTAATAAGTGCACCTTCGAGCAGAAAATCGAAACGTGTTTCCGCCGTGAACTTGGCTTCGCGCTTCAGCGTGAACCTCTCTTGCTCGCTTTGAACCCCGGGCGCAGAAATATCGGCCTCGAGCTGTTGGCGACTTTCCGTCGGAAGAGTGTCGAGAAACTCAGAATTTTTTGAAAGTACCCTCAAAAGAAACTGTTCAACCAACGCGTTCGCACGCGCCGTGTTGAGGCACGCCAGACCATCTTCAAACTCGAGAAGTTCAAGAGAAAATCGGAGTTTTCGCTCGGGGTTCTTAGAGTCGAGAACATACGCGGGCGCACCTTCCACGAGGCAACTCCGCATACTGCCACTGTTGGCACAGTGCACTGTCAACGTTTCGCCCGTGGGAAGCGCGACGTCGACAAAGAAACGCTTGTAGCGTTTCAAAAAAGTGCCTCGCACCAGAGGACCTTCGAAAGGAAGCACAAGTGACAAGGGCGCCCCTTCAGTGTTTGAAAGAACTGACTTCACCCGCACCCAAAGACGCGAGGAGTTCCTTCTGACGATCGATGCTGACTGCGTAATTTGTGCTGCAGTAGTGACACTTTATTTCGAGCGCTTCACCCGCGCGCACCATGTCCTGCAGTTCTTCCTGGGGAATAGAGATGAGCATGCGCTCCACGCTTTCCTGCGAACAGGCGCACGACCAACGCGGATTCACGCTGCGCACGGGGCGGGTGTCGTCGGGAATCATGCTTTTCGCAAGGGCGTCGGGGTCATCGCTCCTTGCGTAGAGTTCTCGAAGGAGTGGCAGCCCATCAACGTGTTCCCAAAGATGGGACGCCACGTCGGAGTCGATGTTTGGCAGAGCAAGGTAAATGACTCCGAAGGCACGGAGGAGACCGTCGGTTGGGTCTTTCCAGCAGTCGATGCGCAAACGCGCGTTCACCTGGTACGAGTGGCGCATATGATCGTTGATGGCTTCTTCCACCGAATTTGTGAGGAATTTGGTGACGCCTTCAAAAATCTTTCCTGTTTGCTGCTTCGCACGGAGCGTGCGGATGATGAGAGCCGCAAGAGGACGCTCGCCAAGATCGATGGCAGACACCAAGGGCGTTTCTTCGCACGCGATGTAGCCCCGGATGTCGAGATGCGATGTCGTTTCCGTTGCCAAAGTGAAATCATCGCCGCACTGCACGCGCAGGTTGAGACGCTCGTCGTCGTCGAGAGCCGATGAAACGAGACACCCCGCAAGGAGTGCCTCACCCAGAAGTATGGCACGCTCGTCGCCGAGCCCATGAAGCGCCTGCGCCTGCTGAACAACACGGCTGAGATGCACCATACGGTAGGCATAACGCACCTCGACATCGGTCGCATACAGAAGGTAGTCCTGGAACATGATTCACCTCGAAGGGACGGGCACGAAATGGGAAGCCCTTAGCACAGGCTCTGGCCCGCTGCACGAAAAACGATGGAAGAGGAGCGCACGATGAAAGTCTTGGTTACCGGCGGGGCCGGATACATTGGGAGTACCATTTGCTCGGCTCTCGAAGACCGCGGGCACACACCCGTTGTGCTGGACAACCTGGTGTCGGGAAAGGAAGCTTTCGTGGCAGGCAGGCCGTTTTACAAAGGAGATGTCGGAGACCGCATTCTGCTGAGAAAGCTCTTGAACGAACACCCTGACGTGGGCTGCACCATTCACTGCGCTGCGCTCATCGTTGTGCCCGATTCCGTGGTGCGCCCCTTCGACTACTACACCGAGAACGTCTCAAAATCGATGATCCTTTTTCATGAGCTCGCGAGTTTGGGCTACGGGCGCATCGTGTTCAGTTCGACAGCCTCCTTGTACGACGCAACGAAAGACTTCCTGGTGACAGAAACCTCGCCCTTGAAACCCGGAAGCCCCTACGCCCGCTCGAAATTGATGATGGAGATGGTGCTCGAAGACTTTTCCAAGGCCTACGATCTTCGAGGCATTTCGCTTCGCTATTTCAACCCCATTGGTGCAGACCCGAAACTCCGTTCGGGCATGCAGATGCGCGAGCAGACCCACGTGGTGCCGCTGCTGACCGACGTCGCTCTAGGCAAAAGGAAGGAGTTCATCATCACGGGAACCGAGTGGCCTACCCGAGATGGCTCCGGAATTCGCGACTACATTCACGTGTGGGATTTGGCCCAGGCCCACGTGAATGCCCTTGAAAAATTCGAAAGCCTTTTTGACGACACGAGTTACCGAACCATCAATTTAGGCACAGGTCAGGGCGTCACGGTGAAGGAACTCGTGGCGGCCTTCGAACGTGTTTGGGGAAAACCGTTGGCAAAAAGGGAAGCACCGCCCCGTGCTGGAGACGTCGCCGGCGCTTTCGCAAATGCAGACACTGCCTGGAACACCTTGGGGTGGAAAGCGGAAATGTCGCTTGAGAGCGCCATTCGAGATGCTCTCCGTTGGGGAGAACGACGCCTCAGCGTACTGGGATACCCCTAAATCCACAGGGCCTTAGCGACCAGCCTCGAAAAAAGAGGCATGCCCACGCAGCCTTCGCAGAGACGAGGCGTCCCCTTCGGCGGCCCCCTCCCAACCCTCTCGAAAGGATGCCTCACATGCACAAATCCTCACTGTCGCAATTTTCGAAATTTTCGCAATTTTGGAAATGGAACCAACGCTCCTCTTCCACGCTCGCCTGGTTGACATTGGGCATAGCCATGGCCTCTGCTTCAGGCTGCCGAAACGACGAAGAGCCCTCGAGCGAAATTCCGGAACCTGCAGGCGAGAAAACGAACCTCCCCAAAGCCCCCCAAAACGCCCCCACCCAAAAAGAGCCGCAGGGCCGCACGAAAGCTCCTGACCCCGAGACGTCTTCGCCTTCGCACCCGGAGGACGTTTCTCTTTCCAAGGAAAAATCGGACGCGGACGCGCTTGCGGAGCTCCTCGCATCTCGCACCAACGCACGGGCTTTGCCAAACGGGGCACTTGTCGACACAAATGGCCGCATTGTCCTTGATGAGTCTTCACTTGGCGCCGGCGAACGCACAGAATGCCTCGACACTCTTGTAAAGCGCGCTTTTGCCACCCCTGAACGGGCAAAACCTTGGCGGGACGCCGGCGTAGACGCCGTGTTCGCAGCCGATGGCAGCGTGCGCATTGTGCTGTCGAAGCCCGCGGTACTTGCGATATCAACTCCCGCTTGCGACGCACCCAGCGTGCGCGTGGAAACCCAGGGCCATGCACTGACGCTCGCGGGGAGCGACTTCAAAAACGTTGTTGTCGACACGCGAAAAGCCAATGGCAACGCGGGCGACGTTGTGCTCCTCGGTACGGGTTCAAACACACCCGTTGTGCTCGCAGAGGGCGCACCCGGGATGCGCGGCAATGACGCTTCCTGCCCGTCTGGATTCGAAGGATGCACGAATGACGCTGCTCCGGCCTTTGCACGTCCCAGTGTCTCTCCGGTATTTCAGGCGAAAAGTTCAGCGGCCGAAAAGCCCGCAACCGAAAAATCGGCCAACGGTAAGACCTATGAAAGCCTGCTCAAACCAGCCCCCTTTTCACGCGCTGAACCCATTGTGCAAAGCGATTGCGGGAGTGGCTTTGCAAAATTTGTGAGTGGTCCAGCCGTTTCACACACAGGCCGCGTGCGTTTGACAACGAACATCTCGACACCCTTTTGGCCTGCAGGAGCAAACCTCGACGGACGGGACGGGCTTGCTGTGAGTGCCAAAAATGGGAGCCCTGGGTTCTCCGGCGGAAGACTCGACGCGTTCGGACTTGCAGACGCGGCCTTCGATACGGAGCAGTGGAACACGAAAGGGGGATTGGGAGGCGCTCCCGGCAAAGGCGGCCTTGTCGCGGCTGCGCCCGGTGTGGCGTCAGTGAACGTTTCGGAGACAACAAAAATCGACGTCGAGGCTCACACCGCGAAGGTCATTGGGACATTCGAATGGATCGTGACCACGTTTCCCTTTACGGGAGAAATTCCTGGCTGCAGGGGCTCTGTTGGGAGGGTTTCGACGAGGACAGTTCAGGAGGTGGCAAAGTTTCAGGCCTCCAGGGCGCCTGTGTTGAGCAGCACCCGAGCAGTGACGCTCCCTGGCGGCCGCGCCGGATTCACCCCTGCACGGCCCGTGGCAAATGCGGGCTCTCCAGGTGCCGACGGCGCCGTGAAGACGGCGAAAAGCGCCAGCGTTGAAGACACGCTCAAAAGGGTGCCGGCCGAAGTCGTTCTTCCAAAGAAAATGGCAACGGATCTCACCAGGGCATGGAACGAGGGAACCTTGGCGTTCGCGGGTGCCAAGAGAGAATAAAAAACTCCGAAGCCGGGAGTGTGTTCACTTCTCACGCCTTACTCATCACTGCCGATGCTTGTGGCCTGGGAGGCCGGTGCGCCTGGCAAAGGTTTTTGTCGGACCCATTTTTCGAGCTCGGGCGTGAAGCGGCCCGACTTGTAGCCGTAGAGCATCATGCGAGCGGAAGGTTCCCCTTTCGCGTCCACGGGGCCATAGGAAGCCGTCCCTTCGACGGCAAAATCGGGCGCCCTGAGAGCATTGATAAGCTTTCCGCCGTTGTTCCCAGAAGCTTTGTATTGGCCCTGACGGAGCAAGATGAGCGAATCGAACGTTTGACGTTCAAGATCCAACGCGCCCTCGGGCGCGCCCGTTTCGCGGCGCAGGTACGCAAGGAAATTGCCGCTTGAAAGCTGGGGCGTGCGCGCCCCATTCAAAAATTGGTCGGCAAGCGAGGGGCGGGAAGGGGTTTCGGGCCACGTGCGATCGCCCAGGAATCGAATCTGCTTGGCTTCGTTAAATGCAAACGTCGTTGCGATGATTTTTGCCCGGGAAAGAATGTCGGGGACATAGAGAGCGTCGAAGGAGACTCGCGCTGGAAGCTTCATGTCCTTGGCGCTGTATTTTCTTTTTTCCGCTGCGGCCTTCTTCTTGAGTTCCTTTTCGATCGCTTGGAATTCTTCGCGACGCGACTCGGGATCCTGCGGCCCGAGCGCAGCCTGAACGGAATCTTGGAACTGATCTTTCGTGACGTCGAAATAGGTGACCCTGTCGAGGGCAAAGCCTTTTTCCTTCGCCACGTCGATGAATGCGGCCGCCATTTCATAACCATAGCTGTCGTTGGGCGCCAGAATGCCGGCGTTCTGAAAACGAAGATCGTCTTGCAGATGGCGAACATGAGCCGCCGCCTGGCTCCGCGCGAGCACACCCATGCGCACAAGGTAGGGCGAATTCACGTCGGCAGCCCAGGTGACGGGGCCATAAGCAAAGGTGGGCACTGCGAACGCCTGTGTGAGTGCGACCGCTCCGAGGGCTTGCGTCCCTGAGAGGGGACCGATGATGACGTGCACATGATCATCGAGCACAAGCGCACGTACGGCCTCTTCGACGGCGCCCAGCTCGTTCGCAGTGGCGCGAACCTTGAACGAGAAGTTGACGTCTTTGGCCGCAGTGGATGCTGCGAACGCGCTCGCTGAGCGCAGGATCTTGTGCTTAAAGCGCGTGAAACTCGATGCTGCAGGGACAATGACACCAATGCGCATATCGCGCGGCGCGTCGGCGACAAGTTTACGAAGACGTTCTTCCACTTTCAAAAGAGGAAAGGTGAGGCCGTTGTAAACCATGAAGTCGGCGCCGGGCTTTTCACCCGATGACGGCTGAAGCAGCGAGAGCGCCTCTTGATTCTGGCCCGAACCAAGCTTGCGAAAAAAGTCGACCGCGAGCGCACGCGCTTCCCGCTGGCTTTCTGGAACAGAGACATCGGACGCCTGGGAAGGCACCACCCCCGTTTCTGCGGAGCTTGAATTCGATGGCAAAACTTCATTAGCGGCAGGCACCGTAGAACTTCTATTTGGGCTCGGGAGTTGCAAAATCGGAGACGTCGTTTCCGCAGTCGCAACGGAAGCAGCCGTTGACGCACCAGCCCCTTCACCCACTTGAGCCAAGCGCTTCGACTGACGGGCGGGCATCCCAAGCCGCTCGGCGATGTCGGAACGCGTGAAGGCACGGTTGAAGATCTTCACCTCGACCGTTTGGAATTTGTGGAGATCGAATGCCGCTAAAAGCTTTTGAAGTGCCATAGCCTCGAATGGACCGTCGCCTAAACGCTGGCCGACTTCGGCAGCCACCGCATGAGAGCGCGCCTGATAAATGGGCGGGAGATCGAGTTCCCCCATCCTTTTGATGAGGTCGCGCGCCTGCAGGTCGGATTTTTGCAAAACGTAGACCTGAAGGAGGGCATACTGGCACAAGCCGATTTGGCGGCGCGACAGAGCTTGGGTTGCAATGGATTTTTCAAGAGCCGTGCGCGCATCATCGTTTTTGCCCTGAAGGCTATGGATGACGCCGACCCGGCAATGGGCCAGCGCAGACTCCTTGGGAGGGGCGAACGCATTCTTGAGAACCTCTTGATAAAGAGGCAAGGCGTCTTTCATGACACCTTTGGTGAAGGCCGCCTCAGCGCGCTCGAGAGGGGTGCGTCGTGCCTCGCTGGAGCTGGGAGAGCCCAGGGATTCCGCCGACGCCAGGCCCCAAAAGGTCGCGACGACGAAGAGTGTTGCGCCCCGGGCAACACTCGAGGCAGATTTAGTCGGGCGTTGCGACGCGAACCATCGCTGTGCGCAAGACGCGATCGGCGATTTTGTAGCCAGCCACGAACTCATCGACGACGGTTTCCTGCTTTACGGACGCATCCACGGTTCGCGCGACGGCGTTGTGGAGCATCGGATTGAACGCTTCGCCCTTGGAAGGGATGCGTTCGACACCGTGCTTGCGCAGCGCGTCGAGGAAGACCTTGCTCACCAGGCGCACGCCTTCGGTGATGGACGACATCCTTTTGCCCTCTTCAGTTTCAAAGGATCCCTGGGATTGCTCAATGGCATTCATTGCATTGTCGAAGGCATCGATGACAGGCAGGAGATCACGGGAAAATTCCGTAATGGCATAGGCACGAGTTTCCTGGCGATCCTTTTCCCACCGCTTGCGGGTGTTTTCGAATTCGGCCGCAATGCGCAGCATGCGGTCGGTGGTTTCCGCAAGTTTAGTCTGCAATTCACGCTCTTTCGCAGTGCCGATTTCGGCCTCGTCTGTTCCGTCCGCCCCAGTTGCTGACGCCCCGGCTGCGGCTCGGGCTGCCTCGCGGGTTGCGTCCCGAAGATTGTGGTTGGTCTCCGGACCGTCACCCGCCTCTTCGGGCGCACCATTGCCACCGCGAGTTTCGTTCGTTCCTGCGCCGGCATCAGAAGGCTCGGAAGTGAAGCGAAGAGAAAAAACACGGTTGATGAGTGACATGGGATCCTCCGGAATGCGCGACAAAACGGGGTTAAGGGACGCGAGTCACCGGGAGTGTATGCGCGACGCGCTCGCCGTCAACCGCCTTCTGGCTTGCCAAGCCGTGCTTGGCGGGAAAGAATGGGGCGTTTTTGGGCCGAGGGCACGGGCGGCCACGATTTCCTATCTTCCTGCCGTTCAGACCACCGTCCCATTGCTAGGGAGCAACGCATGCTCGACCCGAAATTTGTCCGCGACAACATTGAAAAAGTCAGTGAAGCTGCCCGCAACAAACGCGTGTCTTTCGATGCTGCCCGTTATTTGGAGGTCTACGAAGCCCGCTCGAAGGCCATTGAGATGACCGAAACTTTGCGACGCCAGCGCAATGAAGGCACCGAAGCGGTCAAGAAAGCGAAAGAGAAAGCAGAGCGCGACGACCTCGTGCAAAAAATGAGAGCGGTGGGAGAAGATCTCAGCAAGGCGGAAGCCCACCTGCGCGACGTGGAGTCGGCCTTCGATGCGCTTCTTCTGACCGTTCCGAGCATCCCTTCAGAAGACACTCCTGTGGGAACGTCGGATGCCGACAATGTCGAGTGGCGCACTTGGGGAGCACCCCGTGCGTTCGATTTCGCGAAAAAAGACCATATTGAACTCGGCGAAAAACTGGGCCTTATCGATTTCCCGCGCGGCACAAAAGTTGCGGGAAGCCGGAGTTACTTTCTGACAGGGGTGGGCGCTGAACTCGAGCGCGCCATTCACTCTTTGGCTTTCGACCTCTTAAAGGAACGTGGATACGTGCCCATGAGCGTGCCTGTCCTGGTGCGAGCCAGCGCAATGCAAGGCACGGGGTATTTGCCGGGCGGTGCTGACCAAGCCTATTCGACAGAGGACGGCCAGATGTGGCTTGTGGGAACCTCTGAAGTTCCCCTTGCAAGTTTTCATTCCGACGAAATTGTGGACCCCGCAAAGTTGCCCGTCAAAATCTGCGCCCACTCAAGCTGCTTTCGACGCGAAGCCGGAGCGCACGGAAAAGACACGAAGGGCCTCTATCGCGTGCACCAGTTTCAAAAAATTGAACAGGTGGTTCTGTGCGAGCCCACACTGGAAGCCAGTGAAAAACTTCATGCTGAACTGCTGAAGAACGCAGAAGACATTTTGCAGATGCTCGAACTTCCTTATCGCGTGGTAAAAGTTTGCACCGGCGACCTGGGCCAAGGGCAAGTGAAGAAACATGACATTGAAACGTGGATGCCTTCACGCGATGCTTACGGAGAAACTCACAGCTGCTCGAGCTTCCATGACTATCAGGCTCGACGACTGAAAATTCGAACGAAAGGCGAGGGTGGCAGATCGGTTTTCGTTTACACGCTCAACAACACGGCCGTGGCCACTCCGCGCCTTTTGATTCCGCTCCTTGAAAACCACCAAACCAAAGACGGAAAAGTGCGTGTGCCAAAGGCTCTTCAAAAACACCTCGGCGGCCGCGAGTGGATAGGCTAAAGGCCGCAGTCAGGCTCATTTCGGGGGTGTCGACACTCGGCTTTCGAACGAGGGGAGCGAGAGGTCTTCGTCCACTGAATTTTGCGGCGCATATTTTTTGAACGGCTGCAAAGACTTCAGCTCAGTGCGAATAGTTTCGGTGCTGCGACGAAAAACCTCGAAAAGATGCGCAATTTCTTTGCGGAGCTCGGCGTCCTCGAGTCCCTTGAAACGTTCTTCCACGTGGTCTTCAATTTCTTCGCTGGCAAGAAGCATGACCTCCAAAGGTGTGTTGAGCCTGTCACCCAGTTTGACCGCAACACGTCCCAGTTCTTCAGACATTCGAACGAGGTCGCCATTGCGTTGTTCCAAGTCTCCAGACTTCACGGCCAAGTCGCGGGTGGTCGCCTCCATGCGCAAATAGACGTCGGCGAAACGCCGCACCGTGATAGCCGACATGCTTCCCACGACACCCAGAAGTCCCCAGTGGGACATTTCAACCGACGAAGCCATGAAGCCCATGGCAAGCAAGACATCGTGCACCCCCGAAATACCCAGGCACAAAAAGCCCACTGCAAGCACTTTAGGGTCGAGATCATCGCGACCTAATCGTTTTACAACTTCCCAAATGAAAACTAAAATACACAAAATAAACAAGATTTGAAATGGAAAGAGAGTGTCGGTCAGGGTCACCACTCCCGTCGCGGCTGCGAGCAAGGCGATGACAGCGTAAAGAGACGCCACCCGCGTGGCCCACGTGAGGGCATTTCGCCCAAAAATAACATCCGTGAATTGGGAAACACCCAACGGCAGGAAAAAGAAACAGACAAGCTCGGCAACAAACCAAGGCACGGGAGCAAAGAGAAAAAGCTGCTTTAAAGACGTTCGACAAACGAGATAGAGACCAAGCGTGATGCAGACCAGGGCGAACCCAAAATACATGCGCTCCTGTCGACGCCGGGCATACAGAAAAAGAAGCCCAAGACCTGCGATGGCAAAAACGGAGCCGATAGTGAATTTTGGAACATCGGTGCGGACAATGCGGGCCACCTGAGCCGCGCGCGAGCCCACAAAAACCTCTCCATAAGGCCCAATGTTGTCGTGAGTCGACTGCACACGCAGAAAAACCGTTTTGCCTTCCGCACCCGGGGGAAGTGGCACAAGAAACCAAGGGTAGCCCCGAAATTCGCTGCGACGAGGGCCATTGAGGTCTCCGAACGCAAACTGCCGCGCGCCATCGATCCAGACTTCGAAATTTGAATCCATCGCCAAGAAAAACAACGTCGGGTCTTCAATGCTCTTCGAGGGCAGGGGAAAAGAGAGCCACAGGGATTCTCTTCCATTGCGGCCCGGAGCCTGGCCCGGAAACGAGAACGAAGTCCAACCCGGGGCATCGGCAGGCTCGCGAGCCCACGCGACGTCATCACCCCAACGGTACTGCCAACCCTGTCGGAGGGACACAGGCTCAGAACCCAACCAGGCTTTCTGGCGCTCCAAGTTGAAGCGAGAGTTTGCGATGAGAGAACACGAGGCCGCAACACTTCCCACCAACAATGCACTGAGAAGAAAGATTGTAACAGCCACGACGCGACCCGAGGCCGACCTGATGTTCATTCCTTCTCCTCGGAGCGCAAACCCACGAATAAAAACGCGAGAACGTCGGCGATTTCACCTCGACTCCAAAAAGCTCGCAACTCAGATTGCTGCGGTTGGCTGCCGTGCGAAACCAAAAAATCTTCGAGTGATGCCTTCGAGCCGTAACGTCCCCAAGGCGGACCCCGCAAGTGGAGGTTGCGCAGGGTCTGCGGGACGCTTCCAAGGGTAACATACCCTGCTGTGCCCACTTCGGCGAAGGTTTGCCCTTCCGCCAATTGTGCATCTGCGCTGTAAGAACTTTCCTGCCCCAGGAAAGCAAAGTCGGGAATGTTGACATAATTCATCGGCTCGGCTTTTTCGCCTCGGAATTCCGTGCCCTTGTGACACTGTGTGCACTTCTTCGTTTGGAGCACGAGCTCGAGTCCTCGTCGCTCGGCCGGCGCAAGCGCACCGCAGTGTCCGGCAACATAGGCGTCGAACGGTGCCGGGCCAGTGGACAAGGTTTGAAGAAACACCGCGAGGTCGGATGCGACAGCTTGCGCACCCCCAAAACGTGCGAGCAGCGCTTCGGTTGCTCCAAGCTCCTGCGTGGCATAAAGGGGCCAGAAAATTTGACCCTTCAGCGACGTTGCACGCCCATTCCAGAAAAAAGGCCCCTTGGTGCGCGCCACATCGATAAGAGAAGGTGTGCGCGGTGCCTTTATGAGAACGCCGCGCGCGCGAGGCCTCGCGAGGCCATCGCGAAACCCACTCACAGGAACATGACACGAAGCACACGAAACCTGACCGTCGGCGCTCAACACCCGAGACGAAAAATGCGCTTTTCCTCGTCGGCAGGAAGCCGCCTCTTCTGCCGAAAGGTGATCGCAACTCTGAACACGAGGATCATGCAAGGGCCGCGCGTGTGCCGCGAGAGCGGGCGTCACTCCCGGACAAGGGGGGGTTGCGAATGCAACCAGCGGCGAGGCTAGGCCCAAGCCAACCAGCCCCCGAGAAATGACAAAGGCATGCCATAAACGCATCAAAAGCAGCCCGACTGATGCGTTCCACGGCGTCAGAAAAGTTACCACTTCACTTTGAGACGCTTGGCCTCGGTTGCCACGGCTTTCGCCAGGGCAGGGTGTGTGGTCTTCAACTCATCGTGCAGCGCCTTCGCCGCCTTCGTTTCGCCCATGCCGAGGTAAGCGACAGCGAGATACTCCTTCGCCTGAACATAATCGGGCCGCAACTTCAGAGCTTCCTGGTACGCCGCCACACTGTCGACCCACTGCTTTTGTTGGCGCAAGGCGAACCCAAGCAGGTTATACATTTGCGCATTGCCCGTGTCTTTGGTGACGAATGCACGCGCCTTCGTCGTGGCTTCTTTGAACCGCTTCGCATCAACAAGCGCTTGGACTTCCGATACGGCAGCGTTTGCTTCCGAAGTGGACACGCCTTTGGGTTGCGCCGAAACAACCGCACCCCCGGGAGCCGCTGCGGGCTCAGGCGCGTCACCCGCAGCCATTGCATGAGACGACGCACTGGCTACCAGTAAAAGAGAAACAATGGGCAACACTCGCACGAGAGACCTCCTTGCCTTTCTAGAGATTCGAATACATTCCAAGACAGACTGTACCACAGGAAAGGATTCCAACGTGACCGACACCACCCCTCGCCCCAGTCGCATTGTCCCTTGCACAAAATGCTCATCGCTCAATCGGATTCCCTTAGAGGCAGGCACCCACGCCAGCGAAGGAAACACCTCCATCGCGAAGTGCGGAAAGTGCCACGCACCCCTCGACTCAACGGCCACTGTCTTCGACGTCAACACAGCAGGATTGCGCAAAATCGTGTTGAATTCCCCGCTGCCCGTTCTCGTCGATTTTTGGGCACCTTGGTGCGGCCCTTGCGTTTCCTTTGCGCCCACGTTCAAGCAATTTGCAAAAACGAACTCAAACAGCCTGATTCATCTGAAGCTTGACACCGAAGCAAACCCAGACGCGGGCGCGGCCTTCAACATCCGCAGCATCCCAACCCTCATGCTGTTTGAAAATGAACGTGAAAAAGCGCGACAAAGCGGCGCATTGCCCTTGCCCATGCTCACGCAGTGGGTGCGTGGGCTCGTGCCCACTCTGTGAAGCTGGGCACGAGCTCTTGAAAATTACTGACCTTGCGCACGCGCAGCGTCGGCGTTTTTTGTGGGAAGAAGAAGGTCGAGCACAAAACCAGTTCCTTGAGTCACGTATCCCGCCGCAACCATGGTGGCTCCCGCACAGGCAAGAGCCCAGGGGCCTGTTCCGCAAAGCATGCCCGGCACATAGCCCGCCGCCGTCGCGGCAATCTCTTTGACTTTCTTCATTCCCTCTTCCCCAGCGCTCACTTGGACGGGAGCCGCAGGATCGCCTTGAACTGGTGGTTGCTGTTGGGGCAGCCATGGTGGGCTCTGAGGCAGAGTGTCTGGATTGACACCGTCGAGTTGGCCGTTGTTGAGCACGGCGATTTCCGCTTCCAAACCGGCGCGTGTTTGATCGTGGCTTTCCGTGGGGTCGATGACACCCACCTCACTGCCAGGGGGTTTGCACACCCCTCCCGGAGGCCGGGTTTGAAGTTGGGTGGCAATGGCCTGCGCGAAGCGAAGGTCCCAACGCGTGCCCTTCTGGCAAATGTCGATACCACCCGCGCAGTACTCGCACGCCTTGCGCATATTGGGTGAAAAATCGCCACAGGCCTCTGGCCCCTTTCCTGGTTTTTGATCGGGACACTGCTGCACCTGAAAGGTCTCGGGCGTAAAGCCGAACTGAATTTCCTCAGGACCTCCTTTTCTCCCCTTTTCGGGCGCAAGAAAGGCCTCTGCGAGGAAGACTGTCTTGTTTCGTGGCTTGACGCTATCAAGTGAAAGAGAAGCTCCTGGCTTGGCAAGCACACGCTGTCTCTTGAACGCGAGGGGCAAGTCGGCAAGAAAAAGATCGCCTTCAGGGGAGACGCGAAAAGACCCAAAAATCCCATTTTGAGCAGAGGCCAACATGAGTTCGCCACAGTTTGTCATGGAAATGTTTTTTTCTTCGCCGCTCGCCCACTCCTTGCTTCCACACCCGCCCAGAGCCTGAAGTCTGTCACGTTCCGAAGTCGACCCCGGCTTGACAGAAGCACTGCGAGGCTGCGTGACAACAATAATGCTTCCGGCTTCATCGTCGGTCTTGAAAGGTACGTAGACAGTCGTGCTGCTCGCCCGGCCCCGCGGGTTTTGGCATCGCGCATCTGCGTATTCATACTGGAAATAGCTGATTTCTTTCGACGAAATTGTAAACTCTAGAAGACGCGAGCCCCCCGCGTTTCCCCACGGATGGCACCCTGTGCTCCACAGCCCCTGAATGCGCTGAATCACCGAGCCGCGCGATTGCTGCGCCGTTGCACCACTTTGGGCTTTTGGCTTGCATCCACCAAAAGCAAGCGAAACAAAAAATCCGAGTCCGGCCAGCATCAGCAAGATGCGGGAAGACGGATCCCTCATTTCATCGGTCGGGCGCTCGTTCACCGTGTCTTCCTCCGTGTGGACAAAGGGGGCTGCCCTTCGCGCATGGATTTTAATATCGGCAAAAAAGGAACAGAAATTGAGCGCAAGCGTGATTCGGAGCTAAAAAGATGTCCTAAGTATCTGTTTATTTTTTGTTTTTAAACACCAGAGCCCGGCCTACAAAACGTCTGAGCTCGCTCGAGCCAGGGACGCTTCCGTCGCCTTTACGTCCTCACTAAAGATAGTTACCCTAAAAAAACTCCACGACTGCCGCAGTCGTGTGTGACAAATCAAAGGTTTTAGACGAGCCCATTTGTGACTGGGGCGCATTTCCTGCAACGGCGGCGGATTTTGATGACTTATTCAAAACGGGCGGCTCATTTACAGATTATTCGAGCGCGGCACCAAACGACGACTTTGCATTGCCGGGCCGCACCGTTCTTGATGGCATGAATGCCGCCTTCGACAGAGTCGTCTCGGGGTACACCCTTTTTCAGAAAAGCGCAGGCCATAAACGGAGCCGCTGATTTCGAATTTGCAATTCTTCAAGGAAACTTCGTATCGGGCGGCAAAACACTCTCGCAACTCGATCTCTACCGCTATATCATGTTCAGCAAAACGTTCGCGTTTCCTGAAGAACAGCAACAAAGAGTGATCAATGCTTTCTGGAAACGAGTGAACGGGTTTTCAAGAGACAACGGAATTGCGCTTTTCGATTTCGACGTTCCGACCGCCGAAGAAAAAGCACCTCATACCTGTGTTTTTCGTCCCGTCCGGAAACCCTTTGATTCCGCACAAGGCGACCATTGCCGTGTGGGCAAAAAAAGAGACATCGAACTCAAAGCAATCGGTCGATAACCCAAAAACTCGGCAACGAACTAGCGAAACACGTGGCGAAGCTTGAGTTCGCGGGCCGCCTTTGTTTCGTCCACACGTTCACGAGGAACCCGCACGGGCGCTTGTTCAACGTCCGGGGTGGCAAGAATCTCTTTGACGGCCCCGACAAAGCGATCCATTTCTCGCCGACTTTCGGTTTCCGTGGGCTCTATCATGATCGCATTTCGAACACAGAGTGGGAAATGCACCGTCGGGGGATGCATGCCGTAGTCAATGAGGCGTTTGGCGATTTTGGTTGTTTCCAGACCCGAATCACGCTGATTGCGGTCGTTGAAGACGACTTCATGCAGTGTTGGGGCATTGATGGGCATATTGAAGACGTCTTTGAGCTGCGAACGCAAGTAGTTCGCATTCAAAATAGCGTCCTCGCTCACGCGGCGGAGACCTTCGCCTCCAAGCGCACGGATGTAACACCAGGCTCGGATGAACATGCCGTAATTCCCCACGAACGCTTTGACGCGCCCAATGGTTTGAGGACGATTGAACGAGAGAGAGAACGCGTCGCCCTTCTTCTCGACGAAGGGAACAGGCAGGAAAGGGATGAGACGTTCGCTGACTGTGACTGGCCCACTGCCAGGTCCTCCGCCTCCGTGAGGGGTGGAGAACGTCTTGTGCAAGTTGAATTGAATGACGTCGGCACCGTAGTCGCCCGGACGCGCGATGCCGAGCACCGCATTGAGGTTCGCGCCGTCGATGTAGAGCAACGCACCAGCCTCGTGCAGCATGTCGGCAATGGTTTTGATGTGCTTTTCGAACACACCCAGCGTGTTCGGGTTTGTGACCATGAGGGCTGCCACGTCGTTGTTCAACACCGCCTTCACCGCTTCGGGGTGAACCGAACCGTCTTGGTCGGTGGTGACCTGCACAATTTGGAAGCCCGCAAGAGCCGCGCTCGCAGGGTTCGTTCCGTGGGCCGTGTCGGCCGTGATGATGGTTTTGCGCGGTTTGCCCTGCGCGCGGTGGTAGGCCGCTATCATCATGAGACCCGTGAGTTCGCCCTGTGCGCCTGCCGCAGGTTGAAGGCTCACGGCCGGATGTCCGGTGACCCGCATGAGATCTTCCTGAAGCTCATGCATGACGGCAAGGTGCCCCTGCGTCCACTCCTCGGGGTCGTAAGGGTGCGCTTCGAGAATGGCACCACTGCGCGCGATTTCTTCGTTCAGGCGCGGATTGTATTTCATGGTGCAGGAACCGAGCGGATAAATGCCTAGGTCAATGGCGTAGTTCCAGGTCGAGAGCCGCGTGAAGTGACGCACGACTTCGGGTTCCGAAAGCTCGGGAAGGTGAAGGTCGTTGGGACGCGCCCAATTTCCGAAAACCTTCGCCACGTCGGCTGCAGGAACGTCGAGGGGTGGCAACGCAATGCCGCAAGCCCCGGGACGGGAATTCTCGAAAAGGGTGGCCTCTTCGAGGACCACCGTTTGGCTCGTCGTTTTTTTTAAAAATTCCATGGTGGGTTCCCTTACGAAAGACGCATGAACGCACGAACGTTTCGTTAAGCGAGAGCCTTGAACAGGGCTGCGAGCTCGTCGAGCTCGGCGCGAGACTTCAACTCCGTCACACAGACAAGAAGTCCCGTTTCATCGTTCGGATCGAAACGCGAAAGTGCCACGCCGGGAGCGACACCGCGCGCCACACACGCTTTCGCGAAGGCGGCCGCCCCCGAGGGAACATCGACAGTGAATTCGTTGAATGTGGGGCTCGAATACCGGAGCGTCGCCTTCCCTGTTTTCAGAATGGCGTCTTTTGCATACTCTGCCTTCGAAAAGTTCTGGTGCGCCATCTCCTTGAAGCCTTCTTTGCCCACCATGGAAAGCCAGATGGTTGCCCAGAGCGCGAAAAGGTTTTGGTTTGTGCAAATGTTGGAAGTCGCCTTCTCGCGCCGGATGTGTTGCTCGCGCGTAGAAAGGGTGAGGGTGAACGCACGACGGCCTTTGGCATCCACCGTTTCACCGCACAGGCGGCCCGGCATTTGACGCACATATTCCATGCGGCTGGTGAACAAACCCACAAATGGGCCACCAAAAGAAGGGGGCACGCCGAAACTTTGGCCTTCCCCTGTTGCGATGTCGGCACCGTATGCACCGGGGGGTTTCAAAAGTCCAAGTGAAAGCGGCTCAGCCACATTCGTGACGAACACTGCGCCTGCACCCTTCGCAAGTCCGGCAAGCGTTTCTTGGTCTTCGACGCACCCAAAAAAGTTGGGACTCTGGCACATGACGGCCGCAACGCCATCGCCCGCCAAGAGACTTTTGAGCGCCGCCTGCGACGTTTGGCCCTTGTTGTCCAGTGGCACGGGCACGAGTTCAATGCCGATGTTCGCGACGTAGGTTTTCATGACGTCGAAATATTCGGGGTGAACCCCTCTGCTGACAAGCACGCGCGCACGGCCTTTCGACAGACGGGCGGCCATCAGAGCCGCCTCGGCAAACGATGTCGAGCCGTCGTAGTGCGAGGCGTTCGAAACCTCCATGCCGAAGAGATCAGCCACCATGGTTTGGAACTCGAAAAGCACCTGTAACGTACCTTGGCTCATTTCCGGCTGATAGGGCGTGTAACTGGTGAGGAACTCGCCCCGGAGAGTGAGTTGATTCACCACGGCCGGGCAGAAATGCTCATAAACGCCTGCACCCAGAAAGCTGCGGCCCCCTTGGGCATGGCGACTTCCCCGCGTCAGCGCATGAATGCGCTTCCTGATTTCCATTTCCGAAAGAGCGGGCCCATTTTCGAGCGTGCCCTTGAAACGGACTTCGGCAGGAATGCCGACAAGAAGGTCTTCGACGCTTTTGACGCCGCAGGCTTGAAGAATGTCGTCACGATCTTGAAGCGTATTCGGCAAGAATCGATGGGAACCCATGGTGTCCTTCGTCCCGAGCCCCTTGAAGGGGCGCCAAAGTGTCTGAGGAAAGCCTAATTCAAAACCGGCGCGAGGGTATCAGTGAGAAGAATCTTCACTCACATACTTTTCGTATTCCGCCGCCGACATCAGCCCCGCAGGAGCGCCGTCAAGCGTAAGCTTGACGAGCCACCCCTTGGAGTATGGGTCGTCGGCGATGGCTTCAGGTGCGTCCGCAAGGCTCGCGTTCACTTCGACAACCGTTCCCGCGGCCGGAGAATAAAGGTCGCTCACGGTTTTCGTCGACTCAATGGTTCCAAACGTCTCGTGCGACTTCAGTTTCATTCCCACCTTGGGGAGGTCAAGGTGAACCACGTCGCCCAGTTGTTCGATGGCGTACTTAGTGACGCCAATGACGCCCGTACTACCGTCGATGCGGATCCACTCGTGTTCCTTTGTGTACTTGCAATTGTCCGGATACGACATGAGGACTTCCTTTTCTAGCGTGGACGCTTATTTTGACGCGGTGCCTTCGGTGAAGAAGGGCTTCTTGGTGACGCGGGCTTTTTTGGCTTCACCGCGGACGTCGATATAAATTTCAGAACCGAGAGCGGCATGGGATGCAGGCACGTAGGCCATGCCCACATTGCGCCCCAGTGTGGGCGAAGGAGACCCCGAGGTCACGACTCCCACAGGGCTTCCCACGGCCGGTGTCACGTGAACACCGTAGCCATGCCGGCCAATGGCGCGATCGATCATTTCAAAGCCCACGAGCTTACGGCCAAGCCCCTGCTCCTTTTGCTTGAGCAAGGCATCACGGCCTATAAAGTCGCACTTTTCGAATTTGGTGACCCAAGACAGCCCACACTCCAGCGCCGAAGTCGTGTTGTCCATGTCGTTCCCATACAGCAGATAGCCCATTTCCAAGCGCAAGGTGTCACGTGCGCCAAGGCCGCAGGGTTTCACACCGAAAGCGTCTCCGGCTTCCAGAAGCGCGTTCCAAACCTTGGAGGTAGCTGAAGACGGCACATACAGTTCGTAACCGAGTTCACCCGTGTAACCGGTGCGCGCGATGAGAGCTGGCACGCCCAAAACCTTACCCTCAGCAAAGTGGTAGTACTTGAGCTCCGCAATGCGGATGTCGACAACCTTCTGCACAAGCTCACGGGCACGAGGCCCTTGAACAGCGATTTGGCCATAAGATTCCGACACGTTTTGAAGCACCACGCCCTGGGAGGGCACGTGTTCTTGCATCCACGCGAAGTCTTTTTCCGCATTGCTCGCATTGACGCACAGAAAGAAACTGTCGAGGCCTCGACGGTAAACGATGATGTCGTCGACCAACGTGCCGTTCGGGTAAAGAAGGGCCGAGTACTGCGCTTGGCCAATTTCAAGTTTTGAGGCGTCGTTCGTGGTGAGGCGTTGCAGGAATTCGAGCGCTCCACGGCCCTCGACGTTCACTTCACCCATATGGCTGACATCAAAAAGGCCAACTGCGGTGCGCACTGTTTTATGCTCGTCGACAAGGCCGGAGTACTGGACAGGCATGTCCCACCCTCCGAAGTCGACCATCCGCGCCTTCAACCGAACGTGATCGGCATGGAGCGGCGTCCGCTTGAGAGCAACAGAAAAGTCGGGGGTATCGACCGTCATTTGCTCAGCTTCTCTTTGTTCGCGTTGTAGAGCTCAATGGATGCCAAAATAATTTTTTCGGCTTCCGCTTTGCCAACCCACTCCTTCACTTCCACAACTTTCTTTTCAAGAAGTTTGTACGTGCGGAAGAATTGATCGATTTCACGCACGATGTGGGGAAACGCCTGCTGGAGCTGTTCCAAGGAGTCGATGTGCTTCCATTGCGGATCGTCAGCATGAACGGCGAGGATTTTGTCGTCGCCTTCACCGCCGTCTATCATTTTCAGACCCCCAATGACCTTTGCGCTCATGATGCACAGCGGAACCGCCGGGTCTTGACCCAGCACGAAGATGTCGAGGGCATCGCCGTCGTCACAGTAGGTTTGCGGAATGAACCCATAGTTTGCGGGATAAAAAACGGGACTCGACATCACGCGATCCATGACAAGCAAACCCGACTCTTTGTCGATTTCATATTTGCTTTTGGACCCGCGCGGGATCTCGATGATGGCGTTCACGATACCAGGGCTTTTCTTGCCAAGACTCACGGTGTGCCAAGGGTGCCAGGGGTTCACTGCCATAGGTCGACTCCAATGCAAGTTCAAAACGCAAATTCTACGCGCAAATTCGACACGCAAAATAAAAACGGTAGGCCGCCGAAAGAAAAAGCAGGACCCTGAGTTCGAACAGCCGTGCGATGGGCCGCACACTAATGCGAAAACACGCAGGAGGGAAGGTGGCCTCGGGGCTCTCGCCCCGGTATCGTACGGGGTCCTTCGGCACGCCGATTTTCTTGGAGGTGCTTTGCGATGTCTCTTCCCTGCGTCGACGTCTCTCCTCTTCTTGTTGCAGACCCCCTTCTCGCCACAACGGACGATCACCGCCGGGTGGGACAGGCTATTGGGCACGCCTGCCGCGAACACGGCTTCTTCACCCTCAAAGGTCATGGCGTCGATGCAGGTCTTCAGGCCCGCCTTGCCAAGAGCGCGAGCCGCTTCTTTGCCCGCCCCGAGGCCGAGAAAGCACGCGTTGCCATGGCCCTCTCGGGACTCGCGTGGCGGGGTTGGTTTCCGGTGGGAGGAGAACTCACGTCGGGACGCCCCGATCGCAAAGAAGGCCTCTATTTTGGACGTGAGCTTCCCCCAGACAACCCGCTGGTGAGAGCCGGCACACCTTTGCACGGGCCCAATCCCTTCTTGAACGAGGATGCCGATTTTCGCGCCGACGTTTTGGCCTACATGGATGCCCTGACTCACCTGGGGCACCGGCTGACCGCGGGCATTGCTCTGGCCCTTGGGCTTGAGGCCACGCACTTCGCAAAAGCCTTTCTGCGCGACCCCTTGACCCTCTTTCGGATTTTTCACTACCCACCTCCCCCTGTGCAGGCGGGCACAGACGACTGGGGAGTGGGGGCGCACACCGATTACGGATTCCTCACCATCCTTCTGCAAGACGATGCAGGCGGACTGCAGGTTCAAACGGGCGATTCTTGGATCGACGTGCCCCCACCCGATGCCTCAGGGGAGGGCGCCTACGTGTGCAACATCGGCGACATGCTCGACAGGCTCACCGGTGGTGTGTTCCGATCCACATTGCACCGCGTGCGCAACACGAGCAGTCGCTCACGCCTCTCGTTCCCGTTTTTCTTCGACCCCGGATTTTTCGCGGTCGTCGACCCCTTGCCCGGGTTCCAAGCCGCAGAAGACTCCGACACGCGCTGGGACGGCATCGACGTGCGCGCCGATGTGGGCACCTACGGAGAATACTTGTTGCGCAAGGTTTCGAAGGTGTTTCCGGAACTCGCCTCGGGTGTGAAGCTGTTTTAAAACAGGACGTATCCGAAATTCAGATGTTCTCGATGGAAATCGCGTCTCCTACGGCAAGCGCAAGGGATTCGCGCTCAACGGCGTCGATTCCCTGGTACGTTTCCGGCGGCGCGAGGAGCTCGAGGAGATCTTCACGCGAGAGGTGTTTGAACATCTCGTTGTCTTGCTCCACGAATCTGTCGAAAAGGACGCGTTTTCGGTTGATGATTTCGTCGATGCGCTCCTCGAGCGTTCCCTTTGTGATGAGCTTGTAGACTTGGACGTTTCTATTTTGACCAATGCGGTGGATGCGGTCGGTGGCTTGGTTCTCTTTCGCCGCGTTCCACCACCTGTCGAAGTGAATGACGACACTGCCGGCGGTGAGATCGATACCCGTCCCCCCCGCCAGCAAGGAACCCAGGAACACTTGAACTTCCGCGTTTTCCTGGAACTCGCGCACAACGGCACCACGGTTTGTCGTGGAGCCCGTGAGTGTGACGTAACGAACACCCTGAGCGGCGAGGCGCTTTGCGAGGCGGGCTATCATCTTCGCGTATTGGCTGAAAACAACCACCTTGTGCCCGGCATCGAGCGCTTCGGCCAGAAGTTCATCGAACAAGGACAGCTTGCCCGAGCCCACGGCGTCGTAACGCGAGTCCACGAGGGCCGGATCGTCGCAAATTTGTTTGAGGAGCGAAATGACAGAAAAGACGTGCACGTAGGGAACAGGGTTGTTCTCGGAGACAAGGGTTTCGACGAGTGCCCGGCCCCGCAAGGCCAGGGCCTCCGTGTAAAGATCGTATTGCTCGCGATTCAAGTGACAATGACGGATGTCTTCCACCTTTTCAGGAAGCTCCGTCAGCACATCTCGTTTGTGGCGCCGCAATTTGAATGGATGAATAAGCCTCTGCAGTTCGATTTCGGCGAGCGGGTCTTTGATAGCGGGCGCGATGTGTTTGCGTTTGAACTCGGCGTCGCTGCCTAGGTACGTGGGAGCGATGAAGTCGAACAGGTTCTTGAGCTCCATGAGATCGTTTTCGAGAGGCGTCCCCGTCAGACAGAGACGCATATCCGAGCGAAGCCGACAGGCAGCTCGATAGGTTCGTGTCGTTTGGTTTTTCACGAGGTGGGCTTCGTCGAGAATAACGACTCCCCAAGGCAAGCCCATGAGAGTTTGAATGTCGCGCAGCAGAACGCCGTAGCTCGTGACAATGACCAAGTGTTCTTTGCCAGGACGCAGGAGATCGGGCCGACGCTGTGTGCCATGGTAACAAATGGCATTAAGGTTCGGCACAAACGTCCGGAGTTTGTCTATCCAGTGATCGAGGACACTCGTGGGGCAAACCACAAGTGACATCTTGCCATGCACATTCTTTGCTATGGCTGCAATGAGGCCCATGGCCTGGTGGGTTTTTCCCAAGCCCATTTCGTCGGCAAGAAGGCCCCCAAGGTTGTTGTTGAACAACCACCAGAGCCACTTCACGCCTTCTTCTTGATAGGGCCGCAATGTGAGTTTCGTGTGCGTGAGGTCGGGAAGCTTGAGCGTGGCCGAAGAGACAAGCCCCGCTCGAATGCGCGCGACAATGTCACCCTGACCCGTGAGATCGGCATCAGACGCCAATTGCTCGCGAAACTTGATAAGCTCAAGCGCGGAAAGACGCAGCTTTCCATCGGAAGTGAGGCGCGATTGAAGCCAATCGAGACTCTCTCCAATCTTGACCCAGCCCTGTTTCGTTTGAACGTACTGACGGCCTTCCTGACGCGCGCGCAAGATGGAATAAAGCACGCTCGTGGTTGCGATTGAATTCGCACCCTGCGGCCCACCCTCAACAGTGTCGAGGACTCGCCCTTCACCGAGGGTAAAACCCTGAAAAAGGGGTTCCACATAAAAATGGCCGTCGCCGGCGGCTTTGAGCTTGAGTTCAGGAATCTCGAGTTCGGTGACAACGCGCAGTTTGGCAAGATCGTCGGCGAGTCTCACCTCGGCTGTTTCTCGAAGGCGCTGAAATCCAGATTGGAAGAGGGCAGCCGCCGTGTCTCCGTCGAGGGTGGCCGTACGAGGGTACTCTTCCCAGCGGTACAACTGCGAGGCACTGAGAGCATCTCCAAACGGCACAAAGCCCATTCGCTTCACAAAGAGGGCTTCGCGTCCCACAAACACTTCTGGCACATCTTCGAGGGCGAATACCTTTGTTTCTTTACCTGATTCTTCGCGCAGGGCGACGCTCCGGAAAATACGCACGCCCCCTTTGCCGAATTTTTCGACGTCAAAAAAACGGTGCGCTGTCAACGACGTATTTGCATGCGCTTCGCGGAGCTTCGGAGACAGGATCTCTTCGAATGCCGGATTGCGGAGGATCCTGAGGGCGTCGTCGGCTCGAAGCTGATAGGCAAGCCGCTTTCCAGAGTCTCCAAGAACGACAACCTTGAGCGTCCCATCAGCCTCGGAGAGAGTGACTCCTTTCACCGAAGCAACCCGCGAAGTGATGAGGGTTTCGATGGAGGTGTTCTCGAGGCGAGAAAGGGCATCGGGTTTTTGAACCCCCGGGCCAGCGGCAACACCAAAAGAGCTGACCGGCATACCTTGCGTCATGTTGGCGACGCTCGCGCCTTCCGCCAAAGGAACAGCTGTCCTCATGTGGCGGTCGCTGCCCCCTGTTCCCAACCCATTGCGCGCCAGAACTTCGGGGCGATCTTGGTCGAGATAGATGCAAAATGCCGCCAAGTGAACACATTTTTCGTTCCGACGACGGTACGCCTGACAGGTACACTCCATCCATTGCACGCATTTGCCATGGGAATGGAGCTTCATGCGAACTTCGTAGTTCTCACCGATGCCTGTTTTGACTCGAGCACTGACGAGTTCACCAAAAACCTGAAGGTTCTGGAGGCCCCCCGCATGAAAAACGCTCACGCCTCCTTGCCAGGTCGCAGGCGCGAACTGGGGAAAAACGAAATCGATGAACGAGATGGAGGCCATGGAACCTCTTGGGATCAATCCGCCGTCGAGATGATGCGCTCTGTGCGCGAAAGCCTAAGGTAGTCAGAGAGTCCCTGCTGGGCGATTTCACTCGCGCGCACAACCCAGTTTTTCGGGCTCGCCACGAGAGCGCCAATAGCGACGTTCTCGGACGACTCCAAAGGAGCAAGGCCATTGAACCAAGTATAAAGGGTGGATCGTTCTTCAGGATCCGAAAGGGTGCCTGTTTTTCCGCCAATTTCGAATCGATCTTTTCGCGTTCCTTTCCGACGGAAGTACTTACGACTCGTTCCCGTCAGAATGGTTTCACGCATGAGAATTTGCAGAGAGGCAGCAGTTTGAGCAGAAAACAGACGCTCGAGCTTTCGCGGCGCACCGGAATAAACCTGCCGCCCCGAGGCATCGAAGGCAGCATCCACGAGATAAGGAGCCATGAGAGTGCCTTCATTGCCAGCTGCGGCAGCTATCATAGCCGCATGGATGGGACTGAGTTTCGAAGCTCCGAAACCAGCACCCGCTTCACCCACTTCAAGCGCCGTTGCCGCTTCCAACTGCGGCATGAGTGCAGCAGAGGTTTCGATGCGGACATCGCTGGGAATAGGCTTGTTGAACATGTAACCCGCAGCAAAGCGCCTCAGAGTGGACAAACCCGTGTGGTAGAGAGCGATGCGGGCAAAGGCCGTATTGCAGCTGACACCAAAAGCGCGTGCGAAGGTCAGGTGCTGGCGGTCGCGCGCGGAGTCACGCAGCCAGTTCTGACCACGAAGGTGCCCACAGCCGCCCGAGAAAAAGATTTCTTCGTCGGGACGTAACGAAACTTTCTCGATGGCTGCCGTTGCCGTGACGATTTTCATGAGGCTTGCGGCAGGTGCACGTGCGCTTGTGACGATGGGTTCACCGCCGGAAGGATTCAAAGGATTGCCCTCTTCCCCACGCCGTTCTGCCATGGCAAGAAGGCGCCCCGTGTTGGATTCTATGAGGACCATTGCGCCGGCAATGTTGCGTTGGCGCTGAAGTATGCCTTTCAAAGAGGCCTGCAGTTCGGGGTTGAGTGTGAGCCTCAGGGTGTAGGCTCCCATTTTCACCCACGCGACTTTGTCTTTCTCGTACCAGCGATCGGCGACGTCTTGCCAGCGCACATGTCCAAAGGGCGTTTTAAACGCCTTCGAGTCGTTGAAGGCTTCCTCGCGAGGGTCGGGATAACCTGCTTCTCGGAAACCCTGCTTCAATGACAGAGGCCCTTCCTGCACAACATTTTCTTGGAGGGTTTCCCCTTCCACTGGCTTTTCGCTGATCTCTGCAGAATCCATGAGGGAGTTGGAGGCTCCGGAGAGCGAGCCCAGACTTTGAGGGGAAACCTCAGCCACGTTCGCGGCGCCCGAAAGCCCGACACTCAGGATGCCTGTTCCCAGCGAAAGAAGCGCCCGCGCCCGCGCGGCGAAAAACGCACGTCCGTTCGGGACGAGGAACGCTCGCGTTTTCGTTTGGCGACGATGCATCCTCAACCCCTTTTGCCTGGCTTCATGATGATAGCAAAAAAGAATGCGGCAATGGCGTCAAATTTGCAATTGCGCCAACTCCTTGGGAGTCGCCTCGTGTAGACTCAGGGAAGTCCAGCGAGGTGCAACCGAGCCGGGTTCCCATAACGGAACGAAACGCTCCCGAAGAAATCCGTCTTCACCAAAGGGCGGCCCTTCGCCATGAGGAATGGTCAACCGCAGGGAATACTGCGGCCCCGCCGCCTCCCACACTCTCTTCGCAACGTAACGCCGGATAGACCTCTTTCGGTTGCGTGCGGCGTCGCCCCCGACCTCGGTGTTCGCGCTTCCCCACGGAACGACGACAATTTCAACACCCGGGCCAAACACAACATCGAGAAAATCGAGCGTTTGAGGCGTCGGCACAGAAAGAGGAGGCATGGCGCCTTCAAGAACCTCCAAAAAAGGAGTGAACGGACTGTCGACTCTCCAGGCACCAAAGAGGGCGGACTCCACCTGGAAAAGTCTACGATTTTTGTCACCGACAGCCGACACCGGAACAAAAATCCGCGTCGCATGATTTACGGTTGCCGCATCGCAACAACAAGCGGCTTGGCTGCCCACAAGGCTCCTGACCAATTGCGCGTTCCGGCGCGCCCGAGCATCAACCACCTCGAATCCTGCCAGGACGTCTTGGACGTGGGCAATCCATGCCGTCTGGAGGGTCGTCACTGTTACGTCTGAGGACATTTCTTTCCCTCCGGGAGAGGTCTCGGGTGCCGCTACATTCGAAAGAAGGAACCTCGTTCCCAATCGAGACGGTTGAGAAAGGTTAAAAACCCACTTCTCTCAGTGTGCAGGAGCGCCGACGTGTTTTCCAAGAAGAGCAAAGTTGACGGGATGCCCGGACTCACCGTTGTTGAAGGTGGACGCGCACGAGGCCCCCGGGGCATTTCTATGCTCGCAGACGGGTGCTCGTTTGTTGGACGTATGTTCCTACAGGGCGAATCGCGCATTGGGGGAAAGGTCGATGGCGCTGTTCTTTCCGATGGCCATTTGACCATTGAAGAGTCGGCCCACATGAAAGGCGAAGTCACGGGTGTCTCCATTCACCTCAATGGCGCCGTGGAAGGGCGTGTTCGCGTCAGCGACATTCTCCACGTGTCATCGACCGGGCGCGTGAAGGGGGAGATCTTCGCCAAACGGCTCATTGTCGACGACGGCGGGCGCATTGAAGGGCAAATGAGTCCTTTCGAGAAAGAAGATGCTGCGAAAACAGGCCTTTCCGACACGGCCCGCGGCAACGCAAAAGACAAAGACGTCAAAACCTCCGCAAAGGTTGCGGGGTAACGCATGACAAAGAATTCCGATCCGCGCAGGACCCTGAAAGACATCTACAAGAACAGCTGCGAGCGAATTTCTCTCGCCTTGAAACTTTACGGACCCGCTGCGAAGGACGCCGCACCGAAGATTCAGGAAACACGCGAGTACGAGACCATTCACAATCTTATAAACAGCGTTGTGAGCTCGCAGAAATTCGAAGAAGAGAACGACTACAGGTCTGCCCTTCAAGACACCGGCACCTGGATTCTTTCAGCATACAAGAAGAGCTATTTTGAGGCAAATGCGAAACATGCCCCGTCCATTCTTTACGTGGTGAAACGCGGGCTCGAAGTTCTCCACGCCCTTCTCCACCGAGACCTCCGCCGCCGCCAACTTTCCTCCACGGAAAGCCAGATTTACTTCGAATTCAAATCCCTCGTGAAAGCTCTTCCCGATCCGAGAGGTGCTCAACTTTCGCAAGATGAAATTGATGCTCAAATTGATGAAATGGCGCGAAAGATGGGCTAAGTGCCCCCGATCACATTCACCAGTAGTCGGCGCTCACAGTGACATCGCCCCACACACGACACAGGCAAGCGAGCCTCTGGGACTGGGGATCGTGGCCATGACGCCTCAAACTTTCTTGTTCGAACTCATTTGCCGGCGACACGTTTCCTCCGGGGCTCACGGTGACGTGACACGCTGCACAGACGCCCACGCCAGAACACGCCGCGCCGACGGGCACGCCGTGCTTGCGCAAAAAGACCCAAAGATTGAGACCGCCACGCATCGAAAACTCTCGAACTGTCGACCCCGACTTGCCCACACACCGTACCGTGACAACCTGAGCGTTGGAGGGGGCAACAACGGAAAACGAAGGACGTGGGTTCGACTCGCTCATGCCAACACCTTTATTGCCGAAGAAAGGCAGGGGGACGCTTTTCAACGAAGGCCGCAAGACCTTCTTTCGCTTCCGGCGTGCCGAAACGAAGCCCGAACCGAGCTGCTTCGAGTTCAAAGCCGACGCCCGCATTGACGCGTTGAGAATTTGCAACCACCGCCTTCACAGCGCGCACCGCGCCCGGCCCGTTTGAAGAGATTTTTTTGGCGAGAGCCGCAACCGTGGCATCGAGTTCCTCGGGCGCCACCACCCGATTGACGAGTCCGACGGCGAACGCCTCTTGGGCATCGTAACGCTCCGCCGATGTGACCCATTCCAAGGCGCGCGCCGCTCCGATGCGCTCGGCCAGGCGCTGAGTGCCGCCAAAGCCAGGAATCAGCCCCAAAGTGACCTCGGGCAGCCCAAACTTCGCCTTGCTCGAAGCAACGATAAAATCCGCAGAAAGTGCGAGTTCAAGTCCGCCACCGAGGGCAAACCCGTGCACTCTCGCAATAACAACCTGAGGCAGGTTGCCCAGTGCGGAAAAAACGCGAGCCCCCAGTTGTCCGAAATGAGCGGCCTGCTCGGGGTCGAAGGAAAGCATTTCTTTGATGTCTGCACCTGCAACAAACGCCTTGTCGCCCGCACCCGTGAGAACAACGACTTGCACTTCTCGCGAACGCTCGAGAGTGCGCACGTGGGATGCCAGCGCCTCGATAACGGCTCCATTGATTGCGTTGAGAGCCTCGGGCCGATTCACAACCAAGGTTGCCACAGAGCCTTCGAGTGAGAGCGTGACAGCGTTCGACATGGACTTCTCTCCACGGGGTGTATTCGCAAAACACAAACTAAGGAAGCGTTTTACCAGAGGGCTCAAAAGGAGGCCACCCAGGGATAAGAAACACACCGGCTCGAGGCGTGGATTGAGCCGTTGGACGCCGTTGTTGAGGGCGTTGGCGACGCGCCAATACCCGCACATGCAGAAGCTCCTTGCGCGGACCAGGCAGCCGCTCGACATGAAAACGCGCCAAGCCCGGTTCAACACCTTCGATGCGCCACACGGACGAAAGGACGTCACGCACCACCACGGCCGCATTCCCTTCCACCCTCACCAATGAAACGACTTCGTTGCTTGAAATCACTTTCGATACCCCCTCACGCAGAGTCAGGACGTTCCGAGCAGGGGAAGGCGCGAGAACGTGACGCCAGCGGCGACAGTGAACAACACCGTGGGCGCCCTCCTCGCTGTTTTGAAACTCAGCATGACTTCGCAGCACAACCCTGAAGCGAAGGCCTTTTTGCCGCGCATAGGTTTCAAGACGCGAGGGCCGTGGTTTTTCGTCGACACGAAGACGGACAACCGTGTCACGAAGGGACTCGAGAACACCCTCCGACCACACGCAGCTGGACCAAGGGTCTTCAAACTGCCCAGGCACAAAAGCTTCGTGAAAAACCGCGTGAAAGGCGCCGACAGTCCAGCTTGCAGAGGGCGGGGGACTCACCTCGTCAAGCGAAAGTGTGAGGAGACCTTTGGAGAATGTAGAGCGAGGCGACCCGTGAGAGGGCTCCAAAACAGACCGAAAAGCCTGAGCGGGCACCGCGGCCCCTTCGGAAGTGGAGCGGAGGGAAAAGATAATTTGAAGTGCGGCCATTCCGACGAGCACTAAAAGCAACGCTTGAAAGGCAAAACGGAGTGTTGTCATACCCGAAGCCTTTACTCTGAAGAACTCCACCGCGTGCACAGCCAAGACACTGTCCACTCGTTGTTTCTCGGATGGACGAAAACTGAACAGGTAAACTCTGCCGCCCTCACCGCCCAAAAGTAGACTTATCGTCGTTCAAGGGCCTTCTTGACGCGCCCACGCCCACGCCCACGCTTTCGAAGCTTTCGCTCTCAAGGGAGTCCCATGCGTTCACCACTCCTTCGTTTGAATGCCAGCCCTCTTGCGGGACTTCTTCTTTTCAGCGTCGCCGCTGCTTGCGTGCGCGGCAAAGACGGTGCGGACACCGCGGCCATTTCGAGAAGAACACCCGTCCCCACCATTCCCCCGACGACAGGCAAAACCCCGCCGACTTTTAAGGCCTGCGAGGACACGCAAAACACGTTCACGAACGTCGACACCTGGACGCTTCGCTACAACTCCCAGTGGGCGGCAAACGTTATTGTGACGCTCGTTGATCCAAACAACCCGAACTCGCTCGTCTTCACGCACCCCACCAAAGACCTCGCCGATAAGCGCGTTATTTCGGAAGACAACTGCATTCCCCTTGTGACTGAAAACACAACCATCGACACTTCGTATCCTATTATTGGTGGCGTTAATCTTTTCTCGAAAACGCCGAACCTCGCTTGCCCCGGATCCAAAGCCCAAGTCACCGATGACTATCGCTATGTTTTCGTGATGAAGGAAAAAAAATACATCGCTGTGAGCAAGGGTGCCGATGGCTGTTCTGCGCAGAAACAGTCGGTTCCCGGAAACTGTTACCTTTGGGGAGAAGTTAACGGAAATCGCGTGACGACTATCAATAACGCGTGCATTGCCGGCTACAATATTTACGACAAAGCAGGCGGCATCGTTTCCAAGAAACTCTGCGGAACCGACAGCGCCGTGCAGATTCAGGGCCAACCCTACCCTGCAGGATTCATCCTCATTCACGAGCCTTTTCCAGGCTGGCAGAAGCAAACCCACAATTGCCAGAATCCGGGCACGCCTCTGCCCCCCAAAGAACCGACGCCAACGCAACCCCAGGCTCCGCAGCCTACCCTCACACCGGCGCCTCTCCCCACCACATGGGCAACACCCGGGATTCCTCCAAGTCCAGGCAAAATGCCCCCAGGGACTCAACAGCTGCCTACGCCCGCGGCCCAAGCCACACCCGTCATCGCACCTCCCAAACCCACATGCGATGTGTGGCGAAAAGGCGACTGTTACGATGGCTGGACGAAGGGGCATCTCCCCTCTCCGACCGTTCCTCCGCAGCAACAACAACAGCAACAACAGCAGCAGATGCCGACGGACTCTGGCCGGAGCATCTGGTACAAAAAATAGAACCCACATGCTGCGTGAGTTCGAGCCCATTCGAAGAAGTGACGAGAGGTGCCCTCGACCTCAGACGAACTCAACCTCGGAGAAAATCGACTAAGAGCCCGACTTCTTGATGTAGGTACGGCTCGGCGTCAGGCTTGAGGCCATCTGAGCTTGTCCATGTCCCGTGGTGACCGTGGCCCGCAAGCGAGGCGCGGAGGGTGCTTCGTCGAGACGCCGAACACCGCCCGAAAGCGGGATGGCGATGCGCCCGCGAGCAGAGCCTGCGACCGGAACCATATTTTGAGAGGAGGCAACTTCCTGGAGTCGGGTAAAGACAGCGGGGAGTTCGCCTTTTTGGGCGAGAAGCGCATTCACGAGCACCTTCCCACGAGCAGCCGAAGCCGCGAGTCGCTCTTTGAGCTTTTCGCGCGTTTCCATATCGCTCCCCGCGGAAGACGCGACGACCAAGCAAAGGTTCGTATGCTCCTGGATCCAGACGACGACTTCGTTCACGCCTCTGTCATCACTTGATGCCATTGAGGAACCATTCTGCGACGAGTTTTTCGGAAAAAGCCGTAACATGCCTCACCTCCTCTCCAAGCTCGGCAAGCTTTCATTGGAAACAGTCTCTTGAACCGTTCTCTCAGCCTCTTCGGCAAACCGAAGGAGGCTCTTAACGGGAATTTAGAAAAGACAAAAAAAGCGCCGGGGGGCCGAACTGAACCTCAGGACCAAGAAAAATATTCAACAGTCTTGGTCCCTTCCTTCCCGTTCAGAGACGGAACAGGACGTTGGCACAGGATGGTGATTTTACCAGGCTCCAGTGAGAGTGTAACAACAGCGATTCGTGCTCGCGAGGGGAGCGACAAACGACTGCCACGCGCGGGTGAAGACCCTCTTCAGCCAACCAGGCAAGAACCACATTTCCTATCGCCTTTTCCTGCAGAACGGAACCGAGCTCCAAGAACTCTTCCCAAGACTTATCACTGGACGGACCCTTTTTCCAGGTCGAAAGCGAATTAAAGTAACGAGCGAGTAATCCGGTTTCGAGGAGGAAAACCAAGGACATGGGTCTGATACCCATGACCTTCTCGTAAATTCCCTGCAAAAAAACGTGCACGGCGTCGCTGAGGCAAGCCGCTTCAGCAACCTCAACAGGCCAGGTTTCAGGCTCCTTTGGCGATCCGGAAGGGCGAAAAACACCCGGATGGACACCAGCCATCAGCCATCGGGAAATTCCGAGAAGTGCGTGTCCGGCGCCCGTCTTGCCAAAAGAGGCAAAGGGAACACCGAGGCGCCCCACATGTGACGACTGTTCTTGCTGGAAAACAGAGTCATCGCCAAAGAGGAGCACCTCACGAGAATAGGGCGCTGCATGACCCGCAGCCATGCGGGATCGCACTGCAGACTCCAGAAAGGGAGGCGCCACCTGAACTCCCACTCCTTGCTCTCCGGGCAGCGGCGATGTCGAGAAGAAACCAACACCGAGTGCGCTGGGCGTTTCGTTGTCACCTTCAGGAGGAACATTTCCTAGAAATTCCTTCAGACGGAGGAAATCGTCGAACAAGAAGATCTCTCTGCGCACGTCGGACTCCCTTCGTCGCGTCGTTTACTCCGAACGTGCTGGTTTCGACCTGGCTTGTTTCGCAATGGCATCAAGAACCCCATTGACGAACCCACCAGAAGCCGAGGATCCGTATTGCTTTCCGATTTCAGCCGCATCTGAAATAATGACCTCCAAGCCCACATCTTCTCGGGCGAGCAGTTCCTGCGCGCACACCCGAAGGACAGCAAGGTCGACTTTCGCAATGCGCGAGAGTTTCCAGTTGCGGCTCACCTGCTCAATGCGTGCATCAAGGTCGGACATGTTTTCAATCGTTGCCCTGACGAGATCACGCACGAAGGCATGTTGGTCTCCGGGGACTGCGAATTGTTCCAGGAAAATCTTGAGACCATTTTCTTGAAAAAAAGTCTGCTGGGTGACGTCGCACTGATAAACAAATTGAACCGCAAAACGGCGGGCTTCCCGAAGCTGAGGGGACGTCAGACCTGCTGCAGAAGCAAGAGACTTCGTCATTTCACATCCACCCATTTTTGCTTGTGAGCGAGCATTTCAAGAACAGTGTCGGCCGTTTCGCCGCCCTTGTTGCCGAGCTTGCCTCCAGCGCGATCGAACGCTTGTTCAAGCGTGTCGCAAGTGAGCAAGCCAAAACCGACAGGAACACCGCGCGAAAGCTGCAGATTCGTGAGCCCGCTTGTGGCTGCCGAACACACATGGTCGTAGTGGCTGGTGGTGCCACGAATGACCGCGCCAAGGGCCACGACGCCATCGCATTTTGCATGGTCGACAAGCCACTGAGCTGCAAGGGGAAGCTCAAATGCCCCAGGGACTTCCATGACTTCAATGTGGGTCGGCGGCACGCCCCGTCTCGCGAGGAGCGAACGGGCGCCCTCAAGAAGTCGGGAAGTGACAATGTCGTTGAAGCGGGCGACGGCAATGCCGACGCGGACCTGAGAGGGGGGACGGCTCATAAGGCACTTCCTGCGCGACACACCGGGCAAAAAGACGGCGCGTCTGAATTGATGTTAGAAGGAGCAGTCGTAGCTTAAGCACGGCCTTCCAGCAAATGCCGGGCAACGACGATGCGTTGAATTTGAGAGGTTCCTTCGTAGATCTGGAAGATTTTTGCATCACGCATAAGCATTTCAACGGGGTACTCGCGGTTGTACCCGTAGCCGCCATAAACCTGAACGGCGTCGGTGGTGATCCGCATGCAGGCATCGGCAGCCATGAGCTTGGCCAACGAAGCAAAATAGGTATTGCGGACCCCTTCATCGGCCATGGCGGCCGCCTTGTACGTCAGAAGCCGAGAGGCTTCGATGTCTCGAGCCATGTCGGCCAACAAGAAACTGATGCCCTGATTTTCGGAGATGGCCTTGCCAAACGCCGAGCGGGTGGCCGCGTAGTCGAGGGCGCATTCGAGCGCGCGGCTCGCAAGCCCCACGGCACTCCCGGCAACGGCCGGACGAGTTTTGTCGAAGGCGCTCATGGCGAGTTTGAAGCCGTCTCCTTCCCGCCCCAGCAACCACTTCGCAGGAATAGCCACGTCTTGGAAGGTAACAGCGCGGGTGTCGGAGCAACGCTGCCCCATGTTGTCTTCTTTTTTTCCGACGACGATGCCAGGAAGTCCGGCGGGAACCACAAAACCCGACATTCCCTTGTGCCCAGCAGCGGGGTCGGTTTTCGCCAAGACAAAGAACCAAGAAGCGTAACCGGCGTTCGTAATCCACATCTTCGAGCCGTTGAGCACATACGTGTCGCCCACTTTTCGAGCCGTGGTGCGAATTCCTGCAACGTCGCTGCCAGCCCCTGGCTCAGTGACGCAGTAGGCGGCCAAGCGCGGCTCAGCAACCATGGGAGCAAGAAACTCCTCGTAGATCGCTTTGTTTCCCCCGAGCACCACGGGAATTCCCGCGAGGTCGTTCGCAATGAAAGCCGTCGAAAATCCGGCATTGCCATAACTCAGAGCTTCTCCAAGCAGGGCATGTGACAACGTGCCAAGACCAAGCCCCCCGACACTTTCCGGAACCCACGCATTGAGGAGTCCGAGGTCGTGAGACTTCCTCAAAGATTCGAGAGGAAACTCGGCTGTTTCGTCGAAATGCCGTGCACGAGGCCAAAGCTCCCTATTCGCGAAGTCTTTCGCAAGTGCGAACAGTTCCTTTGAATCGTCCGGCAAATCGAAAAGCGACATAGAGCACCTCAGGGGACATGAAGGGAATTCGGGCGGGAAGCGCCAAGACACATTACACCTTCCGGCCAAACGTGTTAAGAACTCTCTTAGCAATGCACCAATGATCCTCGAGCCCGAACACCCCCCGCTCAATCCCGTTGTAGGAGTGCGTGACCCATGCCCGGCGCAAAGACCAGCTTCATGAAGAGCCTGTTCAATGGCTCCATCAACGAAACGTTGCTTCACCACTATCCCTTCTACAACACGCCTAGGGAAGATGACTTCCGCCTCATGCACACAAGCATTGAGGACTGGCTCAAGGGTTCCGTTGATGCGATGAAGTTCGACGACGAGAAGAAACTTCCGAAGGAAGTCATTCAGGGCATGAAAGACATGGGTCTTTTCGGCCTCATTATCCCGGAAATTTACGGCGGCTCTGAATTTACGCAGACGTTTTACACGCGCACGCTCGAGCTCACGAACACGCACGACGCTTCGCTCACTCTGACGTACGGCGCCCACCAGTCCATTGGTCTGAAAGGACTTTACCTCTACGGAACGGAGGCGCAAAAAAAGAAGTACATGCCCCTCCTGTCTACAGGCGAGCTCATTGCAGCGTTCGCCCTCACCGAACCCGGAGCAGGGAGTGACGCGGCCGGGCTGAAGTCGCGCATTGTGCGAGAAGGCGATCACTATGTGCTCAACGGCGCCAAGCTGTGGATCACAAATGGCGGTTTCGCGAATTTTTTCACCGTATTTGCGAAAGAAACCATTGACGGCGAAGAGAAAATCACGGCCCTCATGGTCACTCGTGACATGGGCGATGTGACCCATGGTCCCGAAGAGCAAAAGCTTGGCATCAAAGCGTCGAGTACGGTGGAGGTCATTTTTAAAGACGTCCGCGTGCCAGTGGAAAATGTTCTGGGGAAGCCCGGCGACGGCTTCAAAATCGCAATGGGAATTTTGAACCAGGGCCGCCTCGGCTTGGCCGGCGGTGCGTTGGGCGCGATTAAAAGCGTTCTGGAGCAAAGCATTGTTTACGCGAAAAACCGAAAGGCTTTTGGCCACGCCATTTCAGACTTCGGTCTTATTCAAGACATGCTGACTGAAATGACCTGCCACACCTATGCCGTGGAGGCCATGACCTACCTCACGACATCGTTCGTCGACAATGGCGACATGGACTATTCGTTGGAGGCGGCGATATGCAAAGTTTATGGAACTGAAGCCGCGTGGACGTGTTTGAATCTCGCCATGCAGATTCACGGCGGCAACGGCTATATGAAAGATTATGGCCTCGAGCGAAAATTGCGCGACGCCCGCATTGGCATCATTTTTGAAGGCACAAACGAAATTCTTCGGCTGTTTATCGCCCTCACAGGCATCAAAGAACCCGCAAGCGAATACAAGCGCATCGGTAAGGAACTCCAGTCGCTGCAGAACGTGCGCAACCTCGATTCGCTCAACGATGCCATTGGACGCATCGGCGTCATCAGCGAGTTCGCGTTCGCCCAAATGAAGCAGAACGTATCGACCGAACGAGTGGAAGGTTTTCATGACGTTTTGTCGAAAGAAGCGGAACGCCTTTCAACTGCAGCCAAAACCCTGTCTAATACGGCCGGCAAGCTGATTCGGCAGTACGGACAAAAACTGATGGACGAGCAAATTCAGCTCGCCAGACTCGCTGACATCGCAATAGACACCTTCATGATAGCGGCCGTGCTTTCACGCGTGAATTCCGTGGTGGAAAAACACGGAGGCCCCGAAAAGAACGCTCAGGAAATTGCACTTGCTCAGCTCATCATTCGCAACGCGAAGGCGCGCATCAACCAGAACGCCTACAACACGAAAGCAAACCGTGATGAAGATGTGAAGAGCATCGCAACCCACGTCACTTCAGTTGAAAAATACCCCTTCGACCTCGCCAACTACAAATGAGACGCCACTTGGGAGTGAAAGAGCACGGCATGCCCACGGCGGAGAACACACACCGGGCACACACAGCCCAACCCATCGGCATGTTCAAAAGAGCATGCACACCTCTTCTCGCTCTTCTTCTGCTGGCGCTCCCGTCACCAGTGGCTTTCGCGCAGGAATATTGGAACGATGAAGGCATCGAGCGGCCCCACGCTCGCATTGAGATTCCGCTCATTGACGCGCCTTACAACTTTCAAGAACGCCGCGACGGGTACAGCTGGGTTGGCAGCCCCAGCATGGGGCAGACGTTAGGCCTCAGCAACGGCTTCTACCAAACCGTGCATGCCGGATTGGGCATGCTTGCAGACCCGAACGACGAAGCCTTTTGGCCCCGCTTCTTTGCCCGGTTCGGTTTCTTCTTGTTCGACTACCTCACCTTTGATTTTCCAGGGCTCGGCGCCTGGACACACGAAGAATGGCATCGCGCCGTCATGACGCACCGCGGCGTGCGCAGCTACAACGAAGTGAACGACTTTCTAAAATCGAGCCCCTCGTCGGGAATTATTGCAGTGAGCGGAGAGCGGGACGCCGACCTTGCGCGCATGAAACGCGACCACAATGCCGATTTCGTTCGCCTGCAGGCAGCCGGGTTCGAGGCTCAATGGGAACAGAATCGGCGATTTTCCCACGACGCGTTTTTCCACGGCACAAAAAGCTTCGACCTCGGTGTCATGTGGATAAACCATGTGAACACCTACACGTACCTTCATTCGTGCTCGAACGGAACCACCGACGAGATTGTTGATGATCTCAACGATGCCGGCGAAACAGAAAAAGAACGCGACTTCGCAGGGCCCGACTGCACCGGATGGGTGTCCGATCTTTTTCGCGCGAACGAGCCCTACGAGGCACGAGGAAAACACCCCACGGGCGAGGGCGTGAACCGCTACCGTAAAAGCACCGACCTCACACCTTCTGAACGCAGCTACTTGAACCGAAACAAGCGTTTTGCCCTCATCAACTTCATAGACCCGTTCGCTTATGGATTCGAAGATTTCTGGTACGACACCGCCGACGGTGTGAATTACTATTACAATTTTCGCGGATTCCACTACCTCACGGGGTTCGGGGGCGACACGGGCGTCCAACTTTATTTGAAATCACGAGGGTTCAAGGGAACTGTTTCTTTACACTTCTACAAAAACCGTTCGACGACGTTTCCTGGCGTCGAATTCCAGTGGGTGGAGGCAAAGCCCTTCGAAGCATTCAGCTCACTGGCTTTCACGCCGCGCCTCATGGCTTGGACACAACCCGAAGGGCTTCGATTCTTCGACAAAACCCAAAAGCCGGGCGGGCTTGTTTCGTTGCGGGTCGCATGGAAAGAGAAGCGTTACGCGCAGCCGTGGCTTGAGCTTCAGGCCAAGTCGGAAGGGTGGGTGGCCGGCGAGGTGAACCAGTCGGACGGGCTCGCCACGCGCTTGGGAGTTGCGTCGGAGTTCTGACCCTGAAGCAGAGGTTTTTGAGTGCCTGCTATTCCATTCCTCATTCTGGTTTTTCTCTCCGCAACATCCTGCATAAAACGTGAATTCAACGCGAAAGAAAGCAAGGCCACCAAAACAACTTCAACCAAGGAGGTGAAGTCGGGGGCGCCCCTCGACGTGAACGACGTGTCAATTCTTCTGCCCCCTCCCACGACGTCGGAAGACGCGGACGCATACCTGTGGCTCGAAAAAGACGACCTCCTGCCACAGCCGGTTTTCGACGATGTCGTTTCACTTTATGCCTCGAGCGCTTCAACACTTTTTGACGCGCTCAAAAGTGACGAAACCAAGGGAACCTTGATTCCGGCACGCACGGCTGGCCTTGCGTTTCGAGACCCTGCAGATTCGTCGATTTTCAGCGCCTCATTGGAACGCAAACATTTTTACGTCGCCGGTGTGCGTTTCGATTTCTGTGCACCGGGGCGACATTTGGTTGCTGCGCCCTCCGACTGCAAACTGCAGGTGCGACTCGTGGCTCACCCTCTCTGGACCAATTTTTCAACCGACGGCAGCGAGATGCCTGCCAACGCCATGCGTCCCAGTGATGATGCCCTTCATGTTGTTTTTGAGTTTGGCAACACCCGCTCTGAGCGCGAAGTTTTTTCGAAAGAAGTCGCCGAGCTCGTTGCCGAATTAAAGGAGCAGGCGGCTCCACCAACGGGAGGTGAACCCTTGGGGATTCATCCCGCATTCCGAACAACGTCGCCCAAAGACTCGGCCTGGTGGACAGTCACAGCCAAGCCCAAAATGCTGACGCTTCTCAGAAAGGGGCGTCTCGCGCTCGTGGCTGCAAATATTCTGGGAAAAGAGACGCGTGGCTGGGGATTTGTGGCAGGGGTTGTCAAAAACGGCCGTTGGATTCCTGTTCTGCAAAAATATGGGAAGGACGGCCCCGAAGTGGCGATGCAAAGGCAAAGCGTGAGCGTGTCTCCCGAATTTGGACTTATTGAGCCTGTTATTCCCGTGAATCAGCGTCCCAGCTTTGGTCCAATTTTGAACGTTGGAGCGGCATTGACGCTCGCGCACCACGAAGGCAAGACACCTCCAGCGACTTCACTTCCCATTCGAGAATGGGATGCCATTCACTCGGTCGTAGACACGCGCACGACAGGCCTTTTGCCCGTTCAACAGTTGGATGTTCGACACGTTGATTGCATTTCATGTCACCGCGTCAACGCATACGCGTTTACTGCCCTCGACATTCCGTCTATCGTACCGATGTGGGCTGAAGAACTCGCACGGATTCCTTCACTGGCAAAAACCGACCTGGGCACACCTTTTTTGGCGCACGAAGTGATTAAGAACACGAATTCATGGAATACAAGGGCATTTGGACACCATCACGAACTGCCCTCGGTGTCGCTGCGCACCCTCACAGAATCACTCGAAGCGGCGCAGCATGGGAACGAAATTTTGGGCCGGACGTCCCGCGTGTGGAAGCAGTGCGACGTGAAAGCAGCCTGGAAGTGTCTGCTGGAAGCGAAGCCACACTGCGTTTCGACGCATTGCATTCCTCTTGCGCCCTGAACCCAAAGGGATTGCGGCCAAGGCCGCGCTTTACCTTCCTGGGCTAAAAACCAGGCCGACTATCCAGCTCAAAACACTGAGCGCGAGCGAGCCTGCAAGCGCGCTCCAAAAACCATGGGTGAGACGGAAACCAGGCACGAGGGCCGCTGCGAGAGCGAACATGGCCGCGTTCAATACGAACAGAAAAAGCCCCAGCGTCACAAGGGTGAGTGGCAACGTGAGCAGAGTGAGCACGGGCTTGAGAAAGGCATTCAACGCCCCGAAAACGAGCGCGGCAAGAAGGGCCACTCCAAAGCTGTCCACGCGGACACCGAATGGCAGCTTGGAAATGACAATAAAAAGAAGGGCTGTGAGCAGCCAGTTGAGCAACAAAGCGAGCATGCGATTTTTCCTTCGGAGTGGGCCTTTACATTGGCAAGGCGCTCCGTCAGAAAACGACAGTCCACAAAAAGGCGCAAGCCCTAGCCGTCGAGGTTCCTGATGCTCACCTCTTTTTCCCGAAGGTTCGCCTGCAGCGCAATTGCCGCCCTCGCTTTAGCAACACTGTCGACGGCCACCCTTGGCTGCGGTGTTGCCCAGCAGCCAAGGAACGCGTCTCATTCTGAGATTGAGACAGTTGAGATTCCTGTGACCAAAGTCAAAGACCAGCGCCGCGTCGGGTTCTGCTGGAGTTATGCGTTGGCCGCTTTCGTCGAGAGCCTGCACCTTGCCCGCACCGACAAAACGGTGAATGTCAGCGAGGAGGCTCTGGGCTTTTATCGCATGGCCGAGCACCTCCATTACCTTTCGAAGGAATTTCAGGGCGCCGACCTGGAAGAGGCCATAAATGCCGAAATTCTAGATGGCTACTGGGCCATTCAACCCACAAACCCTTACCTGGACGCCTTCCGGCTGGTGAAAAAGTACGGTCTCGTGCCCGATGCCGTGTGGAGCTACAAGTTTGGAGGCCCTGGCGACGTCTCGGGCGACGATAAATTAGCCGCCATCCGAAAAGCCATGGTGAAGCTCGTCAAAGGCCGCACCCGAGGCACAACAACTCTCGATGAGATTATGTCCAAGGCCCTGGTGGCCTCAGGAGGGTACCCAAGCAAGCCACCCGTGAGCTTTGATTGGGAGGGCAACACCACTTCGGCAAAAGAGTGGGCCCGCACGACTCTCAGATTCGACCCCGACGCCTATGCGCTGATGGCGGGCACTTCCACCGATGACTTCGCTCCGTTGGTGAAAGCTCTGAAACGCGCGCTCGCGCGCGGCATTCCGGTCATTACGAGCTTCGACGTCTACGACTCTTTTGTGGACGTCGGCGACCTGAAGGCCACGGGCGTCGACCCCGCGGACGATCGTTTTCAAGCGTCAAGCCGGCATATGGTTCTTGTCACCGACTTCGCGAACACGGGAGGACGGCCGGGCGGCATGTCGAAGGAACAGATTGCCGCGGAAGTCGCACGACCCGCGAGCGACCTTGACTTCATTGTTTTCAAGAATAGCTGGGGCTACGCAACCTGGAGTTCAAGCAGCCGCCGCATGGTGGAACCCGGCATGTACACGCTCGACAAAGGTTACCTTCGAGGAAACCTTCGCAACGGCGTTTTTGAAATCATTGTTCCAAAAGACATCGCTGACAACCCCGACGCCGCCATTGTGGTGAATGAAGAAGTCACTGGAAGCGATGAAATTACTGAACGTGAATTCGCGCGTACCCCATTCTTTGGCGTCACGGCCTCGGAACTCAATTGCCGCGCAGCCCCGGGCATTGACCAAAGCATTCTGAGCGTGCTCGCACCCCAAGATGTCGTGTTCGCAAGAGGCTTCGAAAAAGACTCTCTTGGACAGCAGTGGATGAACGTGAAAGTGGGTAGCAGCGACGACACAACGGAAACATCTTGTTACGTGCGCGCGCTGAAAATCTACATGAACAACCGAAGACTCGGCACCATTCGCTGCCCTGAAGGCTACGGCCTCCATGTGGTGGGACGGGAAGGGGGACGCTACTGCATGAAAGGAGAAACCCAGGTGCTTGGGCCCTTTCCGCAAGACATGGTGGACAAGTGCATTGCCTGGGGCGGCGGCGAAGACATCTGCCGGAACGGGAAAACCTGGGGCAAAAAGCTCGCGCTTGCGGCGCGCGGGAACGGGCTCTGTCCCGCGGGGAGCTGGTACGATTTCGACGTCGACTACTGCTCCGATGGCGTCAACGTCTACGGCCCTTTCCCAGACGTGCTTGTCCAGCGTTGCATTGCGTTCACCGGAGACCAAGCCGTTTGCCTGTCGGGCCGCTGGAGCCAAAGGGTGTTGTTCTTCCTGCAGCGCAGCGAGAACTGAATTTAGCGGGCAACGAATCGAAGCAACGTGTGGCTCCAACCAAGGTCGTCCCAGGACTTTTCGAGAACAAGACCCGCGCGGCCGGCCAAAACGATGAGGTCCACCGCTTTGTACATGCGGCTGTCTCCGTTTGCGACGGCGGTGAAATAGGGAGACGTGTTGATCAGGCAGTAGGAAGCGACGTCGTACTTCTGTCTGTCCCAGAAGGTGTCCAGCACGTAAACCGCACCATTTTGCGCAAGACCTTCTTTCGCACGGGCCAAAATGGACTCGACTTGAGGTTCTGAAAAGCAACACAAGAACTGACTCATCCAGAACGCATCGACACCGGAAGGCAGAGGTGCACCGGCATCGAGAAGATTACACGGGTGGTATGAGGCCCGCGGGGCCAATACGCCTTCGTGGACCGACGTCAGACTTTCGCGCGCAAGCTCGAGCTGTTGGGGAAGGTCGACCAGAGTCATGCGTGCGCCCGTATTGCGCGACAAGAAAGCTTGCGCGAAGCGACCGGTGTTTGCACCCACATCTGCGAGGTGTCCAATGCCTTGAGACGAGAGAATTTCGAGTGCCGCCGGAAATGCGGAATCAGAATAGAAATGATCGAAAGCAAACCAACTCGACCGCGCTGGCTCGGGAAGACTCGAAAGGCCTTCATACACCGTCTTCCAGTTTCCAAGCTCCGGCAGCCCCGCCGGCCGCCCTTCTCGCAAGGCCGCGGGAAGGTGATCGAGCGCGCGGTAACAAACGTCCGCAACGAAGTCCATGTTCACTCGCGTGAGGTCGTCTTTTTCCAGGAACCATCCTGTTTTTGTCGCCACATAGCGTCCTTCGACAACAGCGATGACTTCCGCGGAAAGGGCCGTTTCCAAGAGCACCGTCAGGGCGTAAGGCGAAAGACCCGTACCCACTCGAAGCGATTCAAAGTCGACGCCTTTTTCTCGCCTTTCAACAATGCGGGCGAGCACTCCCTCTCGGCGCAAAGCCAGAACGCACTGGAACACGACGGGAGCGAACGCGATGCGCTGAGCTTCGAAACGGGCATCGAACGCACTTTTTTCGGCACGCTCAAACGTCTTGTTGCCGGGATCCATGATTCACCTCGCGAGTAAGGGCGTGAAGAGTGACTTTTCCGAGGGCGTCAACAGGAAACGAATCCAGGACGTGAATCTCTTGGGGAAAAGGAACGGTACCGTGCAAAGTGGCGCCTGAGGCATGCCATGCACGGCGAAGGTCTGAAAGGGAACGTGGATTTTCTAAAAAAGCGACAAGCACACCTCCTTTAGGGTGCGACGCATCGTCTTGAAAACTGCAAATGCAACGCGTTGCGCCCGAAAGAGCCACTAAACGCGACTCAATTTCCGCGAGGGAAAAACGACGGCCGCTGTATTTGAAGACTCTGTCGGAGCGACCCAAATGAAAAAATGTTCCGCCAGGACCCGGCGCCATGGCGTCGTCGAGCAACAAGACGCTTCCTGAGGGGAATAGAAACGGGGAACGGAGTTCCCATTTTTCATTTTGGTTCGGAACATGAGGACTGACTGCGCGAGTATTCAAGTGCACACCAGGCAGGAGCTCAAAGGCGTGAGTTTCGACTGCCACAGGCGAAACTCCGATGCCGCCAGATTCCGTGCTCCCCAAAATTTCAAACGCTTGATTGCCAGGGTGTTCCTTGAAGAGCGTGCGCAAAGCCTCTCGGCGTGCCAGGCCTAAGGGAGCACCCGAAAAAAGGAGCACCCCTTGGACACGGCCTGCGCGCAAAAGCTCTTCCACATATGGGAAGAGCGAGGGCACCGCGACAAGGACACTGGAAACGGGCACGCGCTCGACGGGCGTCCCCGGTTCCACCGCACACACGGGCATGTCGGCAAGTGCGGGCGCGAGTCCGGCGAAGAGGAAGCCAAACAGGTGACACGGAGGCACGAGCGCAGTCACAACACGCCCTGGCTGTGTGTAGAAACGAGAAGCAAGCACGCCTGCCTCCGCAAGAAGGCACTCCGCCGACTTCCAAACCACACGGGCCTCGCCGGTAGAGCCGGAGGTGAGGAAGCCCACAACCGATTGGGGCGGCATCCCTTTTTCGACGTGGCCGGGCGAAGGAGGCACAGTGGCCCCTGAAGGGCGCGCCGTGGTTTTTTCGCGCTGGTGAGGGGCTGCCATGAGAGGAACCTCACCGACTCTTTGACACTCGGCAAAAGCCTCAAAAAATGTGGGCGCATGCGCACAGGCCAGGGCCCTCAAAAAAACTCGCGGATCACACTCAACCTCGACGTTCCACCGAAAAAGCGTTTTGTCGGTGGCGACGGTTTCAGGGTGAACACGAGGAGAAGGGAGCATTATAAAGACTCCCGCGAAGCGCCGCAGTCAACAGAACTTGTTTCGACTCGAATTTCGGAAGCTTCACCCCGCTTCGGAAAGACTGTGATAAATTTTGGGAAAGCACAGTCAGGCTCCCCAGAAGAAGCGGCACCCGAAAGAGTCGCACGGTAGAAGAAGGAGTCTGTTTCTGCCGAGAAGGGCGCAAAGTGAATTTCGCGCTTCAGCGCTTCGTCCACGTTTTCCCATTTCGCTTCTCCATAAAGATTGTCGAGAAGCACCATGAGCTTAGAGGGAAGCTCGTTTCCACGCAGACCATCGGGCTCGGGCACCAACCACAGAGCGCGGGTTCCTTCCACGTCTTTGTCTACGGTCACGAAGGGAACAAGAAAAACTGGGTCGAGAAGAACGACTCGTGTCGCCAGTGGCGAACGCCGCAACACTGCCACGAAAGTTTCGAGGCGTCCCGCCTTTGCGTCCGTGCCCTGTATTTGAACACTGACAACTTGCTGCGCCGTGAACGTTTCCGGAAACGTGAAAGAGGAAGGCGTGCGAGAGACACAACCAGACAGCATGCCGAAGGCGACAAACCCTGCTTTCAAAACAGCACGCTTTTTCATGACAGCACGCTTACCTCTCCCTCGGCCGTGGCCACGGCTGGAGTCGCGGCGGGCTCGAGACGGACGCGGATGAAAAGTGCGAACGCGAGAGACATTCCTGCCCCCAAAGAGACTACCATGCCGAGGTCCCGCAACACAGGATGCCGCGCAGCGACAAGTGCTCCAAAGGCGGCTAGCGTCGAAAGCCCCGTGAGGAGCACCCGGGAAAGCTCGGGTGTGGCGTAACGCGAGCTCAGGGCCACGGAACTGTAGTCGACACCCACCGCTATGACGAGAGAGAACGCCAGCATGTGGATGACGTTGAGCGGCTCACCACGCATTCCCAACCAAAGACACACGACGGCTCCGGAAAGCACAACGGGCAGGAAGATGTAGACAAGGGCTCTCCACGAACGGTGCAGGGAATAAAGATACAACGCCATGGCACCCAATCCGGCGAGAAAGAGCCAGGCGAGTTCGCGAGAAAATCCGGTGAGAATGGCATCGTAGAAAGGCTCGGCTTCAAGCCCCCACACGCGCTTTCCGGGCCCGCCCTCCTTCTTCTCGGAGTCCGACGGCTCGCCGGAAAAAGAGTCAGAAGCAGAGGCAGAGACGATGGCGAAGAACGCCCCACTGGGCGCACGTGCGCACAAACGCAAGGGCGAGAAGCCTTCCAGCGCTTCGCAAAAGGCTGCAGGCGACTGAGGGGCGGTGTTTGCGTAACTTGCCTGAAACCCCGCAGCGTCGAGCCCAAGATCAACGCCCTGCGTGCGCAGCGTTTGGGTGAGCTTCAAGACAGCGCGCGAGCCTTCCTGCGAGAGAAATTCCGCGTTTGTTTTTTGTGTTTCAAAGTCGGCATAAACAGCCCACGGCGAGCGCGCGGAGAGCTTGCCTGCCTGGCGCCACGATGCGAGCAAAGAAGGCGTGGCTTGTGCGCCAGTCACGTCGGGTGCTTCGGAAAGCTCAAGGGCAAAGGGGCGCCCCCCCGCAAGCCCGTCGGCTTTCGAAGTAAAGTGTGCAATGTCGGATTCAAGCTTCGTAGAAAACGATCGAAACTCTCGGATGCGGGTGCCAATTCCTGGAAATCCGCCGACCACCACAGCAACCACGCAGGCCGCACTGAGAACGAGAAGAAGGGGCATGCGCACTTGAATGCTCCACTTTTCGAACAACCAACCGGCCTCGCGGAAACTGAGACGCGCGAGCGTCTTTCGAAACACCCAGAGAAACGCGAGAAAGCCTGTCATACCGCCAAGCGACAGCAGTGCGATTTGGCGCACCAGACTCGATGACCCCACGAGCAACACGAGGAACCCAAGGAAAGTGGTGCCCATGGCCGACAGGAGCCCAAGCTTTTTGTCACGGGTGGCATTGGCATCGACTCCCGCCAAATGAACAAGAGACTCGTTGTTGAATGAAAGAAACGTAGTGGTGAATGCCAATGCGACGCCGTACAAACCTTGGAAAAACAAGGTTCCAAAAAAAAGACCCCAGGCATACGATACAATGTTGCCCGCGAGCGTGAAAAAGAGAAACCGCCTGTCGCGGACAAAAAACAAATACAGAAGGAGGTTGAGGGGAAGCCCGAGGAGTGTGCAGACAAGAATGTCTCGACGAACAATGGCGTAGTTTTCATAGGCAAAGAAATCTTCGCCAATGAAATGGGCTCCATTTGTTTTGGAAAGAGCATCATGGACGCGGGCGATTTTCTCGAAATCCAGAGGACGTGGGCTTAAGTATGCGCGCACTTCGGAGTTGCCAGAGGGGCCGTCTTGAGACGCACTCAGCTTTGAAGAAGGCGACTCTGCTGTGCCCCAAAATGCTTGAAGTGTGAGGGGCAGGAGCCCCAACGGATCGCTCTTGGCAAGGTCTCCAAAAGCTTCTCCGCCCGGCAAAAGAAGTGTGGAGAGAATCTCCTCGGCACGAAAGGCAAGAGCGTCGTCGGACACAACTCGGGCCAAAGTGTGCTGAGGAAGATGCAATGCGAGGTTGCGTGCCGCATCTGCCATCGCTTGAGGTTCTTGCGGCAAAGCCACCAAAGATATGGGCTTGAAGCCCTCTTGCGCAAGCAAGGCGCTGACGTGAACACGGTCTTCGTCTGAAACTTTGGCAAGGTCGAGGAAGATCTTTCCCCGAAACAAGCCACTGCCGTGGAAGCGCTCAAAAACCGCAGCCAGGTCGGCGTCGCCTGCTTTCAAAGACGAAACGAGATCGTTTTCAAGGAACAGGCGTTCTCGGGCGTAAAAAAAGGCTCCAAGGGTCAAAACCACGAAGAGCACGACGGACGAAAAGCGGAGCTTCACAGCGGACCCTCGAGCGAATGACTCCGCGGAGGGGGCGCGCGGACGCGGGGCGCGCCGAGCTACTTCTCAATGCGGATGTTAGAAAACTTCATGACTGCGGAATCGTGTTCCGTTGCCACGGTCACAGAGAGGATATCGAGCTTCCTGTCGAACTCAAAATCCATGGTGTTTACAAACTTCAAGGGAGACGCGGCACGTGGCGTCGCTTCGACGACGTCTCCTTCCACTTTGAGTTCGAAGTCTTTTCGTATGGCCTCGAGGTCCATGCGAAAGAGGGCATCGAGCATGGTGGTGAGAGACTTGAGGCGTTCCGACTGAGAGGGCGGAAGCTTACGCTCCCCCATTTCAAAGCCTTCGCGGGTGATTTTGATGGTTTTTTGGAAGGGCCGAACGTAGTTCCAGGTGATGGCTCCCGGGGCATAGTCGAGTCGGATTTCGGAAACAAAAGGCTTCAAAAGATGCTTGCCGGTGCGGGTTTGCTCGACGTCTGCCTGCAACCGCGTGAGTCCGGCATAGCGTATTTTCAGCCGCTCCAGAGTGAGAGGTTCCGCCTGGGCGGGGGTCGCAAACACAAAACAAAGCGCCGCCGAAAGACCCAAACACAGCCTTGCAGAAGAGACGCCCAAAGAGGGCGAAAGAAGGGAAGGGGAAAACATGGTCGACTCCTTACACATCCTTCGGCCGAGCCTGCGAGAGGGGTCCAGACGGACCTGGAAAAGCACCCTCAACAAGCCCCCTTTGCAACCTCTCTTCAAGCACCGAGGGCAAGGCAAAAAGCAGTTCCTGCGTGGCATGCTCGACGTAGACCTGCTTGGTTACACCGCGCGCGAAGACTTTTATTCCATCTTCGCCTCGAATTTCATAGGCGATTTCGAGCGCCGGAGAAAGGGGATTTTGGATAGAGGCCCGAATGACGATCTGTTGATCGTACACCAATGGGGCGCGGTATTCCGCCTCGGTTTTCACCACGGGCATGGCGATGCCCAAAACCTTCATGTCGGGCCAGTCCATTCGCAAAGAGCGCAAGAGGGCCGAACGAGCCATTTCAAAGTAGCGATAGTGGTTTCCGTGCCACACAATTTCCATCATGTCGCAATCGTGGAATGGCACGGTGTGTCGGACTTCGATGGAAATCACAAGAAACGCTCGAAAAGCGCACCGCGAAGTGCAGTGAGTTCGCGATCGAGCGCCCTGTCGGATGTGACCGGTGCACAACTGGCTCGCCAGGTGGTGAGCCATTCCCGCGCCGGCCCCACAAGACGGCTTTCAAATTCTTTCTCGGGCGTCACGTGGGCCGCCTGGCAGAGCGCAAACACCTGAAGCGCACCCGCCCAAGTTGCCAGCGACAGGACGCCCAGAAGGTCGCGGGCGGCAATGGTGCCTAGGCTCACGACGTCTTGATTCAAGCACTCCGTGGGGCGGGAAAAAACGCTTGCCGGCATGGTGTTTTTCAAAGCCTCCGCAGTCACCGCACTCATGGAGATTTGCAATGCCTTGAGACCGTGATGCCTCGACGCCGAAGCCCCCAACGTCTTGACGTCAACAAGATTGTCGGGCAGCCCGTTCGAGAAACGACCATCCACAAGAATGGCGAGCTGACGGTCGAGCAAACCGGCCACGTTCGCAACCGCTGGCTTGAGCGCATCGCACACCAAGGCCACATGGCTGCCGAAAAAATGGCCGCCATTAAGAATAACGCCTTCTTCATGCAAAACGACCGGGTTGTCGTTCACGGAATTGAGTTCGACCTCAAGAACGCTTTCAGCAAAAGTGAGGGCATCGTACAGGGCACCCACGACCTGGGGCGCGCACCGAAGCGAATAGCTGTCTTGAAGCCGCGTTTCCTGAGCTCCCCCCGAACCTGTCGACTTTGTCCCCAAAGCAAGTGCCTCGACGTCTCGCCTGGCGTCGTCGGCGGCAACGAACGCCAAAATGCGAGCCGCGGCCTCTAAGTTTCCTTTGTGCGGTTTGGCGGCGTGCAGAGCAGCGCGGTAGGGCGACACGCGCCCCCCGAGAACCTCCACCAGGAAACCTGTGCACTCGCATGCGACGTTTGCGAAAACACGTGCCTCCTGAGTCGCGAGAAGAGCCAGACCCGTCATGACAGCAGTGCCATTCATGAGCGCAAGCCCCTCCTTGGGCTTGAGCGTGTAGGGACGCAGACCCGCCTCCTCGAGCGCTCTGGCAGCGTCGACCCGCGCGCCATCGACGTAGGCCTCTCGCTCACCCTGCAACACAGCCGCAACGTAACTCAGGGGCGTAAGATCGCCACTCGCACCCACACTTCCCAATCGGGGAATGCATGGGGTCACGCCTTTGTTCCAGAGCCCAAGAAGGGCATCGGCGCATTCATCCGAAATGCCAGATTTGCCCTGGAGCAGGCACACAATGCGCACGAGCAAAATGGCGCGGCACTCGGACTCCGAGAGAAGGTCACCCAGCCCGCAGCCATGGTAGCGAGTCAAATTCCGTTGCAGATCGTAGAGACCTTCCTGCGAAACTTTTTGACTCGAGGAATTTCCAAACCCTGTGTTGATGCCATAGAGGGGCGCGCCTTCCGCAAGGCGCGACTCGAGGAAGCTGCGGTTGGTTTTCAACAAGCTGCGGAGCGCATCTGAGAGCGCGAGTCGAGGCTTCTGAGCGCCAAGTAGGGCGAAGAAAGCCTTAAGTGGAAGGTGCGCGGGAGCTTCCAAAGTGACTGTCATATTCCTCTCCGTTCCCTTCGTGCGTCGGATCCCCATTTTTGCAAAAAGGGTCGGATGTGCAAAATGTCTAAAATGCGCCGTGTGCAAAGGCGGGTGTGAGTCCACGTGAGTCGAAGGTTGTCGTGCCAAGGATGGAAATGGGACACGCGCTGGCCCCGTGGCGGGTAATGAACGCCAATGGGGATCGACCGCAAAGGGAATCCCGCCCAAGCGGAATGAGCCAAAATCTCGATTTCGAAATCATACCGTTTCGCACGCAAGGAGGAAAACGGAGACCCGAGAACAGGGTAGCAACGAAAACCCGTTTGCGTGTCGGGAAGCCAGAATCCTGTCTCCAGACGAACCCAAAAATTCGAGAACCGACATCCGAAAATGCTGCTGCTAGGCGCGTTTGGTACAGGTGCCGACAGGAGTTGACGATCGCCCAGCCAAACGGCCTTGGGTTCTTTCCTCAGGGCGTCTATAAAGAAGGGGATGTCGGAGGCAAAGTGCTGCCCATCGGTGTCCATTGTAATCACGTGAGAGTAGCCGTTCACGCGTGCGTAATGGAACCCGGCGACAAGAGCTTCTCCTTTACCTCGATTCTCGCCCAAATCAATGACAACCACGTCCGCAAACCTGAGCAGCACGTTGGCGGTGGCGTCGGTCGATCCATCGTTCACCACAACAATGCGCATTCCCGGGGGCGCATACCGAATAACGTCATTGAGAACAACTTCAAGCGTCGCAGCGTTATTGTACGTGGGCAGAACGACGAGGGGCTTCAAAACGGATTTTTCCACGGGCGCAAGGTCCTCCTCCCTCACTCACGAGTCCCGGGTTCTCGTTCCGGTCGGCGCGCCCGGCCTGACGTAGCTTGAAATTCCCTGCAACACCGACCGGAACGAGAACCCGGAGCGTTTTTTGTCTTTTTCCCATTTGA